>JAPLWY010000034.1:4804-19496 GCA_026396355.1 Microcaldota archaeon
TCCAGCGTATCTCCCTTTCAGTTGTGCCTGAGGCGTTGACCAGGTAATCCCGGTAAAAGTGGTGCGCTTCAACGATGGATGCGATATCCTGCCCGGCAAGATACTGCCAATAGCGTCCGTTCAGCTCCTTCAGAAAAGAGTTCAGTTCGCTCAATGTTCTTGCCTTGACCCCAAAGACGAGCGAATATTTCCCGTCGCAACTGGCAACCCAGCTTGTGCTTGGGTGCCTGCAAAGATAGCTGATGACCTCAGCCTCCTGCTTTTCGGTGAGGTTCTGCAGCTTCACGAAAACCTTGTGGTGGGAAAACCCGAACTTTGCCATGTTCACCACAGCAAGGTAGTTGCGGATTATTCCGTCATGCAAGTAGCCTTTGAGCCTGTAAAGCACGGCTTCCCTTGACAGCCTCGCCTTTTTCGCTATTGCCGAGAGGGGCTGGCGCGCGTTCCTGTCAAGCTCATAAAGTATTATCCTGTCTTTTTGGTCAATTTTTAGCATATAATTAGCATATATTGGCTATTTTATATAAAATTATCGGTTTTCATTAAAAAAATAACAAAAGTTCTTATATATGAGTAAATGCACAAAAAACAACAAGAAAACACAGCGAGGCGGTGGAAATGAACAAGCAGGAATTGTTGAGAGTTATGATCATAATAGAAGTCTTTTTGGCAGGGATGATAACGCAAATGGGCGTACAGGACGTGCTAGCCCCCAAAGCACCAAGAAGCGAAAAACAAAAATATTCGCATGAATTGAATGAGACAGAAAAAGAACTTGAATCAAGGATTAAAAACGCGGATCGCATGCTTGATACCGCGACCATTGCCCAGCCTGAACATTGCCGCGCGGATGCGTTTTATATCCTGGCAAAGAAAAATGTTGAAAATATTGAATGCCCAAATTTCATGACATCTCGTGAACATATGAAAGAACTGAGGTCAATTAACAAGGAACGGATAGTGTTGGCGAAACGCAACCTTGACTCGCTTGAGAGCATATTGTACAGGAAAATGAAGGTGGAGAAGAGCGAGTACAGGCAGCTGCCCATGAAGCACATGGCGCCACTTAAGAGGTGAGCCTGTTTTCCTTTGCCTTGTTCGCCCCTATTCCGTCGGCTTGCCGTCGTATTCCTCAGGCATTGCCTCTGCGTCTTTTTTGGTGTGTCGCACTGTCTTGTCAATGTGCTCGGGCGGGGAGTAGATGGTGTAGAGCTTCAGCGTCTTATGCTCAGAGGTATTCACCACGTTGTGCTGCGCGCCGGCAGGCACAATAGCTGCATCGCCATCGCGCACCTTGTGCGGTATCCCGTCTATGAAAACCTTGCCCTCGCCTGCCTCGAAGCGGAAGAACTGGTCAAGGTGTGAGTGAACTTCCATTCCGATTTCCTCGCCTGGCTGGAGGCACATGAGCACGAGCTGGCTGTGCTTGCCGGTATAAAGCACGCGGCGGAAGTCGGTGTTCTCCTCTGTCTTTTTCTCAATATGAATTACGTATCCTTTCAATGCCATGAGCACCACCTGATTAAGGAACTCGCGCGAGGTTTTTATTGGAATGGGTTGCAGCGAGCGCGGTTGAAGGGCAACCGGACAAAGAGTAATTCCGTTTATAAATATCGGCTCAAAAGCGAATATCTGCATTGGTGGGCAAGCATATGGCAGCAAAAAAATCAGCAATCAGCATAAGGGCGCTTTCCAAAAAATACGGCAAGCTTTGCGCAGTGGACAAAATAAGCCTGGAAATACCTGAAGGCGAGGTTTTTGCGCTTCTGGGGCCGAATGGAGCGGGAAAAACCACCACGCTTTCCATGCTTTGCGGGCTTCTTGAGCCAAGCGCAGGGAGCGCAAGTGTTGCTGGCTTTGATGTCGAGAAGCAGGCGCTTGCAGTGCGCCAGTCAATCGGCGTGGTTTTCCAGCAGCCAAGCGTGGATGACTTGCTTTCAGGCAAGGAGAATCTGGAGATGCATGCGCTTCTTTACGGCGTGCCTGCCGATGGCAGGAAGGAAAGGATAGAATACATGCTCAAGCTGGTGGGGCTGTCTGAGCGGCAGAACAGCAATGTGAAGGAATATTCGGGCGGAATGCGGCGCAGGCTGGAAATCGCGCGCGGGCTTATGCATCACCCCAAAGTGCTTTTCCTGGATGAGCCAACCGTGGGGCTGGACCCGCAGACGCGCTCGCACATTTGGAAGTACATCCATGAAATGCCCAAGCGAGAGGGCACCACAATCGTTTTTACAACCCATTACTTGGAAGAGGCTGAGCAGTTTGCAGACAGGGTGGCAATAATCGACCATGGAAAAGTGCTTGCAGTTGGCAAGCCCTCGGACTTGGTGGCGCAGCTGGGAGGAGACACTGTGGTTTTGGGCACAGCCGACCAGAAAACGCTGATGAAGATGATGAAGAGGATGAAATTTGCAAAGAATGTCAGGCTGGAAAATGGCAAGGTGTGCGCTTCAATTTCTGACCTGCACCAGAACTTGCCCAAGCTTCTGAGAACCGCCAAAAGCGTGAATTCGATTGAGATACGCCCTGCCACCTTGAACGAGGTTTTCATCAAGTACACGGGCGCCAATATACGCGAGGACTCGGCAGAAGGCGGGTTCTGGGAAAGGATGATGAGCAGGAACAAGTGAGCAACATGTCATACTTTGAATCAGTCTACGCGATATGGATGCGCGAAATCAAGGTTTTCTTCAGGGAAAAGGAGAGAGTGGTCTCTGCAATAATCACGCCTCTGATGTGGATATTCGCATTCGGCGGGGGGCTGGGCGCCAGCGTGGCAATAAGCGGGGTGAATTACCAGCAGTTTATTTTCCCGGGCATACTTTCAATGGCAGTGCTGTTCGGCTCGATATTCTACGGGATGTATATTATTTGGGACAGGAAGCTGGACTTTTTGAAGGCTGTGCTGGTGGCACCGGTCCCGCGAAGCGCGGTTTTCCTGGGAAAAATGCTGGGGGGAATGAGCGATGTCCTGGTGCAGGTAACCGGCTTATTGGTGATTGGGCTTGTTTTCTCATTCGTCCCGTCAGTTGCAATGGCATTGCTTGCGATTTGCGCAGCCATGCTGGTGGCAATGTGCATGGTGAGCCTGGGGCTGGTGATTGGGGCGAACATGAAAAGCCCTGAAGGCTTCAACCTGGTGATGAGCTTTGTGATGTGGCCAATGTTCCTCTCCTCAGGCGCGCTGTTCCCGCTTAGGAACCTGCCTTGGTATCTCGATATAATAGTGAACCTCAATCCGCTGAGCTATGGCGTGGACCTGTTCCAGTTCTGCCTGCTTGGCACCACGCAGCGGGGAATACTTTTGGATGTGCTGGTGCTGATTGGCTTTTCAGCTGTTTTCATTGCGGTCGGAACCAAGGCATTCGAGAAAATGCAGGTGTGAGATTGCTCAGATTATACAATTCGCTCGGGAAGAAAATTCAAACGTTCAAGCCACGCGAGGGGAAAACGGTCAGGCTGTACACCTGCGGCCCCACTGTCTATTCCCGCCCGCATATTGGAAATTACCGAACCTACATATTTGAGGACGCGCTCAAGCGCTATTTGATTTACAAGGGGCACAAGGTATTGCACACCATGAACATAACTGACATGGATGAGACAATAATGAAGGAAGTGAAAAAGACCTGGGTTCCCTACAAAAAGCTCACTGCGAAATATGAGAGGCTGTTTAGACAGGACCTTAATGCGCTTGGCGCGATGAAGGCGGATTTTTACCCTCATGCCAGCCAGTATGCAGGGAAAATGGCTGAGATTTCTTACGACCTTCTTGAGAAGGGCAAGGCATACGTGCTGAGGGGCAGAGTATATTTCGACCTTTCAAAATTCAGGGGTTATGGCGAGCTGTCAGGGAAAAGGATAGCGCCGCGCGCAAGAAGGGTGCTTAAGGAGGAGTATAAGAGAAAGGAGGCAGGGGACTTTCTCCTGCTTAGGCCCTGCAGAGGAAAATGCAAGGACTGCGCCGGCCAAAAAAGCATGAAGGCAGAGCCTGCCTGGAATGTGCAGTGCGCTGCGATGGGAATCGGGACGCTGGGCAAAAGTATGGACATAACTGTGGGCGGGGAGGACAACTGCTTCAACCACCATGAGAACACGCGCGCGGTCGCAAACTCGCTCTCAGGCAATGAGAGCTCGGCTTATTGGATGCATGTGAGGCATTTGAAGGTGCGCGGAATAAAGATGAGCAAGTCAAAGGGAAACGCCGTGTTAGTTCCTGAATTGGCTGCAAAAGGCTATTCTGCGAAAATGGTGAGAATGCTCCTTTTGTCAAGGCATTACCGAAAGCCAATGGAATTTGGCATGGGAAGAATGGTAAAAGTGAAGGATGAGTTCCAAAAGATGCAGGAGGGCTTGAAGAGAATAGGCAAAGCGCGCGGGAGAGGGAGCGCGGGGTTCGAGGCTGTTCTCCTGCAGGCAAAAAAGGAATTTGAAACTGCAATGGATGATGATTTTGACACTGCTGGAGCGCTGAGGGCAGCCTCGCGGTTTATCTGCAAATGCGAGAGGCTGGCGGGAGAAGGCGCGCTGTCGGCAAAAAATGCGAGGAAGGCAATGGGGCTGATTAGGAAGTTTGATTCTGTCCTTGCCTGCCTGCCGATTTGAAAAAGGTAAAAATCCGCAACACCTATAAGCATTGGGTTGCAACAAAAAAGCATGGTGAATGCGCTTAATGTCGAGGAAATACACCGCGGGCTTAGCGCGGAGAAGGCGCGAGAGAGGCTTCTTGCCGAGGGCTACAACGAGCTTCCTGCTGAAAAAAAGCGCACCATACTCGACATTGCGATAGAGACAATGCGCGAGCCCATGTTCCTGCTTCTGGTCGCGTGCGGCATAATGTACTTTTTCGTCGGGGACTTGGAAGGCGCGCTCATGCTGCTTGCCTTTGTTTTCGTGATAATAGGGATAACCATTTACCAGGAGGGGAAAGTTGAGCGCGCGCTTGAGGCGCTGCGCGACCTCTCTTCCCCGCGCGCGAGAGTAATCCGGGATGGAAAACAATTT
The DNA here is from genome assembly GCA_026396355.1 of Microcaldota archaeon. Lineage (GTDB taxonomy): Archaea > Micrarchaeota > Micrarchaeia > Anstonellales > Anstonellaceae > UBA10161. The sequence goes on from JAPLWY010000034.1 coordinate 9,812, forward strand.
GTAATACCTGGCAGGGAAGTGGTGCGGGAAGACATAATCGTCCTTTCAGAAGGCGACCGTGTGCCTGCGGATGTGGTGGTGCTTTCCTGCAGCAACCTGATGGTGGACGAGTCGCTTCTTACAGGCGAGTCTGCTGCAGTGAGAAAGAGCGTGTGGGATGGGAAAATGGAGATGGGAAGGCCGGGCGGCGAAGACCTTCCATTCGTTTACTCCAGCACATTGGTTTCGCAGGGGCACGCGGTTGTGCGCGTGGTTTCAGTAGGAGTGGCTACTGAGGTTGGGAAAATAGGCAAGGCGCTGCAGAAAATCGAGCCTGAGCAGACTGAGCTCCAGAAGGAAACCGACGGGCTGGTCAGGCTTTTCGGGTCAGTGGGGCTGGTTGTCTGCACAATAGTGATTGTTTTATACGGAGTTACCCGCGGCAACTGGACCGAGGGCTTCCTTGCCGGGCTGGCACTCGCCATGGCAATACTGCCGGAAGAATTCCCGGTTGTTCTTACCATTTTCCTTGCGCTTGGAGCCTGGAGGATGTCCAAGCACAATGTGCTGACACGGAGAATGGGCGCAATACAGAACTTGGGCTCGACCACTGTGCTTTGCTCAGACAAGACAGGCACGCTGACAGAGAACAAGATGACTTTGGAGAAGATTTGGGCAGATGGGAAGTTGGCTTCGCTTAGGGAGGCAAAGGGATTGCCTGAATGGGCGCACGAAACACTGGAATACGCGGTGCTTGCCAGCCAGAAAGAGCCGTATGACCCCATGGAGCGCTCGATAAAGGAGAGCGGGCTGGCAAAACTGTCGGGCACTGAGCACCTTCACGCGGACTGGGAGCTGGTGCGCGAATATACTCTTTCGAGGAAATTGCTGGCGCTCTCGCACGTCTGGCGCTCGCCTTCTGGAAAAGAGTATCTTATTGCTGCAAAAGGCGCGCCAGAGGCAATACTTGACTTGTGCCACATGACAAAGGGGGAGCAGGAAAAAATTTTGAAGCAGGTGGGCGCGCTTTCCGGCGAGGGGCTGCGCGTGCTGGGAGTGGCCCACTCTCATTTCAAGTCCAGCAAATTGCCTGAGAGCCAGCATGATTTTGAATTCGAGTTTGTAGGGCTGGTTGCGCTTGAGGACCCGGTGCGCCCCGAAGTTGCAGAGTCGGTGCGCGAGTGCTATGAGGCGGGCTTGAGAGTGATAATGATAACTGGGGATTATCCTGGCACTGCGCGCGTGGTTGCCAAGAACTCGGGCTTTGCGAACTATGAGGACATAATAACCGGCGCTGAGCTTGAGGCAATGAGCGAGGAGCATTTGCGCGAGAGAATAAGGACTGTCAATGTATTTGCGCGCGTGGTGCCTGAGCAGAAGCTTCGCATTGTGGAGGCATTGAAAGCCAATGGAGAGATAGTGGTGATGACTGGCGATGGCGTGAATGACGCGCCTGCCCTGAAAGCCGCTGCTGTGGGGATTGCGATGGGCGGGCGCGGCACTGATGTTGCGCGCGAGTCTTCTTCGCTTGTGCTCACTGACGACAATTTCATTTCAATTGTGCGCGCAGTCAGGATGGGCAGGAGAATTTATGACAATATAAAGAAAGCAATGGGCTACATAATTTCCGTCCACATACCGATTGCGGGCTTGTCGCTCCTTCCTGTTCTTTTGGGCTGGCCGATTGCGCTTTTCCCTGTGCATATTGCCTTCCTTGAGCTCATCATCGACCCTGTATGCTCGGTTGTTTTCGAGGCTGAGAAAGAGGAGAAGAACATCATGAAGAGAAAGCCGCGCAGGAAGGATGAGAGGCTGTTTGACAGTGCGACCTTGGCGCTGAGCGCATTTCGGGGAATAGTGCTTTTGGCAGTGGTTGCAGGCATTTACCATTTTGCGCTTGTGAGCGGGACTGAGGAGAACGGAGCACGGGCGATGGCATTCACCTCGCTCGTGCTTGGCAACCTTGCGCTCATTTTAAGCAGCCGCTCGCAGGCAGGCACTGTGGTTGAGACGCTGGGAAGCGAGAACAAGGCGCTGTGGGTGGTGTTCGGAGCCACCCTGTTCTTCCTGGCGCTTGTGCTTTACTCGCCGTTCCTGCAGGAGCTGTTCAAGCTGGCGCCGCTGAGCTTGGGGCAGCTTGCGCTTTGCGCAATGGCGGCAGTGGCGGCAATAGTTGTTTTCGAGATTGCCAAAGTGGCGAAGGGAATGCAAAGAAAGCAGCCAGTCGGGGCCGTGCTTAGCTAGCTGTTTTTCCTATAAGCTATCTTTTTTTCCTTTTGAGAAGGCTGCTCCCTTTCCTGCCAAGAATGCTTTGCCAGTCGACTGCGAATACGAGCACGGCAAGCGCGATTCCGACCAGCTGGATTGCCCATGACTCTGGCCCGCCAAGTGAAAAGGAGTTGCGTATTGTTTCTGCGGAAATTACGGTGAGAGTGAGAATGACATAATAGGAAATGAACCTTCCAGCCATGAAGCCTGCCACAATCTGCGCGAGCCTAAGCTTGGCAGCGCCTGCGATTATGAAAACCGAGTTGCTGGGAAGCGGGCTTAGCGCATAAATGAACATTCCGAAGAATTCTGCGTTCTTGTGCTGCGAAGCCTCCTTGCGCATGAATTTTGCATTGCTTTCCATGTGCTTGCTGAAAAAGCGAGAGGCAAGGGGGCTTGACCATTTGGCAAGCACAATTCTCCCGAGCGTGGAGAAGAGCGTGCCGCAGAGGGCCAGGAGCAAGGGGTCGCCGCCGTAGAATAGGTAATAATAGGCAAGCACAGACCAGGTAGGGGGCATGAAGGCGGGAATTACATTAATGGCAAAGACAGCAGCCAAAAGCGCAAGAAAGGAGAAATCCATGCTCAAACCCAGCCATAAGTTTCAGGCAGTCATTCAATGACGTTCTGTATTTTCGGCTCGCGCGTTTTTTCATGAGGCTGCGCTTTTGGATAGCCGAAAATGAGCGGGCAGACTATTTCCTGAGAACTTTTCATTCCGAGCGAATGCAGGGTTTTCCTGTCACTGTTGAGGGAATTTGCCAGCCCGATAAAGCAGCTGCCCAGCCCCAAATCATGCGCTTGCAGCATCATGTTCTGCGCAGAGAGCGCGCAGTCCAGCTTGTTCCAGGCGCTTTTTTCGGCAACTATGAAAATAACGAGAGGCGCCCCGTGGAAAATGACGTCTTCCTTCAGCTTCATCATCTCGGCAAACTTCGCGCCCAGCCCGAGCGCGCCGTTTTTGTCCTTTGCAATGTCCGAGAGCTCGCGGATTTTGCTTTTGTTCGAGATTACTATGTAATGGCAGGGCTGGGCATCCATTGCAGAGGGAGCCATTGCGCCTGCATGGAGAAGTTTCGCGATTATTTCCTTTGGCACTGGCTTTTCCGTGAATTCGCGCACTGCGCGGCGGTTGTTTATTGCGTCCGAAAGTTCCATGCAGGGGTAGCGCAAGAAAGGCTTAAAACAAGTTCCAGAGGCAGATGGACCGGCAGGTATTTAAGGGGTTTGTGAATAAATTATATGTGGCATTGAGAGAAAAAACGCGTCAAGTGAGAGGGAAATCTGCAAGGGAGCAGCTTAAGGCAGCGAAGAGGCGGGCCCTGAGGCAGAAAAGGCTCTGGCAGCTGAACCTTGTCATATGCCTGGTGCTGTTCTTCATACTTTCAGTCTGGTGGATAGGGATTGACTTGGGCTTTTTTGCAAAAGTTTCGCCGCAAACAGAGCAAATGATGGAAACTGTTGACTTGATTGCAATAGGCGTGTTCCTGCTTGAGCTTTATTCGCGCTTTTCGAAAAGCGATGACAAGGCGAAATTCCTGAGGGCAAACTGGATGGAGCTGATAGTGCTTCTGCCCATCGGGCTGGCGTTCCGCGCATTGAAGTCGGTCGAGAGCCTGGGGTCAGTAAGGGTAATCCGCCCGCTTTTTGAAATCAAGGAGATACAGGCTGTTGTTCCCGGAGTGGCGATTTTCGGAGAGGCAACCGCGCGAATTGCCATCGAGGTAAAGAAATGGCTCACCCACTACAGTGTGATAACCGACTTCTTCGACTTTGCGGTGAAATCGGCGAAGAAATTGTTCAAGTGATTTTTGCGCAGCAGGTGCAGAGGACAAAATTTCGATAAATTTTGTCCGCACTGTAAATGCGCCAGTTGTGAGGAGCACAACTGAGTCGGACATCTGCCACCAGTGGCAGATGCTGATTATCAAATTTACACCACAATTAATAAAGAAACGCGCGGAAACTTGTTTGGTGGTCAGATGGCTTTTGCAAAGGGACAGGCGGCGTTTGAATTGCGTCCGACTCGAACCGAAGTTCGAGTGGACCACTTGTCGGTGCGCCGACAAGTCGGACCCTTGCGTGCGCAAGCGGCGCTGGACTTTCTCATGACTTATGGATGGGCGCTCGCATTGGTTGTAATAGTGGCAGGCGTATTGTTTTCATTGGGCATATTTGACACCAGCAACTTCATCGGGAACAAGGCAGCCGGCTTTTCAGGTGTTGCCGTTAAGGGATGGAGCCTGGATTCGCACGGCAATCTTACGCTTATGCTCACCAACCAGGCAACCCAGCGCGTGAGGGTGAACAGGATAGAAGGGGTGATTAGATCGGATACGCAGGGAAATAATTTCAGCTCGATTATCCCGGCTAGCTCTAACAGCGGATTGCTCAGCGTGACAGGCTTTGGAGCACAGCAACCAAGCAGCGGCTACAACGCAAAAGTCCTGATCAGCTACACTGACCTTGCCACAGGCTTCAACCACACTTCAAGCGGCACGCTGACTGGAAAAGTAGTTTAGTGCAGGCGCCAGTCAGATAATGACGCCCCAGGCATTCTCCATCTCAGTCGCTGAGGCGACTTCTGGAAAACGCGGTTAGATTATTATTCCCCACGCGTTTTCCATATTCCCCCAGCCGTTCTTGAGCGAGATCTCTTTCCCGTCCTTTGTTTTGAGGACCAGGCTTTCGAGAACTGATGGGTATTCATTGTACTTGAAGGTGGATCGCATTGGCAGGAAGCCGATGTTTTTCTCAAACGACCAGCAGGAGTGGGAGTATGCGCGCGCAACCGCCTTTATCTCAAATCCCTTCCCTTTCCCGGTAATTTCATGGGACCAAAGCCCATTGCTTTCGCGCTTGGTCTTTACAGTGAGCTGGTTTCCCTCAAAAACCTTGCCAGAGGGGGCGTGGTAGAGGAAAATGTCCTGCTTCAGGGAGAGAGTTGGTGACTTGAGGCCTGCGCCTTTCCATAAATTGTCTGCAAGAAGCGAGCGGCCGGCATAGGGAAGCATGTAGGTGAAGAAGCTCCCGTCCGAAAAATGGTAAAGCCCCCAATACCAGGGAGGCGGAGGCATGGCAACCAGTATTTTCTGGAAATAAGCAGTGCCGGAGATTTTCCTGGCGCCTTTTGCATCTGTTTCTGTGCCAGTGAGCATGAGGCGCTCGATTCGCGTGCCCTCCAGCCCGATTCCGAATGGGAACTCTGTTTTTCCGTAGTTGGGGCCGACTGCGAGATGCCTGTCAGCCTGTGTTGCGCGGAATTCGAATTCCTTGCCCCCTGCCTTTATTTTTGTAATGTATTCCTCGCCCTCTAAAGAGAAGGAGCTGGGGGTTTTGCCTGGCGCAATCAGGCTGCTGGAGGATGAGTCAAGCGACATTTCAGAGCGCTCAAGCACAAAATCATCGTGCATCTGCTTGTTGTCAAAATACCATGCGGCTGCAGCGCCGTTTAACGACCATTTCCCGTCCCCTTTTGCCTCAAGCTGCTTTTGCGTCCTTATTTCAAGGGAATTGCACTTTATGCGCTTGTCGTTTTTTATTGACCAAAGAATCATCAGCTGCCTGCACTTGCCTGTCTTTTTTGTGTCTTTATCATGGATGAAGAATATCCAGAACCACCAGAGCCAGGCGCCTGACAGTGACCATTTTGCAGGAGGGGTCCAGATGCTCTTGACAAGGGAGTCCCGCCTGTCGCCAAATATGCCGTGCATGGGGAGGATATTTAAGGAAATGTTTTATAATTGCCTTGCGTGCTTTAACAGGCTCAACTGCAAAGTTTAGCGGCAATGCAAGCAATACTGGTGATAATATGGCAGAGGAAGTGAAATCCGGCAACCGCCAATACGACGCGATAGTTGTTGGCGCCGGGCCGTCTGGCTCATCCTGCGCGCTCCACCTTGCCAATGCCGGGAAGACGGTGCTATTGGTAGACAAGGCTGCTTTCCCCCGCGAGAAGATTTGCGGGGATGCGTTCTCAGGAAAATCGATAGGGATTGCGCGCGGGCTCGGGATTCTTCCCAAGATTTCAAAACTGCCGCACGGAATAGTGCGCGGGCTTTTGATGGTTGCGCCAAATGGCAAGCAGGTCTCGGTGCCGTTCCCGAATGCTGACGGGATGGAATTTGCAGGCTATACTGTTGAGAGGCGCGAGCTGGACGGGCTGTTTTTTGCAGCCGCAAGCGCGCACAAGAATATCGAAGTGATTCAGAATTTTGGAGTGGACGGGCTTGAAACTGCGCAGTCGGGCGCGGTTTGCGGAGTGAGAGGCACTTTTGCCGACAAGAGAACTGGGAGCTTTTTTGCGCGCGTGGTGGTTGGCGCAGATGGCGCAACATCAGCTGTTTCCAGGCTTGCAGGCTTGCCGAACCAGCCAATAAAGCATGTCTTTTCCGCTGTTCGCGGCTATTGGAGCGGAGTTTCAGGCTTGACTGAGAATATCGAGCTTTATTTCATAGACGGAGTGCTGCCAGGCTATCTTTGGATTTTCCCAATGGCAAACGGAAGGGCGAATGTGGGGCTGGGAATATTGTCATCTGACTTGAAGGGAAAGAAGCATCCGAATGCCATTTTGCAGGATGCGCTGAATGCGCACCCCTCTATTGCCCCTCGCTTCAAGAATGCGAAGCTGGAAGGCAGGATTGGGGGCTGGGNGGCTCATACATAAAGAAAAATACCGGCGAGGGCTGGCTGCTTGTCGGGGATGCTGCCTCGTTGGTAGACCCATTTTCAGGGGAAGGCATGGGAAATGCGCTTACTTCCGGGAAATATGCCGCGCAGGCAATAGAGAAAGCGTTGGCTGCGAGCGCTGGAAGCAAAGAGCCGCTTTCAGCTGAAGCGCTTGCAGAGTATGAGAAAAGCGTGGCTGCAGACCTTCGCCCAGAGATTAAGAATTCTTATTTGCTCCAGAGGCTGTCGCGCTTCCGCTTCCTCCTTAATCTGTTCATAGGCAAGGCGGCTGACAAGAAGGAAGTGCGCGAGATGATAATCGGCATGATTGGCTCGGATGAGAAAAAGGGGGAAGTGGTTTCGCCGCTTTTCTACCTTAAGCTACTGTTGCCGTAAAAAATACCCTGGCGCATTGTTTAAAGCCCCTCAACAAACACTTCTGCCTCGCCATTCTCGTCTATTGCAAGAGGAATGTCGAGCTTGGCGCACACTTTCCAGACATGTATTTTTCCGTCATGCCCGAATTCGTGGCTGGTTGGAGGCGCACCTGGGGGAAGCTGGAAAACCGCAGTGTATTCTGATGAGGCAAAAGTCCCGTTGCCAACCAGCCTTATTTCCTTGGAAAACCAGGTTTTCTCGCGCGTTTCAGTGCGGGTTTCCATGTGAGAAGAGTAGGGGATGCTCATTTCCTTGTCGCGGTCGTATTCGTACTTGTCCAGCACCACATTTGTCTTGTGGAGAGTCTGCTCTACGCAGACCAGCCTTGCGAACAGCCCGCGCGCCCTTTTTTCTGAATCAAGCTTGAGAATTATTGCGGCAGATATGATATCTCCTGGCGAATAGGATTGTTGATCCAGTTGCACTGTGAGCATTTTCGCACCAGCCCAAAGCTTGGGGCAGAATAAATCAGGGGTTTTCTACTTCAATGTCTCCATTGACAATGCACTGACATGCCAGGCGCTGGTTGGGCTTTGCGCCAAATCCCTCAAGAGTGGCTTTCTCATTCTCAGTGAGGGGGCCGATATTTTCCATTCCTTTTACTATATTGACTATGCAGGAAACGCATACGCCTGCCTTGCAGGAGAATGGGATGCTGGCGCCAGCGTCCTCTGCCACCTGTGTTAAGGGCGTGCCTGCAGGCACTTCAACTGTTTTACCGTCGGTTTTGAAAGTCACTTTTGGCATAATATCACTCTTGCCTGGATTTGCTCCAAGAATTTAAAAGGTGTTCGGGAGCGCGCGGTCGTTGGTAATAAAAAGAGGAGTGGAGAAATACGGCTGGTGGTCATATGCCTTCGTCACTTCCTTCCAGTGTCATGCGCCAGGGCGTGCGCGAGCAGCCAAGCTACAAGCCTCCTGAAATGTCCTCGCACGGGATTGGGGAGGCCGCACCAATGAAAACCGGCGGGCTGGGCTCGTTGCCGTTATTTATCGCAGTAATCGCAATCGGGCTTTCCCTGTTCAATGTTTACCTGTTTTATTATGGTGAAAAGCCGCTTTCGCCATCACAGCGGGTAGAGATACAGGGAATCTCGGACAGCTTGAAGGCATTGCAGAATAGGGAAATAACCGTGACTGCACCAGTGCAAAGCGAGATATACCTGAACAAGAGCTACCTGATACGGGACATGTTCCCGCCCCAGTTCGAGATGCCCCTGGAATTCGACATACCTATCGACACCCAGATGGTTGGGATAAGCACTTCCGGGCAGCCGGTCTCATTCAGGATGCAGGAGAGCGTGCCGATAAAGACAAAAATAATGGTTTCCTCGGAAAAGGCTTTTGGCAACAGCTCAATCCAGATAAAAAAGGCAATACCGATTCAGGTGGACATGTACGCCAATGTGAAGATACGCTCGGCATTCAGGGATGATATAAGCGGCATCACAGACAGGCTGGACAAGCTTGCTGCGGGCATTTCAGCGCAGTGAGGTTATTTCCGCCACTCCGCGCATTCCGTCGAACTTCTTTTCCATTTCCTTTATTTTGAGGCCTTTCTTGAAAAAGGGCGCGTTTGCCACGAATGTTTCGCCTTCCCCGCCTTCGAGGCATGGACTGATTGGGATTTTAAAGCGGGAAATCCTTTCCAGGAACTTTTCATCAAAGCGCGCGCCCAAATCTGATTCTTTGAGCCCTTCTGCTGAGACTGCCATTATGTAAGCCTCGAAGTAGCGCGTTATTTCAGGAAGAAGCGCGCGCGAGGTTCGCCAGATGGGGCAGAAGGAGCAGATGCCCAGCTGGTGCGCTATTTTGTCAATCCGCTCGCGCTGGTACTCGCTTTCTATTGCGCCAGCAGCCACGCCGTCAACTTTTAAACTGGCAAGCACTGTACTGACTGCTTCAAGCTCAGCAGCTTCGCCCTTGCTTTTTGCGCGCGCGAATATAATTTCAAGCCCCATTGCATCTGCCTGCTTCTTGCACCATTTCACATTGGGGTGGTGGAACATTGTGGAGTATTCCTCAGGCTCAACAGTAAGGAGAATGGTTTCCCAGCCTGACTGCGGCATAATAATAAGTTCGGCAATATTTTTCAATGCAACCGGGTAAAAGAAATGTAAACCGGCAAAACGGCTTTCCCTTTCCCCTCCGGGGCAGATTTTAGAAGGTACAATGGATGAAGAATTCGTGGTGAAAATGCAATCTTTTTTAACAATTTTATCTAATTTGCCAAACAAATCAGTTTTATCACCTGCATTTTCCCATATTGCCTCCATAATAAGGTCAGCCGGGCTTGTTGCATCAAGTTTATGGGTAATAATTACATTTGCCT
>JAPLWY010000038.1:0-12051 GCA_026396355.1 Microcaldota archaeon
ATCCCGCCCGTTCTGTATGTATGATTCGCCCGCACTCGCTGTCGGTGCTTCTGGCATGCAGCAAATCGGCCTTCCCGCGCAAAGCAAAAAGTCCTTGGTCTGGCTGCGCCCATTCATCAGCTGGTCGATTTCCTCCTGGAAATACGTGGTGATGGAATCGCCTATCAGGACCATCATCCACGGATATATGAAATAGAGCGCAAGCGCAAGGCCGATGAGCGCGTTCGCGCCGTTCTTGAATCCGAATATCCGCAGGAATATGCCTGCCGGAAGCAGGAGCGTAAGCATCGAATTCTGTATGAAGCAGAGCAGGAATTCGTGCGCAGTCCATTCCACCACGGAAACGGTTATCAGCTGCGTCACCATTCCCATCGCGTCGAAAACCGGGCGGAACATGGGCGACATCTGAAAGCCAAGGTAAAAGCCTTCCAGGCCCGGTATCTTCGGCTGCGGGGTCTGCTTGGCAAAAAAGGTCATGACGGTGTTTGCCACCATCACCATCCCGAAATTCATCGCGGACGTGTTCTTTATTATGACGGAATACGCGCGCGCAGTCCCCAAGTTCTGCTCGCCAACCTGCGAAAGCACAAGCACTGTGGCGGTGAAAATTCCCAGTATCACCGCGCCCTCAATCACTCCCCAAAGCTGGTTTTTCACGAACGCATTGTACTGGGGGGTGCCCAAGAGCCCGCCCAGGACATAGCCGGCCGCAGCTATGAATATTCCGGTTCCAAGCGCGGCTAACGAAATCTGGAGCCAGTCCAGCCCATGGGTCATCTTCTGGCATTCCACTGCCTTTGCCTCGCCAAAATAGCTCCCAAGCCCAAGCACGTCATTATCCTGCGGATCTATGGTTGTGTTCGCATAGCTCCCGCTGTCAGGGATGAACGGGTTATTGGTCGCAGCCGCAATTCCGGCAAACCCCAGCCAAAGCAGGGCTAGGGCAAGCGCAATCACGCCCAATGTGCGGTTTTTCGTGCCCATCATATCAGCCTTGAAAGCAGTGCGATTTCAACATCTCCCCCGATCATCGGCGAAATCACCTTGTATGCTGCAAGCGTGGTCATTATCCCGAGGAAGGGTATCAGAAGCGTGAATACCATTATTGCCGCGAGCGTGGCTATCGGCCCCTCTTTTGAAAACGCGGTGGTTGTGAAAAAGCTCTTCAGCGTTTGGTACCATCCGCCGCCCTGGACCGACTTCCAGGCGCCCTTGAACGTAGTGAGCGGGCCCGTGCTCGCTTCCGTTTCCGTTTGCGACGACGTGCCGCAAACGTCCATCACATTAAGGGTTTCATTGCTCGCATCATAGCGGGTGTAGTTGGAACTTTCAAATTGGAACCCGTTCTGCGCAAAAGGCAGCCTATTGTTCGGGTCGGTCTGATTGTACGACATGCCTATGTTGACCGACCGGGCTCCCGGGTCCCAGCCTCCGACAAAATGGAAAAATATCGAGCTTGAAAGCACATAGAACATGGGCAGCACGAAATAAATGCAAAGCGAAAGCGCAATCAGCGTGCCTCCCAGCTTGCGCGTGAAATAGAATATCCTGAGCACCAGCCCGATTGAAAGCATTATCGGGAAAAAGCCGGCTAGGAAAAAGTCGATGAATATCTGCTGCAGCCTCACCAGCATCATGTTTTTGATTGCCGTGTCAAACAGGATGGAAAAGAAATCGCTTCCCATCGCAAGCCCGGCAAGCGGCCTCACGCTTGCCCCTCCAAGGTGTATCAGCAGCCTAAGGCTCGCGCCGATGTTCAGGTTGCTCAGGAAATAATTGAAATAATGGTTCACGAAATACGAGAGCAGGTTCGACCGCAGGCTCTCGTACATCAGCTGCAGGTAGTCGAACGCAACCTCAAAATGGCAGGGGCGGGTGGGCAGCCTCAGGCAGGAAGGGACATTCGGATCCAAGGGGGGGACGCAGCAAACGCTCTGGCTCGTATAATTCTGCCACCCCGTCGTGCCGGTATTGATTATCAGGATGCGCAGCGCCTCGTTCATCGCCCCTATCCCGGCAATCACCACGAGTATTATCAGCACCGAATAGAACACCTGCCCGACTTCCTTTGAAACCCACGCCTTCATCTTATCGTCCATGAGAAGGGAGGCCGCCATGTATCCCAGGGCAAGCAGGAACAGCACGGCTGCGCAGGCAAGTCCGACCATGGCTTCCCATCCCCAGCCTGCCGCCCATCCGCTTCCAGCCTGCGCCCCGCCGCCGGGTTGCGCTATGCAGCCAAAGCTAAGCAACAGTAGCGCAAAACAGCCAGCGATTGCAATCCAGGTTTTTTTCAAGTTCTCAATCCAGTTTCTGGTTTATGAATTTGGTGGTGCCCTTGATAAATGCGATGGTGATGGTTATCGAGAGCGCGGGCAGGAAAACCGCCTGCATTATCATGTATGACAGGTAGCGCAGCGGCTTTATCAGCGTGTCCTCCGGGTTCCAAAGCCCGCCGTCGCTTATGGCATAGGCAAGATTGGGAGTGCCTGTCAAAACCCCGCCTAGCCGTACGTCTTCCTCAGTATTTTCGCTCTGAATCAGGGTATTCATTATGTTGCTGTGCATCACATACGTATAGGGGAATATTATCTCGAACGCGATTGCGGCGGCGATGAGAAACGCGCCCGCGGTCCTTGTGGGCGGGAATATCCTCAGCACCACTCCTGCGGGCAAAATGAACGGGAGCGAGATTGCGCGTATCACTTCGAGCACGATCTCCTGCACCATCAGGCTTGCGACAAAAGGCGTCAGCAATATGAGCAGGAAGTCTATCACCCTCTCTATCACGATGAATGCCGGAAAGCCGGGCACCATGGCGCCCCAGACCGCCAGCCCCCACCGAAAGCTCATGGAGCTGAAATACTGCGCCACCATTTTCGCCACCTCGAGCTTGACGATGTACGGGAGCGCGATCTGGTTGCTTATCATGTTCAGGTAGTTCCTCGATATTTCAAACATGTCCCCTCCCGCCATCTTGTCTGACAGGTCAGCGGCAAAGCAGCTTGCGCCAAACACGGTTACGAAAATGAGCGCGGATATGAGCAGCTGATGAAGCTCAATCGAGACAAAGCTCTCGTACTCGCCTGTCCTGAAAAAATTCCCGCGGTCCGGATTGCTGTCAAACACGTTTTTCCTGAAGAAGTTCGCAGCCATGTAGAAAAGCGCGAGCACGAATATCATGGTGGCAAGCGAGGTTATCACAATCGGGGTTATGATGTTCGTAAGGAACTGCGCGGATAGCCAGTCGCTGCAAAATGATGTCAAAAGGTACATTGGTTCCATCTCACACTAGTTTTGAGAGCCCGAAAATCCGCGGCTCTCCCCCTATCAGTATTGCGAAATCCTTCATCAATGTTATTGTAATTATGATCTCCATAACTATGAAAATGACGGCAAGCACGACAAGCTTGCCCGTGTTGGTCATCCCGTTTTCCACCAGCCCCTCGGCCCAATTGACTGCCTGGTACGGTGCAGTCATAATCAAAGACAAGACATTGCCGTCGGCCCTCATGCCAGTTTCAATATTCTGCATGTCGACGGATTCCTGCACCCCGTCATTTATCCTGGATTCCACCTTGCCTCCCGGCTGCTGGGCCCGGCTTTGGTATTGCCTGCTCAGGGCGTCTGTCTCGTTCAGATACTTGCCCTGGACGAGCGTCTGCTGCCTGCTGCTATCCATCACGGATTGCAGATTCCCCCCATGGCATATGCTGAACGTTGACTCATAATCCGCGTATTCGGTTATCGGGTTGGCGCACTTGCCCTGGATGCACCTCCCGGTCCGGCATTCCCCGTTCACGCTGCAGGCCGCTCCAATCGCGCCGAGATCGGCAGGCAGGCTCGGGTTGCTTATCTGCTCATACATCCTCTGGTTGACAAGTATGGTGAGGGGATAGATGAAATACGCGGCAAAGCAGATCGCGATTATGGTAGAGCCTGTCCTTCTTGAGAATGGGAATGCCCGCATGAACAGCCCCAGGGGCAGGAAATATCTGAGCACCGCGCTCTCTATGAACTGCAAAAGCATTTTTTGCGCCACGAATGCCGACCAGGTGGCTGCAAGCGCATCCACCACGAATATGTTTGTTTCCGAAATGATGTTGAGCCCGCCAAACGGCATGATCCCTCCCACATTGAGCCAGACGCCAAAGTCCAGCGGCACTCCGATTCCAAAGTCAAGCGTGGATAAAAAGGAAAGCACTACCTCGTTCCGCATCATCTTGAGGTAGCTTGACAGGATGACCGGCATCATCACCCCGTCCCCGACCCGTTTCCCGAGCATGCTGTCCCAGCTTTGCTGGAACGAGACCATGCTGATTGCCATTCCCGCCCCGATGTCCGGAATGTCCATCCTGCAGCCCAGGAAATAATGCGCCTGCGCAAAAGCAAGAGTGCCGTTTGCATAATTGCCGGTCTGCGGATTGTATGGCCCGTGCATGTCCAGCCATTCAGGGCACACTCTTACCGGGGCAGTGCCGCCTCTCGGCACCTGGTCAGGCATTGCAAAGCCGCTGGAAATAAGGTCAAAAGCCCCCCCGATCAGCCCGATTGAAATAAGAATTATGATCACGGTGACCGCAAGCTCGGTCAGCTCGACCTTGGAAAAAGCCTCAAGGCTTGGCATGGAGAAAAATTTGCCTGCCATGTAGGAAAGCGCGGTTATCGACACTGCGATCGCGAGCGCTGCGAATATGAATTGGCACGAGAGAATATGCGCCGGGTCACAAAGAAAATAATCCATTCTCAAGCCACCCTGCCTTGCGCATGACGCGCAAGCGCCGGTTCCATCCAAACGCTGCCATCCGCCTGCTTTTTTCATTGTAGTGTAAATTTGATAATTTACACTGCGGACAAAATTTCGATAAATTTTGTCCATTGGCAGCCGCCTGTTTCCTATCTACTTATTCTACATAATTATTTAAATGAGATATGGGATAAATAAAAGTATGAGGGCGCGCATTGCAATCCTTGCATTATTGTTGGTTTTGCTGCTTTCTGCGCCCCAATTTGCGCAATCCGGCGCTCCTGGCCCGGATTCCGTTTCGGTTGTTGGCAATGACTTGAGGTTCAAGGTAATCCAGTCGCTAAGCGTCTGGAACAACACTGCGACGGTCCAAGTGAAATACGTGAATTACAGCCACAGCCAGCAAAGGCTCCCTGACAATTATCCCCAATCCCTCCAGGACTATTTCCGGCCAGCCAACTCCACCAGCCCGTACTCCAACGAGACGATGTCAATCAGCATCCTGCCTCTTGCGGGCGCGCCCATCTATTTCACTCTCAACGGCAATAACGTAACCAACGGCGACGGAGATCCCATCTGCAATCCTGCGCGCACCGATTCGACCGGCGTAGCCAACTGCACCATGAATCTTACCGGGCTGCTCTCGTGCGCGCAGCTCACCACCTCGTACCGTGGCGAATCAGGCGCCAGGAGCGCATTCCAAAAGTCATCCGAATCCACGCTGGTCTGCCCGCAGGGCTCGCAGCCATTGTCCGCGCTCAGCCACACCCTTTGGCTGGGCATTTCCGCAAACATGTATGTCTGCTTTCCCGCGCTCCTGATAATGGGGCTCCTGCTCTCCTCAATGTATTACGCGGGCAGGGACCCGCTTTCGCTGTTCGACATCACCACCCCGAAAATCCCAAAGCCAGGCAAGACCTTCAAAGTGACCGGGGGCACCGCGCCCATGATGCTGCGCTCGCTCTCCAAGACCCTCGCCAACAACGCACGCGCGACGCGCATGGACATCAAAAAGGTCACCGAGGGCTATCTCGACGTCTATTCCCGCGCCATGGGCTGGAGCAAGGAAGAAAAGGCGAAGCAAAAAAGCCAGCTCCAAAAAGAGCTCAAAGAGCTCATGAAGGAGCATGCCGAGCTGACGAAGAAACTAATGGGTGCGGATCCTGACAAATACCGGGACGAAATCCAGAATCTGGTGAAAGACTATCTGCAGACCATGGAGCGGTACTCTCCGAACCATATCAAACAGGCGGACCTGAACCGGATCAAACTGGATCCCCATCAGATGCGGCACCTGAAAAACGCGAAAGACCAGTTCGATAAGTTGGTGCTTAAGGACATTGGCGAAAAATTCGCCATGAACCTGCAGATCGAATCAATGAAGAAAGGGTTCGGGGCAAGGGCAAGGCCAGGCGGCAAATTCAAGAGGTTTGGCGACAAGGTAGTCGAGGGTGTGACCGCGGGGCAAAGCTGGACCCATGAGCGGATTGAAGGCATCCGCGTGCCATTGGTCGGCTCTGTCATACGCAAAGCGCTTTCCGTGCCCACCAATATCGTGTTCAAGGGGTTTGACGCAATGGCGCAGCAGCGCAGCTCCACGCTGGCGGTTGTCGGGTCAATGCGCGATCTGAACGGCGCGCTCTGGTACAGGGCAGGCAGGGGAAAAAGCGGCCGCCTCAACGTGGTCGGCAAGGCCCACCGGTATGTCTACGAGCAATCCCTGCTGGGCAAGCTCTATCAAAAGTACCACTCGGACAAGGAAACCGAAGTCAAAGGGCAGACATGGGCGGAATACGAGAAGAAATACAACGTGCCAAACAAGAAAGCCTCCAACGCGCTCGATGCGCTCGAGGACCACCGGGTCCACAGCATCAACGATGCCAACAATTTCCTTCAGCTCGAGCTTGACCGGCTATATACCTCGTTTTTGAAATTAAACAGCACAAAAGGAACTCTGAATCCCGCCGACTTGAAAAGGCTTAGCGATATACGCAAGATGGAAGACTCCAATGCCATGAAAATACTCAGGATGGCCGATCTCCTGGGCGAAAAAGGCAGGAAAGCGAACAATATAAAACTGGCAAAAGACGGGAAAGACCGGTATCCCGACGGCAAAACATACGACGAGCACATCCGCGAATACGCGCACTCAGTGGCAGGGGTTGAGGGCAGTAACGGGCTTCTGGTAAAGCTTAACAAGAAAACCGGCCGATACGTCGCGGAAACCGAGGGGACCATAAGCGACGAGATCAACAACCAGGTCCGCAATGAGCGGTTCAACCGGATCCGGGCCGATATCAAAAAGAACAACCCCGGTCTTGCGGCAAACGAAGTGGAAATCGAAGTGGCAAAGGAATTGCGCGCGCAAAAAAACTCCATACTTGACGAGATCAAGGATCGCAAGGCCATAGCCATCAAAGAGTTCAACGATAAATATGCAGGCATCTCCTCCCGCCTGACTGAGGAGCTTGCGCACAAAGACGGCGAGAAAAAATATTGCCCGCAAAAAGAGTCGCTGCAGGACAAGATGATCAAATTCGCCAACGAAATCAATATCGGCATGCTTAAAATGGGCAAATCAGTGAATGACGCCTTCATGAGCATGAACCTATTCGGCAAGAACCCGACCGGCGCGGCCCTGACCGTGCTTCTCGGCAATCTGCTCTTCAAGAAAAACGGCGAGCTTCTCAAAGGCATCCATCCGTTCAAGGTCGGCAACAAGACAGTCTCCAAGCGCAGTGATCTTGAAGTATCGGACATGGTGGTGCTTGAGGAGCTTTTCAACAAAGGCTCCCAGAAAATCCAGTTCAGGCAGGCGATAACCGAAGCGCTCAACCACCGGCAAAACGCCGCATGGAACAAGGAGCTGACCAAGTTTAGGAACGAAATGCTGCAGGTTGGCAAGAGGGGCATAGACAAAGTCCTTGCCAAGCCGGGCGTGGAAGTCGATTTGCTGGAGGCTATGATGATCAGCAAGAGCTTCGGGCTGGTCAGCGCAAAAAGCGCCTCGTTTTGCCGCACTTCGCTTTTTGCAAACCTTGGCAGCAGCGCTGAAGAAGTAAGCATAGCGATGAGCCCAAGCCTGAAAGGCGCGTATGTTACGGTCAGCGATCTGGCAAAGCTGCACGAATCGCTGGAAAGGGCGGTGAGCCGCACCGAGAACAAGCTTTCCGATTATGGCCGCCTCAAGTCGGAAAAAACGACCCTGGCGGGTCCTGGGGCGAGGATTCCCTTGGCTTTGCGCAAGCCAATCAGAAAAACAGGCGCCTAGCCTACAACACCACCATGGCGCTGTTCAGGAACAAGATAGACGATGTAGGCGATACCAGCATTGTCTATAACGCCGATTTTGTCAAGGACCTCAAAGCGCAGACCAAGATCAGCGATGCCCAGCTTGATGCAATACGCGCTGGCGGGGCAATTCCCTTCGAAGCCTACAAATTCATGATCAAGACCGGAATCACGTTTGGCGATGTCAAGAAGATAGGCTATATTGCCAACTCGGACATGAAAGGCGGAATACCAATGCTTGATTTCATTGACAAGGCAAAGATATTGGTGAAAAAAGGCGAGAAGGAGGCGCGGGATTACACCAGGCTCAATTCCGAAATTCCAACCAGCAACTATTCCAACCTGATGCATGGCATGGTTCTGCTCACTAAAGATAAGGGCGGGAAATGGCAGCGGGTAAGCCCCAACAAGACCAAGAGCCACGATGCCGTGGTGGACACGCTTGTGGATGCTGCCAAGGCGAACAAGCTCCAGCGCACAGACATTGCAAAATCGCTTGCAGGCGTGGGGGCGGGAGGCGAGCTGGACCCCAAGCAGCAGCATGTCAAATTAATGTCCACTCATGATTTTACCGCGCAATATGGCAACAAGGGCATGGGCAAGGGCAGGTTCCTGGACTTCCTCCGCCCGGGCGCCCGCGTTGCCGGCGCCTCAGGATTTTCAGAACTGGTCTATTCCGCATTCTATGACAAGATGGACAAAATGTACCAATGGTCGTCAATACAGGCAATGGCCCGCCAAACCCTCAGCCAATACGCCACATCCGCAGACAGCATGATGGTTTCGGGCGAGCGCCGCTTCAAGCCAGGCGAGAAAATGGACTATGGCGATGGCACTGGCCCGAAGACCGCGTTCGAATCCATACACGAACGCCTGATGAAAACTTCCGGAATCGGCGAAGCCAAGCTGAATAACGCATTCAAAGTGCTTGACAATGAGCGCGAATCCTCCCGCTTCCAGACCACTTTCTTCAAGAATTTCAAATCCTCAATCGCCTCAAAGACAATGAAAGAGATTGCGCAGGCAGAAACGCTGGTGGCAGGCATACACACCGAGATTAACATGCTCAAGCGATGCAAGCCCGCCGACCTGAATCTCTCATCCGCCGAGTACAATGAGCTTGTGCAGGGAATGAAAGACCTGCGCGACGACTACAAGCTTGACCGCAAGATAATCCGCAAGGACTACGCATACCTCAACGACGTGCTGATAAGCTGGGCAGGCACCCACAACGACAATACTGATTATAGCAGCCGGCGCAACTGGCTGACCCGCTCCTGGCTGGTGCAGACGCTGGTGCACAGCAAGCCTTACGACATGGGCAAATACAAGGATTTCTACTATGCGGTCGAATCCACCACCATGAGGTCGTCCGACAGCGTCTATGGCCAGAGGTTCGGCTTCAAGGCATACGTGGGCGTCGGGCTCGAGACGGGCCAAGGCGCATACGAGCCTGCCCACATGTGGCTGAATGCCGGGCAGTGGGAATGTCGCATTCTCAAGGCGGTTCCACAAGCTGCTGCTGCCATACGCCGCCTCAACCTACCGTGGCATGTCCGGCCTGGGCTCTCCCCTGCAGAAGACCGAATCAGAAGGCTTTGAGATGAGCCACAACCGCACCGGCTTTATCAAAGGCGCATTAAGCTTTCTCACCTTCCCGCTCAGGTCGCGAAGCGTGGGCGATTACAAGGCAACCCTGCTGCAGCGCATGACTGACACGACTGGCATTTCCTCCCTGATGCAGTCATACATGGATTCCGGCGGAGCAGGCAGCCATTGGCTCGGGCGGTACTTTGTCAGAAGCGATTGGATTGGCGGGCATTCGGTGAACCGGTGGGGGTCAAGGCTGCTTGACCAGCAGAAGGTCTTTGAAAAAAACCTGGAGACTGTCTACATAGACCGCAACCCCAAAAACCAGCTGCTTGAGGACGTGTTCAATGACCCGGCTTTCAAAACAGCAATCAAGGACGCCGAGGCGATCAAGGGCGGCAAGGCGATTACGATCGAGGACGGCAAGATATCCATGCGCGCAGTGTATGAGGCTGCGAATGTGAAACGTTACGACGAGGGCAAAATCGACGAAGCGAAAAAGCTCTACGGCCTGATAGAAAAATACGTGCCTGAGCTGGTGGACAGGCGCGCAAACCTGGTGCAGACGGTGCAGGGCGCAAGCAACTCATTTCTCGACGACGGCTCGCGCAACCGCTTCATGGAGCTTTACCTCCCGCACTACCAGGGCGTATGGCGCTGGAACGTGCCGGACATGACCGAGATCGACCCGCTCAACGGCACGCTGAGGATCTCCTCCAAGCTGGCAAACGAGCTTCTTGGGGACTCCGCATCCTCGGCTTCCAAGGCCTCAAGGAAATTCTTCGTTCCAGAAATAAAACGGGACAAGGACACGGGCATTCTCATTGCCATCAACATGATTGACCAGAACAACCTGGAGCGCGAAGGGGCGCGGGAAATCTACCGCCGTGACAACAATGCGATCCTGCAGCTCGCAGAGTACCAAAACGACATGATGAGCTATACCGGCTGGAATTCCATGTTCTCCGGAATGGGCAAGCGCCTTATCCGCGGCATTCCCCTGGTCAAGTACCCCTTCCTGGCGCACGACCAGAAGCAGGAGGGCAAGCGGCAAGCCGCCATATCGCAAGGAGACAGGGATTTCGTATCTGCCGTAACCGGTGCGGACTACGAGTCCCTCAAAACAAGCGTGTATGAACGGCAGAATCGCTGGGCAGAGCCTGAACCGCCGCCGAACAGCAAATTATCGCGGGCAATGCACAAGGTGCCTTTTGTGGATTCTTCAATCAGGCGATGGAAAGAAATGACCGACCCTGACCACGGCGAAGTGAGCGGGTTCCGCTGGCTTGCCGAGGGCGGGATTAAGCTGGCAGACCGGTTCCATATAACGGGCAGCGCCGTGAAGTATACCGAAAAAACCCTCTCAACCCATTCTGAAAACAAAATCAACCAGTATGTGGCATTTGAGCTTGAGCAGAATGCGCGCGCCATGTGGATGTTGCAGAACGAGCCGTGATGCTGAAAATGGAATATTGCGTGATATCGATGCTGAAAATGAAAAAACTGCGCATTGCGCTCGCCCTGCTCATCCCGGCGCTATTCTTGGCTGCCGGCTGCGTGTTCATGAGCGATTCAAGTGGCAACAGCAATATCCTATCGTCAGACCAGTTCAACGCATCCAATTCCTCGACTTCCCTTCAATACATAGTGGACCCGAAAAACTACGAATGCACTGAAATGCCGGGGCCAGAGCCCTGCAAGGCTTTCATCTGCACCAACAAGAGCTCCTTCTGGCAGAGATTCATGAACATTTTCGGCTTGGGCACGGATGCCAACCTCACCAAAGGCAAATGCGAATTTATCGCATGCAATGCAACATCATACCTGGAAATCCTGAAAAGCGACAATGACAAATGGGCGCGCGCCTTCATGACCGGCTTTGGGCCTGGCATGTCGTCCGCGGACCTGGCAAACCTCTACTGCAACTACTCGCTTCAAATGCCGGTCAAATGGATGATCGGGGACCCTCCTGCGATTCCCAACAAGCAAAGGGCGGAATGCTGGCTGCAGCAAAGCGCGCTTCCATTATTCATATACTATTCTCCGAACAATGCGATAGACTATCGCCGCTCAGGAGACATTGCCAGCGCATTTTCAGGTTCAGGCCCGGTCATGATAACCACCCAGGCAAACGTTGACGGCGCCACTCCTGCAAATATTGACAACGTGCGGCGCCAAATCAGGGAAATGAACCGCACCTGCCCCAACTGCCTGGTCGTGCTTGCGGTCAAATCCGGCGATTATAACACTCTTGAACAGTTACTTTCAGACCCCACCAGCCCGACCCTGATGTCATCAGAATACAACATAACTGACTTGATCGGCTTTGGCTTCCGCACCAACGACTACCCGACCTGCAATGCAGATGAAATACTCTTCGAAAACCTCAAGTTCTCGCGCGACATACTCAAGAAATACGACAA
>JAPLWY010000038.1:12092-16766 GCA_026396355.1 Microcaldota archaeon
CGCAAGCGAAGGCAATTCTTCTGACGGCAGCTGCCAATGGGACACGCAAGGGGTGCATTATTTCTACAACCGCATGGCGACCATGGTGCAGCCCCTTGCAAGCTCGGGCGTGATTGGCGCAAGCTACTACGAGTTCATCGACCACACCGGGCCGCTTCCCTGCAACAGCAGCAAACAGGGATGCGAATTTGGCGTGGTGTCCGCAAACGGGAGCCAGAAGCTCCAAATAATGAACACCTGGGCCTCCAACTGCAAGTATTTCGGGCAGGCGGATTACCGGAGCCCGCTGGTATATTCCAGGAACGGCTTTGGCACGGTCTGCGATTTTGCCCAGAACAACAAGGCCTACAATAATATCGTGGACGAAATAAATCCGGACCCTGCCAGTCTTAGGCCCGTGGCTCCTACCAAAAAGCAAAAGGAGTTTTCCTGCGGCGAGGTATGCCCGTCGAATTATCCATTCCCAGACTCTGAAATCTACGACTCTTCCCCGCACTTTTCCTTCGATGCCAGCCACTGCCTGCGCTACCCCTTGATTGATGTTTACGCAGACAGCGCGGACATAAGCTCGACTTACTTCCGCGCAATAGTGGAGCACGAGTCGGCTTTCGATCCAGAAGTCAATTCCTGCGTAGATATCAACGGTCCGCAGTCGCCGTTCTGCAACACCGGCAGGCCTACTGACCCGTCCGATACGCGCAACTATTACAACATGGGCGAAATATGCGAATTCGCAGGTATTGCGCTTGCAGACTGCCTTTCCGAATGCCCAGCCGGCCAAAAGCCCTGCGCATACGGGCTTTCGCAAGCCATATTTTATCCAGGGCAATACTATGCGCAAACCGGCAATCCTATGCCTCCGCAGGTGAGCGGCTGCGGCGGGGCGAACTACAACCCATTCGACTCAGGGGACAGCATCTGCGTTGGAATTGCCATTTTCAAGTCATTCCTTGGCCAGGCAAGCCGCGACATCGATTCAAGCTGGTCGGTATTTTCTTCGGACTGCACCGGCGGGCTGGAAGAAAACGAGCGCGACTGGGCAAAGTATTTCCTTGCCTCTGCCTACTACTCATCCGGGTCTGGAAACGTGGCCAACGTCACCACATTCCGCAATCAGCGCGACAACAGCAGTGCATGTTCCGGGGAAACCAACTACATCAAGTTCCTCGGCAATCGCACAGGCGGGCATTTCCCCAAGGAATTCATGACCGTATACCGCGACGCGGTGCGCGAGTGCGGCAGCGACTGCCCGAACTGACCGGATCTGGGCAAAGTTTAGCGTAACGAAGAAAAAAACACCAAAGGAAAAAAGAATGGAAAATAAAAAACGCCAATTAAAGGAATAAAAAAAGAATACGAAAAAAGAATGCGGAAAAGAAAACAATAAATAAAAAACCAAACAGGCTCACTGCCTGGCAACCTTGCCGACTTCGCGCTCGCGCTCAAGCTCGATTACCTGCCTGTTCCTCATTATGTCCTTGGGGAAGTGCCTTCCGCGCGTGAGGAAATTCTTCTCGTAGGTTTTCGCCTCGAACCTTGACGCGATAATGTCCGCCGCGGACTCCACGTCGAATTCCTTGCACGAGAATATGTCCACGCTCGCGTAGTTCTTCTCCGGGAATGTGTGGATGCTGATGTGCGATTCCGCAATCAGCACAATGCCTGATACGCCCCAGTCCTCGGGCTTCAAGCCTGAATACGAAAACGTGTAGGGGGGCATGATTTTCGTCATGCCTATTATCGGCGGCAATTCGTCCAAAAAACTGTAAACAACATTGACATCCTTCAGCTTCTTCTTGTTGCAGCCATACATGTCCATTGTCAAGTGCGGTCCAAACATTTAGCTCTTTTCCTCCCGTTTCCTGTCAGGGAAAACAATATATTTGCGCAAGTGATTATTTATAAATCTTTTTCTTTTTCGGAAAAAAATCCTGTTTTTAATCGATTTAAGCCAAAAACAAGGCATGCAAACGTTTTTTATCAAAAACAGGAACGTAATAACTCTTTTTTACCAATTAAACACCTTAATAGCTATTTTGGCTTAATTTGCCTCTCATTTCCTTGCTTTTAATCAAAAAATGGATGTAATAGCTTCTTTTTGCCAATTCGCGCACCTTATAACGATTTCTTTTTTTCCTCATTCGTAGCATCTGGAACGCGCGCAAAATTCCAAACTTTTCTCCACAACGTCCCCGTTTTTCCTTCCCAACATTATAGCAAACCACGGGAGAAATTCAGCAGGCCTGGTTTGCCAGGTAGCAGAGCCGAAGAACCTTGAGGCTCTGCTATATTAGCGTTTTCCCCGAAGCATCCACATGCAAAACTGCGTCCGCTGCGGCGCGCAGCTCGGCGAATACGAATCTGGCGCCACAGTATGCCAAACCTGCGAATCCCACGCAAGCGCGGTCGGCTCAGGCTCAGACGTTCCCTGCCAGCGCTGCGGGATGTACCTTCCCTCGCATGAGCTTCAGATGTGGAACTCGCGCCTGTACTGCGCTTATTGCATAATGGACGTGCGCGACGAGGAGCGCTACGGAAAGGAAAAGCGCAAATCAGAATCCGCCCCCCGCCCAAGCTCGCAGGAAGGCAGGACAAAAAGCGGAATCTGCCAGCGCTGCGGAAGAGATGCGAGCGTGCTTTACACCTCTCAAGGAATTCTCCTCTGTGCAAACTGCAATTTTTCCGACGGCGCGCCAGGCGCAGGCGGTGGCAGCCCCTCGCGCTTCGGGCAGATAGTCTCATTCGTGAAAAAAAAGCTCGGCATCAAGCCGAAAATAATAACCACCGCTCCTATCCCTGCTGCGCAAGCCTGCGACCCCCAGGTATTCGACCTTCACAAAAGAAGGATGGTGGACAAAAAATCCGCGCTTGAAGCGAAAAAGCCAATGTCGGAGAAAAACGAGTCTGACAAGAAGCCGCCCGAAGCCCCGGCAAAAGTGAAGAAATTCCTCCTTCCCTTCAAGAAAAGAAGCGATTCAAAATAAGTGCGCGCCGCCTATGCCTTGAGCCTTTTGATGCTTCCACAGGTGGCAAGCGGCTCCAATCTGCACTTGTCACCCTTCCACTCTGATAAGCAAGCCATGCAGAAAATCGCATCATCCACCTTGCTTCTCTCGCAGCGCACTATTCCCCTACCGCTCTTGTCATCATATTTTACGAACTTGAATGCAAAATCCGAGATTCCGCTCTCCCCGAAAAAGGAAAGGAAATGCGAGTGCACACAGTCTTTTGCCTCTGAGTAGGGAAGAGGCATGCCCTTGACTAGGAGAGAGAAAGAAACATACCTTTGCTTGAAGCGCTGCGTGGGCTTCATTTTTTCCCCTCCGCGCCTTTTTCGGCGTATTTCACCAAAGCCTCAAGCAGTTTTCCCGAAGCTGCAGCCTCATGCGAACTCAGCCCAGCCGCATAGGCAAACGAG
Source organism: Microcaldota archaeon (assembly GCA_026396355.1). Classification (GTDB taxonomy): domain Archaea; phylum Micrarchaeota; class Micrarchaeia; order Anstonellales; family Anstonellaceae; genus UBA10161. Next base: position 15,511 of record JAPLWY010000038.1, read on the forward strand.
CGAAGCTCCCTCGCATTCCTTGTATTGCCTGCCTCGCTCGCCATTGAGCAAAAAACCATTCCCGCGCCGACTCTCCTGCACGCATCAGCAAGCAGTCTCATTTTGGAAAGCAAGATAGCACGGCGAAAGCCATGCAACAAAAGCAAATCCGAAAAAGAAAATACGACTGCACCGCCTGCGCGCGAAACGTCAAGTAGCGCGCCATCGTCGATTTCATAGCCGGGCGAGTAAAGCAGCACCTTCCCTGTTTTTGCGCACTGCTTTGCCTCTGGCTGGGAATTCGCCTTCTTGAAATTCCTCAGGCTTGCAGCAGGAGCAGCATGGCTAATGCCCCTAGCCCCTGGCAATGCGCCATCCAGCACAATGTCGTACATCGATGCACCAACGCGAAGACTAGAACTTCTTCGTGGTCCTTTCCCTTCCCTTCTTGCCTGCCGAGGTGAGCCCGCGGAAAGCGCGCCCCTTCACTCCTCCGAGCAGTTTCCTGTCTGACAGGATTACCTCGAAATATTTCTTCATGCCGTCTTGCCCGACAAAATATGAGTTGACAACCGCAAGGTTGGGGAAAACGCGCGCCACTTTCTCCTCGCCCATGCGCTGCAGCGACTTCCCGGGCGAGCGGTATGCCGCGTTCTTCGCAGGCTTCCTGCCTCCCCACGGGTGCGGCCTCTTCCTCTGCCCGCGCCCGACTGCAACGCGCGCCATGATTATCCCTTCCTTTGCCTTGTAGCCAAGGCACCTTGCGCGCGCTAAGTTGGTGGGCTTGTCAATTCTCGCAACCGTCCCGAGCTTTCTCCACTCGGTTATCCTCTTTCGAAGAATCATGCTGCGCTCGTGATATTCCTTCTCAAAAGCTGCCTTTATGTACTTGTACATTCCCATGGTTTCACCGTCCTGTTTGTTCTTCTACTTGCCCATTCGCGTGACCAGCCCGAGTCAAAGCTCGAGGGGTCCGTCCGGCAAGCCGGACTGGACGAACCGCACATCTTGGGCAAGGCATTGTGCCCCAAAACCTATAATAAGCTTCCTTCGCGCGCGCCATCATCTTTTAATCACTTGCAAGCAGGAAACAGGCGTGGCAAGCTCATCCATCTTCAAGGAAATCCCTCCCGGAAAAACATGCAAGTTTGAAAATAATGGCTGCAACAAGAGCCTGCGCCCGCGCAATGAAGTTGCGCTATCTCTCTTTAAGAAGTACATCGATGTCTACTGCCCAACGGCAGCATCATTCCAAGACAGCGTGATCAAGCTGGGAA
>JAPLWY010000050.1 GCA_026396355.1 Microcaldota archaeon
CTTTCCCATCGGCATGCCAAGCTCAAGCATTTTCCCGCAGAACTCCCTGGAATAAACATGGAGCTCGCAGCTTGAAGAGGAAAATTCCTTTTTCCCATACTGCGTTTCAATCGAGTGCTTCCTTCTCCTCTCGCACAGGTGCGAGTGGAAGCCCAGCCTTGAAACGTCCTTTTGCATTGCCTCCAGGTCCTCGCGCTTCCCATAGGCAATTGCGCGCATCTTTCTCCCAGATGTGTAAAGCGTTCCGTCCCCCATGAAATAGCCCAGCAGCTTGGCATAGATGGCAAGCTCCTCCACCTTGCCTGCAAAGTTCTGCGGAGCCTCGAACTCAACGCCCTCGAAAAGCGAGACCGCGATTTCCTTCCCTTCTGCAAGTTCGCCAGCCTTTTTCATCCCGTTCCGCGTGAGGATTGGGTGGTCCTCTGAGCAGACCAGCCTTTTGCCGCACCTTGTCCTGACCTCCAGCATTCTCCTGTCCGCTTTCTTGGACATGAATGCAACAGGCTTTGCAGAGGAAAGGGCGCTTCCCGAAAGCGAGCGCACCTGCAGGGCAGAGCTGTAGACACTGACAAGATAGCCGCCCGACCTCTCGAAGCTTTCAAACTGCGCTGCGAATTTCTCAATTGGCATGCTAAAGCCGAATTCGGTGAGTATTTTCGCATCCTTGGAGGTGCAGTTGATATCATAACCGACTCCCCCCGGGCTTACTATGCCTCCCTGTTCACGGTCAAATGCCGCAACCCCCCCAATCGGAAACCCATAGCCCTCATGCCCGTCAGGCATGAGAAGGGCATGGCTCACAATGCCCGGGAGCGTTGCGACGTTTTTCAATTGCCCGAACGTCCTGTCGCTGCCCATGCTTGCAACCATTTTCTCGGTCGCAATCACGCGCGCAGGCACGCGCATCTTGCCTTCCTTTTCAATCTCCCACAAAGCATCAGAAACCTTTTTCATGAGTTCACCTTTTCTTTCCCTTTTTCGCCTGCGCTTTTTCCTGCGCAATCTCAGGCGGCTCACTCTTCTCGCTTGGCAATGCAAAGTAAAGCAGCGCAAAGTAAACAAAAACCCCTGCCACTGCAAACGGGATTCCCTGCGCCAGGTCTGTTCCAATAGGGTAGCCAACATAGCTGGCAACCAAATTCCAGCCCACGCTCAGCAGAATAACAATCACGAAATTTGAAAATGCCAGCCCCACTGCGCTCTTTTTCTGGAATTTGAAAACCAGCGCAGAGAGCAAATAAGTGAATGCGAATATGAGCGCAACCGCATAAAGCGCTGCAAAAACCCCGAATATAGACGGCAAATACACGCCAGTTACAAGATAAATCAGCGTATTGAACAGCGCCGCAAGCACAAACGAGGCAAACACTGCTGCAAAATACTGAAACTTCGCAATGTCCTTCAGGTTTTCGCATTCCATTTTCCCACCTCTCAGTTTTCCCGATTAGCCCGCAATCTGCTTCTTCACCATCATCAGCCTCTCCAGCCTTTTTGCAGTGAGAGGGTGCGTCATGAGTATCTCGAATGCGCCATTCTTCTTCTCCCTCTCAATCGCTTCCGTAAGCGCAACATCATTCCCTGTCCTTATTGCGCCGGCAATTTCAGCCGCATTCATCTTCCCGCCTGATGCCTCTGCAAAGTAAAGCGCCTTCACCATCGAGCCAGAGTCGCTTTTTGCCGGACCGGCTGCCTGCCCGTAGCTTATTTTTGCAAGCGCGCTCATGAGCGCAGTCGGGTTGCCGGTAACTCTTGCCGAAAACTCATCCGCAAAATATTCCCTCTGCCTTGAAAGCAATTATTGTAATTATGCTGCTTCTCCCCCTGTCATCCCTGCCGAATATCAGCACGCCAAAGTAAAGCATCATGGGCAAGATGCTGGCAATCGTCATCACCGCCACATCGCGGTTGTTTATGTGCCCCATCTCGTGCGCAAGCACTCCCTCTATTTCCTCTGGCGTAAGCACATTCAATATTCCCGAATGCACTGCAATATTCGAGTCAGACTGCGTCCTGCCGAACGCAAAAGCAGTGGGCGAGGCATTCTGCACAATGTAAAGCTTTGGCATAGGCAGCTTTGCCTTTGAGGCTATTTTCTGCACGATTGCGAAAAGCTCAGGCGCCTGCTCGCGCGAAAGCTGTTTCGCACCTGTTGAGAACTTTATGATTGCCGGGCCGAAATACCACTGCACGCCAAGCATCACAAGCGACACAAGCAGCCAGAAGAACACGCTTCCCGAGCCCGCAATTCCCGTGGCATTCAGCAGCAGGCCGATAAGCGCGGCAATCACGCCGAATATCAGCACGCTGGTGACCAATATCCTAATCCGCATTCCCCATCCTGGGTTGAAACCAACATCAGAAGATGCCATATGTCTACCTCTTTCGGATTAATCTCTCGCAATCAGTATAAATAGATTGTTACTCCCGAACGGGCGGTTGCGCGATTCGCAAACCATAACCAATATTAATCCAATCCGCGTTCTTTTTACGACCAGTTGAACCTGCGAGAAAGCCATAATTGCAAAGTGGTTAGATGGCACAGACGACAACCGAAAAGATTTTCTCAGAATTCCGCGAGCACTCGGTAGCGGAGTTTTTCAAGAAGAACCAGCAGATGCTCGGCTTTTCAGGCAAGACGCGCTCGCTCACCACCATAATACACGAATACGTCACCAACTCGCTGGACGCCTGCGAAGAGGCAGGCATCCTTCCTGAGGTCACGATAAACATACGCGAAATAGACAAGGAGCGCTACATAGTTTCGGTGGGCGACAATGGGCCCGGCATTCCTGAAAAGCACATAGGAAAGGCGCTTGGGCAGATGCTGGCAGGCACAAAGTTCCACCGCTACGCGCAGCAAAGGGGGCAGCAGGGGATTGGCGCCTCAGGCTGCACAATGTATTCCCAGATAACAACCGGCAAGCCTGTAAAGGTAATCTCCCGCTATGACACCAAGAAAATCTCCTGCGAAATAACAATCGACCTCAAGTCCAACAGCCCGCAAATACGCAACTTGGTGAAGGAAGAGGGCGATTTCGGGCACGGGCTTGCAATCGAGGCAGAAGTGGCTGAAGTAAAGTACGACAAGAGCAGCTTCGGCGTCTACGAATACGTGCGCAGGACCGCGCTTGCCAACCCGCACCTGCAGATTTCGCTTCATGACCCGGAAGGCCAGGACCACTCGTTCCCGCGCTCTTCCGACATAATACCCGCAAAGCCGGTGGTGGTCCAGCCCCACCCGCTTGGCATTTCCACCAATGACATGATAGACTTTGCGCACCGCGAGCGCGAATTCAAGAGAGTTTCTTCCTTCCTGCAAGAAAGATTCGTGCGAGTATCAGCGGCAAAAGTGGACGAGCTAAAGCAGCTTGTCCCTGACGTTGACTTCAACAAGGCGCCATCAGAACTCCAATGGGTGGAGGCTGAAAAAATAGTCAAGGCAATACACAACCCGAACGTGAAGTGGATTGCCCCGGCAACCGACTCGGTAAAGCCAATCGGAAAAGCGCAGATAGAAAAATCGCTCACCAACATACTGGCGCCCCAATTCATAGCAGTTGCCGAGCGCTCTCCGAAAATCTACAAGGGAGGCATACCTTTCATGGTGGAAGCCGCGCTCGCATACGGGGGCGGAGCAGGCAAGAAAGCCGGCGACCTGTCCTCAAGCGAAGTTATACGCTATGCAAACCGCGCCCCTCTTCTCTTCGACAACTCAGGCTGCGCAATTTCCGAGGCAGTAAAGGCAATTGACTGGAAGCGCTACAAGCTCAAGAATTTCGAGGAAGAGCCCCTCTCAGTATTGGTCAATATTTCATCAGTTTACGTCCCTTACACTTCTGCAGGCAAGCAGGCAATCTCTAACGACGAGGAAATACTGCAGGAAATAAAGAATGCAATAATGGAGGCTGCGCGCGACCTGCAATCCTACCTTTCCGGAATAAGGCGCGATGCTGACAGGAAGGAAAGGCGAAAGGCGGTGCTGCGCTACGTGCCCCAGCTTTCGCGCGACCTGACCGAGCTTGCAGGCAAAGGCAGCCCAAAGGAGCTTGAAAAAACCCTTTTGCACCTCATTGAAACCAAGTACTCAAGCGAAATAGAAAGCGAGGAAGGCGAGGCAGAGGCAAAGAACGGGAAAAACGGCAATGGCAAGGAAGAGAAAGAAGAGGATGAAGTGGAAGAATAAAGCGCGGTGGTATGGTGGCAAAGGAAAGCGAAAAACCAAAGAAGCAATCAGCCAACCAGGATTCCGAGCTGGTGGCAAAAAAGCTCGAGCAGCTCGGGCTGGACATGCTCTCGCAAGTGGACAATGAGACGTCGCCCACCTTCACAACTTCCCTTCGCGGCAAGGGCAACATAATTTACGATAACGGGCTGGGCTACATAAGGCTGGGCGACAAGACAGAGGAGCGCCGCTTCATAAACGTTGGGCAGGCGCGCAAGTTCATGCAGACAGTGGCAATTGCCTCAAAGTGCAAAAAATTCCTGAGGGAAGACGCGCACACCTCGATAAGAGGTCTTTACTACCAGCTAAAGTTCTCGCTTGGCGAGGATTTGGACGAGGAGCTTTTCTCCGAGCAGTCAGAAAGCAACCCCCTGATTGAAGACTTGGAAGTTGCAATGCACCTAAAACGCGAGGACCTAAACCTCAACACAGACAGGAAAGGCGTGGTGGCTGGCCCGCTTGTGCTGAAGGACAAATTCGGCGGGGACGAGACCGAAATAGACTGCACCAAGCAGGGCAGGAGCGGCTGGATGATTCCCTCTGACGTTGACAATGGCATGGAGTTCAAGTCTGTTGACGCTGATTATGTTCTCGTAGTTGAAAAGGACGCAATGTGGCAGCGCCTCAATGAAGACAAGTTCTGGAGAAAGGAAAATTGCATACTGATTTCCCCCAAGGGGCAGGCAAGCCGCGGCTGCCGCCGCCTTATCAGGAAGCTCGCCAGCCGGAAGCTCCCGGTTTACTGCTTCACAGACTGCGATGCCTGGGGCTGGTACATCTACTGGGCAATAAAGTCAGGCAGCATGAACCTTGCCTATCTTGGCAATGACATAGCCACGCCCGAAGCGCGCTTTGTGGGAGTGACGATGCGCGACATAAAGGACTATGACTTCCTGGCGCAGCTCACCATAAAGGCAAAGGAAGTGGACATCAAGCGCGCAGAGGAAATGCTCTCCTACGACT
>JAPLWY010000077.1 GCA_026396355.1 Microcaldota archaeon
GCTACTTCAGCCGCCTTCCAGCCTTTTCTCAAATTTCCGGTCTTCTGGTTGAAAAACACGTATGACGCAACTTTGTTCATGCAGACACCACAAGTTTCATTTATTATAACATGTCTTTAAAAAAGCGCGTATTCGCGTTCACTTGCCAATAATGCCCCACTCGCCAAAAAAGCCGCCAAAAGCGCCGCCTATATATTAGCAAAGCCGAAAACGGGCTTAAGTTTATATACAGATTAAGGAATAATCTGAGTGCTGTGCGTGGATGGCAGCTAGAGCTTAACCGCTATGAAATGCCTGTCAACAGCGCATCGCACATGAAAAATTTCAAGTGAAATTTTTCAGCAGTGTAAATTATCAAATTTACACTACAATAAGAGCATATTACCGCCGGAAGAAATATCCGGCTTCAAGAAGGAAAGAAGAGAATATCACGCCGCATTTTTGCAAGGCAAAAATTAACGGCATCACGAAGATTTCACGCTCATTTCCGCACCCAATCATGGCTGCGGGGCTGCCACAGGCAGCTGAACACCCGGAAAACGGGGAGCACGAAAATCTTACCAGTGGAAAAGTCTTCGGATTTTTCCAGCGTTTGTGCACAGGCACGAATCTGGCAATGGCACCTGAATTGCGCTTTTGCGCAGATGTGCCAATTCGGAGAAACGAAAATGGCAACGGTATTTTCGGTCCGCGCGCATGCGGCAAGCAAAAGGTTTCGCCTTTTGCTCCTGACAGTAGAGCCCCTTGCGCTTCGCGCCGACATACCTGAAGCGCCCGAAAACAACCGGGCAAATGCCGCTCTTCTTTCCAGGCTTGAAAAGCTGCTGTCCTGCAGGGTGCAAATCCTGTCAGGGCACAAAAGCAAAAGGAAAATGCTAGCAGCCGACTGCGATGCTTCCCGCATTGTGGCGGCAGTAAGGGAAAACATGAAATGAACAAAATTGCGATACAAGAATAGGTGAAAATTATGGGAAAGACATACATAGACACGGTGAAATACCTGGTTTACGCCAACCTGGAAATTGACGGATTGGTTGAAAAGCCGGACGTTGTAGGGGCCATATTCGGCCAGACCGAGGGGCTTCTTGGAGACGAGTTGGACCTTCGCGACCTGCAGAAAAACGGAAGGATTGGCAGGATTGAGGTCGACCTGTCGCCCCGCGGAGGAAGAAGCGTGGGCAAGATAAAATTGCCCTCGTCCCTTGACATGGTGGAGACTTGCATACTGGCAGCCGCCTTGGAAACAGTGGACAGGGTGGGCCCGTGCGAGGCGAAAATCGGCATTGAGAAGGTGGAGGACACCCGGAATGCCAAGAGGAAGATACTTATCGACCGCGCCAAGACATTGCTCAAGAGCATGCTCATGCACGAAATACCCGAGAGCAAGGAAATATCCGAGATGGTCCGCCAGGAAGTCAAAGTTGCGGAAATATCAGAATATGGCCCTGAGAAGCTCCCGTGCGGCCCAGGAATCGAGAAAGTGGACGCAATCGTCATTGTAGAAGGAAGGGCAGATGTGCTCAACCTGCTCAAGAACGATGTCACCAATGTGGTGGCAGTGGGCGGGGCCAATGTGACGAATGCAATTGCAAAGCTTGCCAGGGAAAAGGAAGTGACTGTTTTCCTGGACGGCGACCGCGGAGGCGACATAATACTCAATGAGCTTGCCCGCGTGGCAGACATTGACTTTGTGGCACGCGCGCCAGCAGGCAAGGAAGTGGAGGAGCTATCGCGCAAGGAGCTGATAAAGTGCCTGCGCGCCAAGGTGCCCTACGAAGGCGCCGGCGCTCAGCCGCAGGAGGACAGGCGCCCGAGGCAGACCTACAATGCAGGCAGGAGCAGGCGCTTTGACGAGGAGCGCGGCGGAAGGCGAAGGGAAGAGCCCCAGCAGCCCCTAGTTCAACAGCCTTTGCCTGAGCCGGCATACACCCAGCCAATGGAGCAGACTGCACCGCAGCCTGAGCTTGTGCCGCCCATGCCTGTGAAGGAGGAAAAGCCAGTGGCAAAGCCTGCAGATGTTCCGCCACAGCTTCTTGCAAGCCTGGATGAATTGGAAAACACCTTGCGCGCGCGCTTCTACAATGCCGAGATGGCCTCCACAAAGGAGATACCGGTGCGCGAGATGATGAGGAGCCTTGAGGATGAAAAGGACATCCACGCAATAGTGTTTGACGGAATCATCACGCAAAGGCTTGCAGACCTGGCCGAGACCAAGAAAATCTCGATGCTGGTCGGGATTAAGCTTGGGAACGTTTTCAGGAAGCCGGGAAGCGTGCTGATACACACAAAGACGTAAGAACGGGCTGGAAAGCCTGTTTTCTTCTTTTTACTTTCCTTTTTATTTTTTTGCCATCATAGAGTGAGCAGGCAAGAAAAAAGTGGACAGGCTGGCTTATCTTAAAGACAAGATAAATGCCGGAAAGCCCAAGAACAAGAGGCTGAAATTCACACCTCGCACAGAAGGAATAATCGTGACAAGGGAAAAGGAAGAAAGCCTGCCTGTTTCAGCCTTTGTCGGTGGAGAGGAATATGCCCGCAATTACCAGTTCGGCAATCCGTCATCTGAGGCGCTGGTGAGGAAGAACCTTGCGCTTTTCATCGGGGAAGTGCGCGCGGCCGTGAAAATGGGCCTGAAGGATGGGAGGCTCACGCTTCACCTGAGGCTCCCTGACATGAAAAATTCGATAAATGATGTTGAGAAGATTTGCGCTGATTATGACGGCATTGACGCGCGCGGGTTTGTGGATACGAAAGGCGAGCCGCTTGCGCGCGACGAGGCTTTCCGCTATGCGATAAGGCAGTTTTTCAAGGACGAGGAATTCGCCAAGTCGGTTTGCAGAATTGCCATTCACGACTATAAGGCAGGCGCATTGTAAAACCTGCCCAGTAAGGAAAATGAAAAACGGTTACGACGAAAACGAATTTTACGAACGACCATTTTGACTGCTTTTTTTTGATTTAGTCACCACAGCAAGTATTTACGAGCAGATAGACGATCTTATAAACAGATAAGTATATAATTTACCACATGAGTATTAGAAAGAACGCTAGAGTGCTACGCATAACAGGTTGTATTGCATTGGGAACGTTGGTAATATGTAGCATTGCCAAGTTCAGCCCTAAGACAGAAAGACCCATGGGCACAACAAATAAGTTAGAGTATGAGGAACAAAAAGTGCGAGATTTCCCTATTCAGCTTGGAAAGCCATGTTCAGATGATACCGCAAACAAGACGATGAAGATAGTCTATATCAATAAAGATGGAACGCGTGAGTATAAAACCACTGTGAAAACAGGGCAGACAGTCAATCGTGTGAATGAGGATTTGAATGCCGTTCTAAAGAATTTGAGATCAGTTCCATGTTCAATAAAACCTTATCCGAATTGGGAATCCTTTTTGGTGTCAAATATCAAAATTTTAGAAATAGACCAAAGTAATGAAATCCCGATTCAATGGACGTATGATGGAAGGCCAGGATGGCGCATAGAGCGCGGTGTGGCACGTCTAGGCTCGTCAACTGTTTGGATACGAAGCTTGGACATTGATTTTTCTCTTGAAAGACTAGGTGTGCTGGTGCATGAGGCAGGACATCAATATGCTTACCATAAACGAGGCTTGATGCGCGAGTTAAGTTCTGAGAGGCAAGCGGAGCGCTTCGCATTGGAATATTTTGATGATGTACAAAAAAAGGTATGGGACGATGCTATTAAAGGAGATAGAGCTTTTCAGTTGTTTGGCAATATAGATCCAATGACATGGCGGATAATGGATAGCTGCACGCAACTTGGTTTTTTAAATTGGCCAGAAGCATTAAAACAAAAAGTTGGAACGGCAGAACGATGGTTGGCGTTGTGCGATAAGACTGACTTGGAAGAGATGACGCGTTGGGAAGAATTTGATAAAGAATCTGGAAAACACAGGGCACAGCTGGCTTTTGCGTTGGTATTCGGACACATCGACAAAAAAAGAAGAGATATTCAATGTGGGAAGGATGAAGTTATACAAGCTAAGAATAAAGAATTGTCAAATTCTCTTTTGTATAAAGAATCATCTACATACGCGGATGCGCTTAGGGTAATATTGGATGTGTTTGCATTAGGGAGTATAATTGTGACTATTCTAAGTTTTGGCATGGCAATTTATCTTTCTAGAGAAGAGAGGAAACAAAAGAAGCAGGTAACATTGAATCCGTAAATAATTTTGCTGAAAGTTCCATGCGAAAAACAGCACAAGGTGAAAGTAACCTTAAGCCTGGATAAACATACGCACGAAAATGCCAAAAGGAACAGCCTCGGCATCTCCCGCTTCTACAATTCCGCGCTGCAAATCTACCTTGGCACGTCAGCAAATACAGTAGAGGATTACAGTGGGCCCGCCCGGGATCGAACCGGGAGTCTTCACCGTGTCAGGGTGACGTCTTAACCATTGCCGGCTTTGCGTGCGGCTGCGCGCGAGGGCAAAGCATTCGACCACGGGCCCGACTCAGGATTTTCTATGTATGAACCTTTAAATGCGTTTATAGCGAACCTCTTACATGGCTGCCTCGGCATTCTGCCCAGCGTATATCACGGGAATGTTCCTGATGGGGAATGGCGACGCTGCGGGCGCTGGATTCGCAATAGACAAGGGACTGACCACCACTGTCGAGAAATCAGCGCGCGGAACCACCACCATAACCGTGAACGGAGTGCAAACCCCTACGCCAGTCTCAAAAGTGGTGCTCAGGAAATTCCTGGAAATCGGCTGCAAGCCCGGAATAATCGATATTTCGCATAAAACAGACATTCCAGTGGGCTTTGGGCTGGGAATGAGCGCGGCTGGAGCGCTTTCGCTCTCGCTTGCATTGAATGAGATGCTGGGAGCCGGGCTGTCGAGGAAGGACTGCGTAAAGATGGCGCATGAGGCTGATTTTGAGTGCGGAACCGGCTTGTCAGGGGTGGATGCTGCTGCGATTGGCGGGGTTCTTTTCAGGAAGGATTTGGAATCCAAGCCGGAAAAAATAGATTGCGATGACAGGAAAATCCATATTGCCTTTTTCTCGCCCATAAGAACCTCAAGCATAATACGCTCGGAAGAGTGGAAGGAAAAGGTGAACAAGGCTGGGGCAAAGTCGCTTCTTGCCCTCTCCAAAAAGCCAAGCTGGGACTCGCTCTTGGAAAATTCGAGGAGGTTTGCAATCGATGCGGGGCTTGCGGACTGGTGCGCGCAGCTGATGGAGAAGAACCCGAGGGCAGGCATGGCAATGCTTGGGCACACGCTGTTTTCAGACGAGCCCATCATTCTCGCAGGCACACCGCTGAAGCTGATGGAGGCGAATGTGGGTAAAGAGGGCGCAAAATTGTTGCGGTGATACTATGAAGAAAGTGGACGTTTCAATCATAATACCGGCTTACAATGAGGCAAAGTACATCGGAGCCTGCCTTGCGGCAATAAAGAGGCAGAAATTCGCAGGCACTTATGAGATAATAGTCGGGGATGGGGACAGCGATGATGGCACGCAGAAAATAGCCCGCGACTATGGCGCGCGCGTGGTGGAAGAGAGCTTTGGCACAGCGTCAGGAGGCAGGTATGTTGCAGCCAAGGTGGCAAAGGGAAGGATACTGCTTTTCACAAGCTCGGATGTCGTGCCCTGCAACATATGGGTGCAAAGCATTTACGACATGTTCAAGGACAGAAAAGTGGTGTGGGGAGTCGGGAATGTGCGCCCGTTCGAGGGCAATATTGTGGAACATATAGGTGCAGTGATACTCAATTTTTTTGCAGCTGTCCTGAATCATCTGGGGCTTGCCTATGTTAACGGGGACAATGTGGCTGCAAGGGCGAGCGCGTACTGGAAATGCAAAGGCTTCAACCCGAGGCTGAAAACTTCGGAGGACACTGACTTGGGCATGAAGCTCATGAAACTGGGGCGCTTCTCATTCTCGCACAAGGCAACTGTGCTCATCTCAATGCGCCGCGTGAGGAAATGGGGCTACTGGAATTTCATGATGTTCCACACCAGGAATTTCCTGTCCACGCACTTCTGGAAGGCTCCTTCGAAGATGTACGAGCCAATACGCTAGAAAAAGGCGCCGACGTGCTTTCTCATGTTGACTGCGGAGTGCCGGCTGGAGTCGGACTTGAAGAGAAGTATTTCGCCTTTTGCGCCAATTATCTCCCCGTGTATTGATTTTGCCTCCTCAGCCCTTCTTGCGTGGGGGTAGAATTGCGAAAAGTCGATTATTTGCGCCGTGATGGAAGGAAGAAGCTCGGATGAGATGACCATTTCCACCTTGGAGGAGAAATTCCCGCGCGCCTCCCCGACATCAAATTCCAGCATTCTCATTTTCTGCGCAAGGCGGACTGAATTGCTGAAATTGAAGCGCGACTGTATTGAGGCTTCGGCATTGTATATTTCATCTGGACCTGCGTATTTTGCAATCACGCAGCCAAAGTCCGCGCCCTGCTCGCGCATCCTGTGCTCAAACCTTTCCTTTCTTGTGACGCCGCATTTCACTATTTCCTCGCCAAAGCCTGCAAGGTAAAGAACGTATTCCTGCTTTTTCGCCTCCTCGTAAAGCTGGGGAAGCCCTGAGAAATTGCCCACAGTATAGGCGCGGGAAATGTCAAGCGCCGCGCAGGTGGGGCACTGGCGCGTGTGCACCGCAGAATTCTTGCACGAGCAGTAGCCGTCCGGAGTCTTGAAGCCGATGCAGGAGAATTTGTCCGAAAAAACTATATCCTGCCTGCCTGAAAGCTCAAGCCCCTTCACTTCGCCCTTGCCTTCCTCATCCTCCTCGCGGTAGATGATGGTGGGCTTTCCCTCGCCTGAATAGAAGCGCAGCAAATGTCGCATGTGAATCGTGCAGATACGCCTGGAACTCCTTATATTGGTTCGCAGGGCTTGGCGCCGGTGGCACCAGTCACTTCTTGCGCGCTGCAAGGGAGAATATGCTGTAAGGCACGCCGTTTGACTTGTCAAGGTGCGCGTTTATCTCGGAAAGCACGCGCGATTTTATTTTCAAGTACTCCTCGCGCGGCAGCTCAGCGTTGCCAACCGCGTTTTTCAGGTTCTTCACATTGAAGCAGAACATGGAATCCTGCATGTTTTCGCAGTTGTGGCAGAAGTAGCAGTCCGAGCACTGGCGGCTGGAATCGACCTCAAAGCACCTGGAGAGCTTTGCAGACAGGAAGCAGCGTATCACGAAATTTGATTTCCTGACTGAATTGCAGCCGAAAACCGATTCTGACTCGAGGGTGTAGAAGTTGTAGGCGCAGTTTTTCGAGTAAAGGCTTAGTATGCTTTTGAAGCAGTTTACTGCGTCCAGGTTCACCTGGCTGTCAATGATGTTGGCGAACTTCCCATGGTCAAATCCAGGATGAAAGTATGCGATTTTGCCGATCAGTTTGCCTGCCTTGGCCAAATCAAGCCCTTCAAGATCCTCGGGGCGAAGCTTGAATGACTTTCCAGCCAGTTCTGCCTCTTGCTCGGTCAGAAGCCTGTTTTTCGGGTAATCCATGTAGCGGGCATAGTCTGCGACTGTTATCTTCTCCCCGCTCATCGCGGATTTGCATTGCACGGTTTTCCGCGTGTATTCGCAAAGGTATGCCCCGTGCTTTTCCAGGCACTTGCGGCCTTTTCCAAGGACAACCGCGGTTGTTTTTTCGAATGCTTCCACGATCGCATCGGGCTTTGACTCCCTTTTCTGGCCAAGCTCAAGCTTCTGCTGAAGGGCTTAAAGGGCGCGCCGGTCAGGCTCCGAGCCGCCGACCATTTCCAATAGGCTTGGCAGCTTTCTTTCCTTCCTGAGAATCTGGGTCATTTCGGACAGAAGCTTCTTTTTGAGTTCCGCGTATTTCTCCGGCTGAAGCTGAAGGTTGCCAATGGCATTCTTCGCATTCCGCAGGTTGAATGAGAAAAGGCAATTGGCGCAGTTGAAGAGCCTGTGGGAATAGAACAGGTCGGAACTTTGCTCCGAGCCATACGTCTCAAAGCAGCGGCTGAGGAAGTTGGAATCGGATATTCTTATGGAATTGTTGCAGTGCCCGTGGTTTATTGTCCCGAAAACGCTTTCCGCATATTCCATATTGTATCCGTAAGCGACGTACTTTGAGAAGCTGATTTGCGCGGAGCGGTAGACGTAGAAGCTTTCAATGGTGTCCGCGCTCTCGTCCACGAACCGCAAATTCCCAAGGACCACGTTGCCGGAATAGCACACCCTTTCCGAAACTGCCCTGATGATTGAATCAATGTCCTTTACTTCGTTCATTGAAAGCGGCTCGAACTTTTTGCTGAAGTCCACCTCGTCAAGCGAGATGAATTTGGCATCTTTTGGATAATAGGGCAATACGAATGAAACAGATTTGCCAGAAGCAGTGGATTTCCCGGTAAATAGGGGCAGCGTGTTTTCTGCGAGCCATTCGCCGTATTCGCCCATGTCGCCTATCTCTTCGCCGAAGATTACCCTGCAAAGGATGTTCCAGCGCCTATTGAGTTCCAGGTAGGTTTCGGATTTGCCTTCTTTGCCCATGCAATGCCCCCCAATTCGTATTCACGGCTTTTCGCATCCCTTTTTGCACCCGAGGCTGTATATGCTCCGTCCCAGGCTTTTATCCTTATCCAGCTTCTGCGAAATTTCTTCCAGCACCTGTTGCTTCACTTTCAAGTACTCCTCGCGCGGCAGCTCAGCATTCCCTATCGCATTCTTCAGGTTTTTTGCATTGAAGCAGAACATCGAGTCATGCACGTTCTCGCAGTTGTGGCAGAAATAGCAGTCAGAGCAGTCGCTGCTGGAATCCACTTCGAAGCAGCGCTGCAGCCTTTCCGAGCGGTAGCAGCGCATGCAAAAGGCTGAGGCGCGCACCTCGTTCCCGCCGAAAATGTGCTCGGACTCGCGCACCCAGTAAAAGCCTGAGCAGTACTTTGAGTTGATGGGAAGGGTGCCGCTGTAGCAGTTGGTTGAGTCGATTTCCACCTTGCATTCAAGATTGTCCCTTGAGACGCCCATGCGCCATTCCGGGGAAACGTATCCTATTTTGGAAATTGCCTTTGCCGCATTTGCAAATGTAATGCCCTCTGCCTCGGCTTCTGATAGCTTCAGCCTTTCAGCGACGTATTCCGCCTCCTCAAGGCTAAGCAGCCTGTCTTTCGGGAACCAGGAAAAATGCGTATGATCCGGAAGCAGCAGGAGCTTGCCTGACAGGCAGGAGGGGATTTTTTCGGCTGGATTTGTGTGCTGGCTTAGCCAGGGGAGATACTTGTCAACACCTGAAAGGGGCTTGCCAAGTATTATTGCGGCTGTTTTTGAGAAAGCGGATTCTATCGGCTTTTTGTCGATTTTCTTGCCTTCTGGAAATTTCATGCCTGATGCTGCTGACTTGAGGAACGCGTAATCCGGCTTTTGCGAGGAGAGAAGCTCGAGCAGCGTTGGCAGCTTCCTGCTTTTGGAAAGCGCGGCACCCATTTCAGACAATAGCCTTGCCTTTGTCTTTTGGTATTTTTCCGGGGATAATTGCAGGTTGCCTATGCAGTGGTGCGCAGAGCGAAGGTTGAAGCAGAACATGCAGTCGCTGCAGCCGGAAAGCCCGTGAGAATAGTAACAGTCAGAGCAGTGCTCGCATTTCGATATTTCGAGGCAGCGAGCGCAGTACATGCAGCTTGAGGGGCGCAGGCAAAAGGAGCTGTTGCCGATCCCGTCGCTGCCGAATATGTTGTCCGAGCGCGCAATCTGCGAGCAGTAGGCAAGGTATTTCGAGTGAGTGCAGCGGTCTGCGTGATAGGCAAAATTACAGTCAATCATATTGGAGCACTGCTCCACAAACTGCGATTTTCCAAGCACTATGTTGCCGGCATACGCGACGATTCCTGAAACCTCCGAGATGATCGAGTCAATGCCTTGAAGGCTGCTTGGTTTTACAGGGGTGCCCTTCTTGGTGTAATCCACCTCGTCCAGGCTGATGAAAGATGCGCCTGGCGGGTATTCGAACCTGCCAAACACCACTTCCTTCCCTGAAATGGACGATTTCTTCGTAGCGCGCCAGGTGCGGATGTGCCCAAGCCATTCTGCGTATTGCCCAAGCTCGCCAACCTCGCAGCCCAGCACCACCTTTGCAGCTGCCTTCCACTTTTTACTTGCTTCGGCATAAGATGCGGATTCTTTTGGCATGAATGGATTTTGCGTGAAAGCCATTTAATCACCTGCTAAAACTGGGCAGCAGGAGAGTTATATTAAA
>JAPLWY010000126.1:0-6302 GCA_026396355.1 Microcaldota archaeon
GACGGCTATGGGTTCCGATACACCGAATACGTTGATGGCCAGCAAATCCACGGGACATTCATGGGCTCCAAGCCGCTGATTATCAAATGCGGCAAATATTAAATGCCTTTTTTTGATAAAAAAGTGCGGAGAGGAGGATTTGAACCCCCGCAGCCACTAGGGCACAGGATCCTAAGTCCTGCGCATTTGACCAGATTGCAGCCCAGCCAGCGCGAGCGCGCGGGCAAGCCTCTGCCATCTCCGCGCAAAGTTTACTGGAGGCAAGCGTTAAAAACACTGCATCCGAAGAATGTGCGGTGACGCAATGAAGCTGTCGGTACTTTTGGCAATCTCAGTCGTTCTGGTTCTCGCGCTTTTCGGCTGCGTGCAAAAGCCCTCGCAGACCATAGTCAACGAGCCCGCGCCAGCCGAGCAGAACGTTTCAGCCGCGCCTGTAACCCCCGTTTCCTCCTGCGCCAGCGGCAACATACTGCAAAAGGACGCCTGCTTTGTCTCGCTTGCAAAGCAAAAGGGCGATCCCCTCGTCTGCAAGAGCATTTATTCCATAGAAACATACGACGAATGCCTGTTCCAATTCTCAAGCAGCCTTGACGTCTGCAAGGAAATATCCGATTCGAAGCTGCGCACCGACTGCCTCACAAAAATAGCGGTAACGGAAAAATCCGAGTCGATCTGCAACCAGATTTCAAACCTGACGGACCGCCTGGCGTGCCTCCGGCAAGTGCTGCCTCCCTGCATGCTTGCAACGGAAGGGGATGCGCGCGACTTATGCTTTGCGCTTGAAAAATCCGACTTCACGGAATGCAAGAGCAATGCCTGCTTTGTCTCATATGCACTGAACAGGTCTTCTACTGACGCTTGCCTTCTCGTTTCTCCAGAGCTGGAAGAGTGGATTTGCCGGGCGCGGGTGGCAAACAGCACGGCAGTCTGCAAGGGCGCAAGCCAAATTGCAATCCAGGATGCCTGCATAGAGTCGGTCTCGGAAACCCTCAATGATTTGACGGGATGCGATCTTGGCACCTCCGGCAGCACCTATAGGAACAGCTGTTACAATTATTTTGCAGTGGCATTCTCCAACATGGACATCTGCAAGATGACGGCGACAGAACACGCGCGCGATGACTGCTACAAGAACTATTCAGTGCAGGTTGCCAACGCCACTGCCTGCGGAAAAATAGTCGAAAGTCTCAACAGGCAGAGTTGCTACTATTCGTCATCCTTTGCAAATATGATGCCCTCGCTTTGCAATGATCTGCCCACTCTCTCGATGAAGGGAGACTGCTATGCCAGGAGCATATTCTCAACAGCCGGTCCGGTTTCATATGACTGTTTCAGCGTTGACAATGCGGATTGGAAGGACAAGTGCTTCTACGCGGCCGCAAAGGCGGAAAACAACGGCGCGCTCTGTCTGCACATGAGCCCCGGTTCAGAACAGGACGAATGCAAGCGCCTGCTGGGCTGATTGCGCAAATCAATCCGCGCGCAAAGCTAACACTCTAGTTGAGAAACTGGAATAAAAAAAGAAAAAGAACTGAAAAGAGAAAAAGGCTCACTCAACAGGCTCTTCGGCTGCTGCTTCCTTCTTCTCCTCTTTGACAGGCGCCGCTTCCTCTTTCGCCTTCGCTTCCTCCTTCGGAGCCTCTGCAGGCATCACGTCGGGCGCAGGCGCTTCGGCTCCCTCTTCAAGAGGCTCAGCCTCAAACGCTGAAAGCGGCTTCTGGAACTCGTCATAGGACGCAATCTTGCCCTTGCCCATCAGGTATTCCCTTGTGAGCAGGTAGAAGATGAGCGCAAGCGAGCGCCTTCCCTTGTTGTTGCAGGGAATTGCCCAGTCTATGAACATCGTGTTGTTGTCAGTGTCGCAAAGCCCGACAGTGGCAATTCCCATCTTGCCTGCCTCGACGACTGCCTGCCTTTCTCCCTTGGGGTCGCAAATCACCAATAGCTTTGGCTCGACAAAGTCGTCGCGCGCAACATTGGTAAGAATGCCAGGGATAAACCTTCCCGCGTAAACATTTATTCCCGTCATCGCAGAGAACACTGCCGCTGCATTGCCTGAATAAGTGCGCGAGGCCACCACCATGATTTCGGAGGGCTCGTACTTGGCAAGTATCTTGCCTGCCAGCCTGATCCTTTCGTCTATCTTCCTCAGGTCAAGCACATACAGCCCATCGTTCCTCATCCTGTAGATGAACTGGCCCATGTCAATAGTCTTTATCTTGGTGCCGATATGGATGCCGACTTCCAAGTAGGTTTCCTGCTTTATCAAAAAACTGTCTGCCATTTTTCCACCTGACGAGTTTTTGCAGGCGCTTCGCGCGTTTTTTGCACGCCGCCACTCTCAAAAATTCCCGCCAAATAAGCGTTGCTTTCTTTCATGCTGTCTGAATGGGGTCACCGAGATTTGAATTTCCGGAACCCTTGCTTTAGGCCAGGGTTCACTCGGATCTCCAGCACCCCAAGCTGGAAGGCTAGCCAGGTTACCCCATGACCCCTCTCTCTTGTGCTGTAAATTCTCGCGAATTTACAGTGCGGGCAAAGCTTTGCAGCTTTGCCCAGGCGTGCAAATGCTCGCCTGCCCGCCTCTTAAGCACACAACAGCATATAAGCCTTTCGCCGTCACGCGGGGGAAAAAAGAAGAAGGGGCTTTTCGCCCCACCTGTTTCTAGCCCGGGTAAGACGGCATCTGCTGCGCTGCTGCCGGAAGCGCAAAGTCGCTGTCCGACACATCTGTTGTGTAGCTTGTCGCAGTCATCACAATTGTCGCGGCCTGGCCTCCGCTTGTGCCTGTAATTGATATATAAAGCGGCACGCCTTCTTTTGCAAAACAATAGCGCATGGCGGCGCCTTCGACATTTTCCAGCTTGAAGCAGCTGGCAGTCACCCCCGCAACCTGCTTTGTCCCGTCGCTGACTGACTTGTATTTCGAGGGGTTTGACTGGAGCTGTGACTGTACATCTGCCTGCGCCGCATCCATACTGCTCTCATAGCACGTCCATTCGCTTGCCTGCTGCATGCAGCTGTAGTATTTGCCGGCAAGGACATATGCGCGGCCAGTATAGCCTGCCACTGCGCTGTCTATCCTGCTCTTGTCCCCCTTTACGTATTGCGTCATCGGCATTTTTGCCGCAGTCATGTCTGTAGTGATGTCATAGGTGGCTTTCCACTGCGTTTTTGAGCGCATGCCCATCAGGTCCAAGAAGCTTGGCTCTGTTGACGCCGGTGTTTGCTCGGCTGGCGCCGCTGCTCCAGCTGTAGCAGTCGTTGAAGCCCCAGTTTGCGTTCCTGTAGTCTGCCCCGTGGTGGGCGCAGTTGTCTTACTTTCGCTTTGCTGGCTGGTGCAGCCAAAAAACAGCATTGCGCATAATAGAGTCATTACTAGAAATCGTTTCATTCTCCACACACCTCAGTAAAAAGAATGCAAATAAACTATAAAATGGGCGCGGTTTGGCAATCAGCGATGCGCACCTACTCTTTTTGCATCAAGGGCGCTTTTTATATTTTCAGATTTGCAGCTTGACCGGTGATGGCTTGAAACTCGTGCTTGCAGTTCTTTTATCATTCGCGCTTTTCCTCGCAGGGTGCGCGTCAACCCAGCAGCAATCAGCAGCTCCTCAGCAACCAACCGCTTCAAGCATGGCTCCTGCAGCGCAAAGCAGCACCCCAGCCATCTCCCTTTCACAGCTCGCATTGCACAACAAGGAAACCGACTGCTGGGTGGGCTACAAAAGAATTCGCCAGCAAGTTCGAGGCAAAGCACGGATTCGGCAAGGTGGGCACTCTGGTTTCGCAAAGCGTGAATGTTGGGAAGTTGGGATAAGTAATTTAAGTTGCCCGCGAAAAAGGCAGCCATGGCATTTTTGAGGGGGCAGGGCACGATTGAGTCGCTCTTGAAAGCGACTGCTCGCCCCTTGCGCGGGCAAGGGGCGACTGAATACCTAGTGCTTCTCGCAGTGGTTCTCATCGTCGCGCTTGTCTCAATCGCGCTTCTCGGCTTTTTCCCGGGATTATCTGAGGATGCCAAGATTGTGCAAAGCCAGACCTACTGGAAAAGCGCAAGCCCGATCGCGATAATCGAAACTGGCAGTGCGTACGCGAAGACCGGGAATCCGCGGGTCAGCTTTATAGAAATCCAGTTCAGAAACAACGGCCAGTATCCGATAAGGCTGACGAAGATATTCAGCGGTGACGATGCCATTGCAAGCCAATACGCGGACCACTTTTTCGTTGGATTGACGCGGCATTATTTTAACGATACCATATACATAGTCCCTGGGCAGGAAGACTGCCTGGGCGGAGGCTTTTTCACCAGCATATCCGACTTTTGCGGAAACAGGATGATATATTATGCCACAACAAATAGCAGCGGGTATCACGTGGGGCACAGCATCATGTGCAATCCGGACGGAACCGGGACATTCGAGATAAAAAATCTGGGATTCGAGTATGTCGAGTATATCGATGGCAATGAGATGACCCTGCAGCAGGTCGGGAGCGCGCCGCTCCTGGGCAAATGCGCAGGCGTCAAGACCGCGTAAGCATGAAAAAAGGAAGGGCAATCCAATGCCAGTAAAATTAGGGCTTTTTACATCTGATTAAGGGGTAAACTAGCAAAATTCGGCAAGCCCCCGATGGGATGGAGCAGACGAAGTCCACGACAGCTTTCGTCCGCAGACGAAACATCGGGCTGGCTATGTGCATTTTGCCGAAGCAAAATGCATCAGACATCGAGCAAGGCTCGATGCTGAACGAGTGAAACGAGTTAGCCCCCGATGGGAATCTCCCCTCAGGTTAAACTTTGCAGTTCTCAGAGGTAAAATGCCTATCTATTTTCTGTGTTTTTGACTGTTTTCAATTTATGTTGGGGTGAACATTCTTATTCAAAAAGTGCAAAGCCACTGAAACATGTCCCTTTATATACTTATCTAACTACTATTTACCACGGGTGATTTGATTGTTTGTACTAACACACAAAAAAGTCAATGCACTGAATCTGAATAACATAGTTCCAGCATTCAAGAGATACAAAATAATTTCTAACGAAACCCTCGCGAATTATGTTGGGCAAAGAGAGACCAATATAATCGCGCAAGTCGACTTAAGCAGAAAGTTAGTTCCTATCCTCAACGAGTGTGTAAATGAATGCTCCAAGAAGGGTCATCCGCTGTTCGGGGAAATAATTTCTCTTGGTGATGAGAGCAACTACGTAAGAGAAACCGCAAACCGCTATGGTAATATTATTTATAAAATGGGCGCTCATGTGGATAGCCCTCTTCTTCGCTTAGAGGTAAGCGTATATAATGTTGGCAAAGAAATCGCCATGGCAACTGGCGCAGATAAATTCACTTTCTCCAAAGATCAAATCAGTGAAGCAAAAGTCAAAATCCAGGAAATTTTGATAAAGAAAGGGCAGCAATTGGCCGAGAAACAGGGGTAAAGTTCCAAAATTAGGGCATTTTACGCCAGAAAGATTCCAAAGTTGAACTCGTCTCCGACGTGAAAGTTGTTCGGAAGCCCCCGATGGGAATTGAACCCACTACCTATTGCTTGCCTGTGCGCGCTTGCGCAATACAAGGCAATCGCTCTACCGATGAGCTACAGGGGCGCGACTATTTTGCCCGGAGGCAAAATGGTCGGATGTTGTGCGAAGCACAACAAAGATTGACATTTCCGCCGAAGCGAAAATGGCAAATTGTTGAGCGGCAATCCACTCAACATGTCTGCAAATCGCGCGCGATTTGGCCAACAGCGCCTTTTCTGCCAGGCGCCATCTCCTTCTCTTCTCTATGCATATTAATTTAAACTTTGGTCAGGAGAACTGACTCGCTGACGCATATTCGTATTCATAAAGATACAGGATATTCATAAAGGGTGAACAAATGGGTAAATTCGCTGAGGCCGACGCGGTAATCTCGAACATCTTCATCTGCCGCAAGTGCAAGGCCAGGAACAAGCGCAACTCCAAGAAGTGCCGCAAGTGCGGCTCAATCTGGATGCGCCCGAAGAGAAAGGACATCCGCGTCAAGAAGTGAGCAAGGGGTAGTTTAGCATGGAATCCGTTGACGAGATAGTCTTCACTGCGCGCTACAAGGACTGGGCAGTGATAAAAAAGCTCCTCATAGAGCCTATCACCACTCCTCAGGATGTGGCAGCCTCGCTTGCAAGCATTGAAGCGACAATCTCGCGCAAGTCATACGACTTCACAGGAATAAACCGCGAGCAGATTGAAGCGATTGCAGACAGACTCTCGGCAGGAAAGCGGAAATCATTCGTTTCCCTCTCCGACGCTCTTTTGGCAATCA
>JAPLWY010000126.1:6358-10077 GCA_026396355.1 Microcaldota archaeon
AATTACCTGGTAAAATGCCTGCTGGACAAGCTGGGCCTTCGAACCAAACTGGACTTGGAAACACTTGCAGGCACATTCCCTGAAATAAAGGTGCCAAAGCCGCGCGGGAATTTCGGGAAAAAGAAAAAAGCTTAATTTCAACATCCTTCTTCTCTTTTTTTCCAGCCATCAAAATAGGCTTTTAAAACCATCCAAGCAGATTCCAGCACAGGTGCGGGGTGAGGCTGCTTGGACGAAAACACATGGTCTGAAAAGTACGTGGTTGGCGCACTCATGGCAAACAGCAAGGGCGAGCAAGCCAGCCTTCTTGTCGAAATGATGCGCTACACGCCAAAGGGCATGGAATGGGACGCAGTCGACACGTTCATACTCTTCTCGCAGGAAAACCCGCTGCTGCGGGAAAGAGTGGCAAAGTGCAATTTTTCAGAAGAAGAAATAAGGGCAATCTCTGAAGCCGTTTCAAGCGAAAGCGGCAGGGGGATACTGGACCGCGAGCTCACTGCGCTGGCGCTGAAAAGGCGCACAGGCAAAACCCCAATCACATATGGAATGGTGGTTTCGCTAATCTCAGCCTCAAAAGACAGGGAAACAGTGGAATTGCTGAAAACGCAGAGGCTGTCAATCACAGACCTGAACAATGTGCTTACCTGGGTGGAAAAAACCGGCAATGACTGTGCCATAAACTATCTTGAGTGGCTCGGGGAAAAGCTGCAAAAAAGCCTGAAGAACAGGACAGAAATTGCCAAGCAATTCCTCGCCAACAGGAGCGCGCTTGCCTTGCGCCTGAAATCAATCGGGCCGCAAAACAACACACAGGGCATAAAAGAGGATGGAAAAACGCTTCAGGCGCCAAAAACAGCGCTTCCGCAGGCCAGCGGCAGGGCATCGGCTAAAGAAACGTTTATAAAATAATCCTCTAAAATAGAGTCGCTTTCGACTTTGAGCCATCATGGGTTCGTTTTAGGTCAGATTGCGCCCTGTAACGGGGTTATGTTAACCAATTGAGGTGATTTGAATGGCAGAAAAAGAGCATCTTAACCTGATATTCATCGGGCACGTCGACCACGGGAAATCAACGTCGGTCGGGCGTATCCTTTACGAGACCGGCGCGCTCACTGACCAGCAGCTCCGCAAGCTGAAAGACGAGGCTGAAAAGGTCGGAAAGGCGACCTTCGAGTTTGCATTCACAATGGACACCCTCAAGGAGGAGCGCGAAAGGGGAGTCACCATTGACCTTTCCCACAAGGAATTCATGACTGACAAGTACTACTTCACCATCATCGACGCGCCAGGGCACAGGGACTTTGTCAAGAACATGATTACCGGAGCATCGCAGGCTGATGCAGCAGTGCTCGTATGCTCTGCAAAGGACGGAGTGCAGGCGCAGACGAAGGAGCACGCCTTCCTTGCGAAAGTGCTCGGCATCAAGCAGATGATCGTGGCGATCAACAAGATGGACGCAGTCAACTTCGAGCAGGCAAAGTACGAGGAGACCAAGCTGGCAATGTCCACCCTCCTGAAGAACATCGGCTACAAGCTCGAGGACATCCCGTTCGTCCCGTACTCTGGCTACACTGGCGCCAACATCAAGAACAAGGCGACCGAGATGCCGTGGTACACCGGCCCGACGCTCCTTGAGTGCTTCAACAAGTTCACAGCACCGGTCAAGCCGACCGACAAGGCGCTCAGGCTTCCTATCCAGGACGTCTTCACCATCACTGGGCATGGCACAGTGCCGGTGGGCCGTGTGGAAACAGGCATACTCAAGCTCAACGAAATGGTCATTTTCATGCCCTCCGGCGCAAAGGGAGAGGTGAAGAAGATCGAGATGCACCACCAGGAGCTGCAGCAGGCGGTTCCGGGCGACAACGTTGGCTTCAACGTGAAGAACGTCGACAAGAAGGACGTCAAGCGCGGAGAGGTCGTAGGCCCGGTGAGCAACCCGCCCAAGGTGGCGGCTGAATTCACCGCGCAAATCGTGGTGCTCGAGCACCCGACTGCAATCGGAAAGGGCTACACCCCGGTGTTCCACTTCCACACTGCGCAGATCGCCTGCACTTTCATCGAGCTTATTTCGAAGAAGGACCCCAAGACCGGCGCAGCAATGCCAGGCCCTGTGGACTTCCTCAAGTCCGGCGACGTGGCAGTCGTGAGGATAAAGCCCCTCAAGCCTGTCGTTGTCGAGAAATTCAGCGACTTCCCGCCGCTTGGCCGCTTCGCAATCCGCGACATGGGCCAGACCGTGGCGGCAGGAGTGGTGCTTGACGTAGTGCCGAAAGTGATGTAATTTTTTTATTTTTATAATTTTATTCGAAGTATCCGGTTGGAAGGAATCGGAACAGGATTGGTGAACTCATGGGCAAGGCAAGGATAAAGCTGATTGGCAAGACTCCCGAGGAGCTCGAGGAAGTCTGCAAGCAGATAATTGAAATAGCAAAATCAACCGGAGTTGAAATCAAGGGTCCGGTGCCCATGCCCACCAAGCGGCTCCAGGTGACTACCAGGCGCACCCCGTGCGGGGACGGCTCAGACACCTACGAGCACTGGGAAATGCGCATACACAGGCGCATCATAGACGTTGCAGGAGACGAGCGCACCCTGAGGCAAATTATGCGCGTGCGCGTGCCTGAAAACGTGCAAGTGAAGATTTCCCTCGAGTAAATTAAGCCCTTCTTTTCAATTTATTTTTATTTTCCCTTAGTTTGCACGCTGGCGGCGTGCTATATTTAAAGTCTTCTTCATTCAATAAGCCATTCAATACGCCGACGTGGCAGTCAAATTTGACTTTCGAGTCAAATACCTGCCACGTACGGACCAATACGCCGACGTGGCAGAATCCGGTATCGCGCTAGACTTGAGATCTAGTGCCCTTCGGGGCTTAGGAGTTCAAATCTCCTCGTCGGCGCTCATTCTTATTCGCGCCTCCTCATGTTTCGAGCTGCGGCTCGAAATCCTTCGCGCCTAGCGCTCAGTTTCCTCGTCGGCGTTTATTTTTCACAAATCTCAGAAAATTACTGTGTTCTTCAGCCCCTGCGCGTGCCTCTTTTCCACCTCTTCCATCAGCCTCATTGCGTGCGCGTCGCTGCAATGCGGATGATACGCCTGCCCCTCGTCAAAGAACTGCCATGCAGGGCTGCTGCTCGCCTTGAATGCCTCGTAATTCCCTGTCCAGTTAGCATTCGGGTATTTCGCAAGTATGCTGTACGAGACAAAATCAGGCGCTATTTTCTCAAGCGCATCCAACGTCTCCACAGCCATTTTGAAGTCCTGCTTCTCACTCTCATGTATCCCGAACATCACATACAGGCCAACCTTTGCCGAATTTTCCCTTGCAAGCCTGCAGGCGCTCCCAACCGCCTCCAGCTTTATCCTCTTGTTCTGCCCCCTTTGCATTTCAGGCGAGACATTTTCCATGGAGGTTGCAAAGTAAACCATTCCAGCTTCGCTCATCCTGGCAATCAGGGGCTCGGACAGGTTTTCAGCCATTGTCTGGAAGCCCCAGGACAATCGCTTGCCCAGCCCCTCGTTTTTCATTCCCTCAACTAATGCATCCGTCCTCCTCTTATCCGACACGAAATTCGGGTCATTGAAAAATACGGCTTGCTTTCCGCTCTCAACTGTTTTCCAGAGCTGCTGGATAACCGTCGCAACTGACATTTCCATATATTCGCCCGAGCCGCAGAACTTGCAGCTATACTTGCAGCCTCTTGAGGATATGA
>JAPLWY010000060.1 GCA_026396355.1 Microcaldota archaeon
CACTCTAGGCCAAGCTGAGTTACGAGCCCATCTCCCACTTTCTTGGTTCAAAGCCTTTTAATACTTGCCAGAGAGTTAGAGACAAGCTTTCGCGGGGTGAAACCGATGAAAAACATCATGTGGTTCTCAGAGATAAGAAAATCCAATCTTGCCGAGGTGGGAGGAAAGGGCGCCAATCTTGGCGAAATGTCCTCAATCAGCCTGCCTGTGCCTGGCGGGTTCGTCGTAACGTCAGGCGCGTATTTCGAGTTCATATACCATAATCACATAGAGAAAGTGATAGGCGAGATGACCTCTTACCTGGATACTGAGAATGATGATAAGCTCAATTTGGCGTCTGAGGCGATAAAGAACCGAATACTTTCGGGCGAAATACCAAAAACGCTGCGCGACGACATACTCAATGCCTACAAGGCCATGATAAAGGACGGCAGGGAGCCTTTTGTTGCAGTGCGCTCGTCCGCAACAGCAGAGGACTTGCCTGAGGCTTCGTTTGCAGGCCAGCAGTCCACTTTCCTTAATGTGGTCGGGGCGGAGGACTGCGTTCAGGCAGTGAAAGAATGCTGGGCCTCGCTTTTCGAGGCGCGCTCAATCTACTACAGGACAGAAAACAAATTCGACCACCTTAAAGTGGGGCTGGCAGCAGTTGTGCAGGAAATGGTGCAGTCCGAAAAAGCGGGTGTGATGTTCACAGTGGACCCGATGACCCAGGATGCGAACAAGATTTCGATTGAGGGCGCATACGGGCTTGGAGAAGTGGTGGTTTCAGGCTCGGTGACCCCGGACAGGTTCGTGGTTGACAAGAACTCGTTTGCAATCGAGATAAAGGAAATTGCAAAGCAGACCTGGATGATTGCCAAAATCGAGGGCAAGAATGAAAAGGTGGATGTCCGCGCAGAGATGCAGGACAGGCAGAAAATCACCGACGCGCAGGTGGTTGAGCTTGCCAAGCTGGGAAAGAGGATAGAATGGCATTATGGCAAGCCCCAGGACATTGAGTGGGCGGTTGCGAACAACAAAATTTACATTGTGCAGTCAAGGCCGATAACCACGCTGAGAAAGGAAGTGCAAAGCGCGGCGGAAAAAACATTGACTGACCATGGCAAGGATGAGAAAGTGGATAATACGCCTGCAAGTTCCGGAGGAGCATTGCAAAAAGCGGCAGGCAGCGCAATTCTGGCAGCGCCGATAGTGCAGGCGGCAAGCGCAGCGGTTCAGGGAGGGATGAAAATGGCGGCAAACAGTACACAAAACATGATAGTGCGCGGGCTGGGCGCAGCGCCCGGAATAGGAAAAGGGACGGTGAAAATTCTTGCAGGCCCCAAGGAAATGGGCAAAATATTGAAAGGGGACGTGCTGGTGACTGACATGACCACGCCAGACTTTGTGCCCGCGATGAAGCGCGCATCCGCAATTATCACAAATTCAGGAGGCATGACCTGCCACGCCGCAATTGTGAGCAGGGAAATGGGAATACCCTGCATTGTGGGGACCAAAAACGCGACAACTGTCCTTCACGATGGGCAGTTTGTGACAGTTGATGCGATGCGAGGAATGGTTTATGACGGCGATGTTGCGCTGGGAGAGACAAAGGAGCAGTCTGAAAAGCGGGACAGTGCAACTCCTTCGCCGACTGCGATTTCAATACCGGTTACTGGAACAAAAGTGTATGTGAACCTTGCCGAGGTGGACTTGGCAGAAAAGGTTTCCAAGCTCCCGTGCGATGGCGTTGGGCTGCTGCGCGCAGAGTTCATGATCGGGGATATTGGCGAGCACCCGAAAAAAATGATGAAGGAGGGCAGAGGGCAGGAATTCGTGGACAGGCTGGCAGACAAGATGCGCATTTTCGCCACCTCGTTCTACCCGCGCCCGGTGGTTTACCGAGCAACCGACTTCAAGACGAACGAGTATCGGAATTTGAAGGGCGGCGAGGAATTCGAGCCACAAGAGTCCAACCCAATGATGGGCTATAGGGGCTGCGCAAGGTATGTTGCCGAGCCCGAGGTTTTCGCGCTTGAGCTCCAGGCAATAAAGAAGGTGAGGGAGGAATTCGGGATGAAAAACCTCTGGCTCATGCTTCCGTTTGTCAGAAGGATAGGCGAGCTTCGCGCAATAAAGGAAATGCTCAAAGCCAACGGAATACACCGCACGCTGGACTTCAAGCTTTGGATAATGGTGGAAGTGCCTTCAACAGTTTTCCTGATTGACCAGTTCTGCGACGAGGGAATTGACGGCGTGTCGATTGGCAGCAATGACCTCACGCAGCTTATACTCGGGATTGACCGGGACAATGCAACGCTTGCAGAAGGGTTTGACGAGAGGAACCATGCAGTGCTTCGCGCAATAGACAGGGTGGTGAGAGTGTGCGCGGAAAAGAAAGTGACCTGTTCAATCTGCGGGCAGGCGCCCTCGGTTTACCCTGACTTTGCGGAAAAGCTGGTTGAGATGGGAATCACCAGCGTGTCAGTGAACCCTGATGCGGTTGAGAGGACCAAGCGCAATGTAGCATCTGCTGAAATGAAGGTGCTGCTGCGCAGGCTGGCCAAGCTCGCAAACGA
>JAPLWY010000076.1:0-2366 GCA_026396355.1 Microcaldota archaeon
CTGGTGTGTAGGTAGAATTCGCGGTGTGGGTTGGCTGCTGCGGAATAGTGTAGGTCTTTGGAGAGACGCAGCCTGAAAAGAGAAGCGCCAGCGAGACCAATAATACTGCAAGCATTGGAACAGACTTCATCAAAATCACCTACCGAAGGTACTGTACAGGCTGCATTTAAATTGATGGTTTATTGTTTGGGCATTGCGAAGCTGAGTTGCATCCACCAAGGGTTTTGAACCTTTATGCGCATAAATGAGATATGCGCAATTTCACCAAGCAGGAAGAGTCGCAGCCCCTGAAGGGAAAGCACAGCCTCAGTGGCAACCCTTTCATGCGCCTGCCCATAATGCAAAAAATGACGCTGGCTGCCATAAAGATGAAAATGTATTTCATTGATTCGCACTCCACTGAAGGCCATTCATTCAGCCCGTTCAACAAGATGAAGGGGCATTTTGGGCAAATAGGCTATAGGAAATATGACTTCAGGCCGGCACCTGCCAAGTTTGCGCCTTTTTTCACTGAGAGCGAATCTGCCGAGCAGAGGAAAAGGATAGGTGAGGCAGCGGCACTGATGAAGCCAGGCGAGCTGTGCTGCATTGAGGCAATTGACTGCATACGGTCGCTTGAGGATGCGCGATGGCTGGTTGGGCTGAAAAAAGAGCGCCAGCTTTTGCTCAAGGTCCAGCTCACCTACATGCACCAGAACCAGCTGGCAACAGGCTGCTGGGAAAAGAACTTCTCGACCGAGGGCCTGAGCGGATTGGGAAAGGAAGTTGCCAGGACGCTGATGCAGGGCGGGATAATAATCGATGTTTCGCACCTGAACAGGCAAAGCACGCTGGATGTGTGCGGGATTGGGAGGGAAATGAAAGTGCCTGTGATTGCAAGCCATTCAAATCCCCTTGCAGTGTTCGCGCGCGGGAAAGGCGCGGCAGAGCTGGAAGGGGGCACTGCACGGGCTGCTG
Source organism: Microcaldota archaeon (assembly GCA_026396355.1). Classification (GTDB taxonomy): domain Archaea; phylum Micrarchaeota; class Micrarchaeia; order Anstonellales; family Anstonellaceae; genus UBA10161. The sequence continues at coordinate 958 of JAPLWY010000076.1, forward strand.
CCCGCTGCATTGGCGATGATGAGATAAGGGCAATACTTTCCACTGGAGGGTATGTCGGGATAACCTCGTATCCTTCTTTCATCAGCATTGAGAACCAGAAATGGCTGGATGAGGCGCGCGCCATGGACAAGGCGAATAAGCCTGAGGAAAAAGGAATAGTGGATGGCGGCGAGCTTGAGAGAAGGCTGACCCTGTGCGGAGATGCAGGGTTGAAGAAAGAATCAATTGCGCGATTGGTTGAGCACATGAGCTATGTTAGGGAAATTGCGAAGAAAGCCGGGCTGGATGGGAAAAAGTCCGTGGCATTTTCCACTGATGTAGATTCCATCCGCCCTGGAGGCCCGTGCTTTGTGCCATTGGGCTATACGCAAAAATCATACAAGCATATATTCATGGATTTGGTACCTGCGCTTTGGAAGAACGGCTGGAAAAAAGAGGATATGGACGCGCTTTTCCATGGAAATGTTGAGCGAGTGTTCAAGGCTTGAGGGGTAATTCTTATGGATGATGCACAAAAGGCTGAACTTATTGCAAAGGCGAAAAGGCTGGAAGGGAAAATGCTGTATGTGAAAGCCGCGGCGGTTTACCTTGAGCTAGGAATGGGCGCGGAAGCTGCGGCAGCGTATGAAAAATGCGGAGATTACGGGAAAGCTGCAGACTTGTTTGTGAAGCTGAAAAGGGAAGCGGATGCCGCGCGCTGCAGGAAGAAGCGCGACGAGAATTCAACAGGAAATACCTGGCAGGATTTGCAGGCGGATTTCCAGAAGGATGCGGGGAACCCGTACTGAATTCCCCGCAGTGCCGCCTACTTACTTTTGCGCAAGCTTTGGCGGCATTTTGAGCGCCGCGACCTGCTTCTCTACCTTCGGCTTCATGAACTTCATAGCTATAGAGACAAGCCCCGGATCCAGGGATTCCAGCGCTGAGTTTTTGACAAAATCCATTGTGGCTTTGGAGGGATCTGTGATCCGTTGGATTGCGGTAATGGGGTTTTCGATGTAATTAAGTGCCGAGAGGTCTTGCTCCACTGCCGCAAGCTGCACTGCCTCGCTGGGGGTTTTGATGTAATAAAGCGCCCGGCGGTCTTGCTCTACTGCCTCAAGCTGCACTGCCTCTGTTGGGTTTTTGATGTTAACAAGTGCCGAGACTTCTTGCTTTACTGCTGCCAGCTGTACTTCTTCGGAGGGGGAGTCGATTTTTTTAATTTGCTGCCAGTCGCATTCCACTGCAGCAAGCTGCGCTGCCTCACAGGGAGCTTTGATCTTTTCGAATGCCCCAATGTCCTGTTTCACTGCTGCCAGCTGCGCCGCCTCACATGGGTTTTCGATCTTTTCAATCAGCCGCCAGTCGTGTTCCACTGCTGCCAGCTGTGCCGCCTCACATGGGTTTTCGATCTTTTCAATCAGCCG
>JAPLWY010000076.1:2469-4490 GCA_026396355.1 Microcaldota archaeon
CACTGCCACTGTTGGGTTTTTGATATATTCGATTCTCCAGCCATTTTTGTTCACTGCCGCAAGATGTACGGCCTCACACGGGTTTTCGATGTAATTAAGTGCCGAGAGGTCTTGCTCCACTGCCGCAAGCTGCACTGCCTCTGACGGATTTTTGACGTTAGCAATTGCCAGCCAGTTAATTCTCATTGCTGCAAGCTGCACTGCTTCGGACGGGTTATCGATGAGTCTCAACACTTGACAGTCTTTCGTTACTGCCAAGATCTGCATTGCCTCTGACGGATTTTTGATGTAAGCAATTGCTTTGGCATTATGCTTTACAATGCTCATCTGAATCGTTTCCGGACATTTGATAAGTGCCAAAAATTCCGGATTTGAAACCAGGGCACCGAATGCGCCGCCAGCATCTAGTTTTGCCAGTGCATCTATGAAATCCAGCAGTTCCTTGTCAGTGACGCCTGCAAGCGCTTCTATTCCGTTTCCAGTTGTTTCCACCATTTTCACCACCTCGTTTTGTTGTTCTGTGTTGTGTATTGTGGTTAAGGAGGGATATAATACGTTCCTGCTGCAAAGTGCAAAAAATAGGAAGAATTAAATAAAAGTACGTTAAAATAAGCCATATAGGCGAAGATGATGCAGATAATTGATAAAATAGACAAAAAGATACTTGCCACTCTGGAGCGCGACGGCAGGGCGCTTTTGAGCACTGTGGCAAAGGAAGCCGGGCTTTCCAAGCCAGGCGCGGCAAAGAGGATTGCGCGCCTTGAAAAGGAAGGGATAATTGACGGCTATCTCACGCACGTCAGCTTCCGCGCGCTTGAGCTTTTCAACTTCAGGCTTTACCTGAAATTCGAGGGCGCGCCTGCAGGCTTTGAGGAGTCTGTTGCAGCCTGGCTGAAAAAGCAGGGGTGCGTGCGCTGGTTTGCATTCTGCCAGGGGGAATATGACCTCATAGTGCGCACCATGGTGAAAGACCTGTATGAATTCCGGGAATTCGAGCAGGCAATGCAGTCAGAGTTTGGCAGGCACATTGGCAGGAGGGTGTTTGCGGCAATAATCAATGACGCATACCACAACTGCACGCACATCACGGGAAACGAGGGGAACAGCTCGGTTCCTGGAAAGGAGTATGCCGGAACCGCGGTGAAGATGGCTGAGGCTGACCTGAAGGTGCTATACCACTTGTTTGAGAACTGCCGCCAGTCTGCAAGGGAAATCGCAAAAAAGGCAGGCATGAAGCCTGATGCCGTGCTTTACCATATCAGGAAGCTGGAAAGGGAAGGGGTAATCACCAGGTACAGCGTGAAAATAGGCAGGGAAAAGCTGGGCTACAGCACAGTCAAGGCGATTTTCTGGCTGAGAAAGGCAACCCTGGATGATATTGGAAAGCTGAAGAAATACCTTGAAATGCATCCGCGCGTATCGTTCTACGGGGAAATAGTCGGCCCCTGGGACATTGAGGCTGACTTTGATGTTTCGGGGAATGCGGAGGCGCACAGGTTCATCGGGGAAATACGCGCAAGGTTTGCAGGCATTATCCATGATTTCACTGTGCTTGGGCTGATTAAGGAGCATGAGGCGAATTTCCTGGCTGGAAGGCTGGAAGAAGCTGTGGGCTAATACTGACGCTTCTGATTCTGCGGGCGCCATCACGTTTTTCCATGCCTTAATACTTTTTAAACTGTTCTTGGCAGGAAGGGAGCGGTGCAAATATGCGTCGCGCAAAATTACAATTATACGAGGGCAAAATCCTGGCTGAAGTGGGAAAGGGCCAGCCGAAATTCAAGAAAGTCCCGCAGGAGCAGATAGGCACTATGACAGGAAAGCAGATAATTTCCGAGATTGAGGGGCTGTTTGGCATAAAAGTCGAGATGGGCTCGGCAGATGCGAAAAAGTGGCTGGACATAGAATGCGATAATTATGCTGCAAATAAAAAAACCAAAGAGGATTTGGCCAGTGGCGCGATTGTTGACAATCACAATGGGAGGATGAAGGCTGTTTTTGATGAAGAAGTGGCACACTCG
>JAPLWY010000049.1 GCA_026396355.1 Microcaldota archaeon
GGATTCTGCAGTGAAGGAATACACTGAGCTTGTGAAACGATATTTCATGACAAGGTGCGTGCCTGCAAAGGACAACAAGTTCTCGGGGCTCCACGGTGCTTTCTGGTCAGGGGGAAGCTTTGTCTATGTGCCGGCAGGAGTGAAAGTGAAGATGCCGCTTCAGATTTATTTCATGATGAATTACCCTGGCTTTGGGCAGATGGAGCATACTGTGATTGTTGCGGAAGAGGGCGCGCAGGTGCATTACATTGAAGGCTGCTCTGCGCCGCATTACACCAAAGACTCTCTGCACTCTGCCGTGGTGGAAGTTTATGTCGGCAGGGGAGCGCGCGTGCGCTATACCTCGATACAGAACTGGAGCAAGAATGTTTACAACCTCAATACGAAAAGGGCGATGGTCTCTGAAAACGGGGTAATGGAATGGGTGAGCGGCACGCTGGGCTCAGGCACCACCATGCTTTACCCTTGCAGCATGCTTTTGGGGAAAGGGGCGCACGCGGAGCACCTCTCGATTGCGCTTGCCGGCGCCGGGCAGGTGAAGGACACTGGCGCAAAAGTGCTCCACATGGCGCCGAATACCTCGAGCAGGGTGGTTTCGAAAAGCATCTGCCAGGGAGGCGGGGTGGCGCGCTACCGCGGCTTGGTGCATGTTGGAAAGGGTTGTTTTGGAGTAAAGTCGAATGTGAGATGTGACAGCATAATTGCAGATTCAAAGTCAACTGCTGAAACGATACCGAGAATTGATATTTTCTCCTCTGACGCAAAAATAGAGCACGAGGCAACGGTTGGCAAGATATCTGACGAGCAGCTGTTCTACCTTATGAGCAGGGGGATTGATGCGAACGAGGCGGTTTCGTTGATTGTGCGCGGATTCATCGAGCCTATTGTGAAGGAGCTTCCGCTCGAGTATGCGGTTGAGATGAACAGGCTGGTCGAGATGGAAATGGAAGATTCGGTTGGTTAGATGGCTCTTAAGAAAATCAAAACTGCAAGTGGTGCTGATGCGCAAGTGCATAAGTTCAGCAGCAGCAAGAAGCAGACTTTGTTTTTGGAAAGTAAGAAGGGGGAGCGGCGAGTAATCAAGGTGGAAGATTTTGCTGGGGCAGAAGTTGTGATTGTGAACAGTGCGCAAGCTGGAGAAAAAAACCTTTTCAAAATTGAGGTTGAATTGGGCAAAAATTCGTCGCTTAAGCTGTTGGTGTGCAATTTTGGAAGGGGAGAAACGAGGAGTGAGTGCACAATTTTGCAGAAGGGGGAGAACAGCCGCTGCGAGCATTATGAGATTGCGCTGATTGGGGAAGAAACGAGGCTGAAGGTGCAAAGTGCGCATACGCACTTGGCGAGCGGCACATATTCGCGCTCTGAGTTCCGCTATGCTGCTGCGGGGCGCGCAGCCATTGAGACAGTCGGTGAAGTTGTGCTTTCAAAAGCTGCAAAAAACTCTAATGCGCGCCTGACAGCAAAGGGGATGCTGCTTTCACGGGATGCGTCGGTGAAATTGAGCCCGCAGCTTCGCGTGCAGAACAAGGATGTGGCAGCAGGGCATGGCGCGGCTGTGGCGCCATTCTCAAATGAGGAGATGTTCTACCTTGGCGCGCGCGGGATTGAGGAGCGCGAGGCGCGCTCGCTCGTGCTTTTGGGGTTTTTGCAGTCTGCCTGCATTGCTGGCAAGATGGAGAAAACACTTTTGGGAAAATTGAGTGAGTTGCTTGAGAGGAAGATGGGTGAGATTGATGGCATTTGACGTTGAGGCGCTGAGAGAGGATTTCCCGTACCTGAAGCAAAAGAAGACTGGAAAAACGATTGCTTACCTGGACAATGCTGCGACTACGCAAAAACCATTGACAGTGATTGAGGTAATTTCTGATTATTACAGCCAAGCAAATGCCAACCCTCACCGCGGAGGCAATGCGCTTGTGGCAGAGGCAACTGAAAAATACGAGAATGCGCGCAAGCGCGTGGCAAAGTTCATAGGCGCAAGGCAGGATGAGATAATATTCACAAAAAATGCTACTGAATCGCTTAATTTGGTGGCGAGGATGGCTGGAAAGCCTGGAGAAAGAGTGCTTCTTTCGCAGATGGAGCACCATTCGAATATTGTGCCTTGGCAGCTTGCAGGCGCAAGGCTGGAGTTTGTTGAGCTGGACGAGGAGATGAAAATTGACTTGCAGGATGCAAAGGAAAAACTGGCAAAGGGGCAGTCGCATGTCTTCTCGTTTGCGCATGCCTCCAATGTGCTGGGCTGCGTGAATGATGCGCAGAAACTTTGCAGGATGGCGCGCGATGAGGGCGCGCTTTCCTGTGTTGATGCTGCGCAGTCAGTGCCGCACATGAAAGTGGATGTGGCAGAGATTGGCTGTGATTTTTTGGCTTTTTCAGGTCATAAAATGCTGGGACCGGATGGCTTGGGCGTGCTTTACATCAGAAGAGAGATTGCGCAAGCGCTTGCGCCTGTTTTTGGCGGTGGTGGAGCGATAGAGAAAGTGGGCTGGAAAAAAAGCTCGCTGGCAAAGCCGCCCCACAAATTCGAGCCTGGGACGCAGAATTCTGCTGGTGCGATTGGGCTTTCTGCTGCAATGGATTATTTGGAAAAAGTTGGCTGGAAAAATATTGGGAAGCATAGTGGGGAGGATTGTTTCTTTCAATGTGGGGAAAGCGCATGCGCATGATGTCGGGCAGGTTGCGTCTGATGTAGGAGTGATGGTGCGGGCAGGGCATCATTGCGCGCAGCCCTTGATGGAAATGCTTGGAGAGGCAGCAACCGTGAGGGCAAGCTTTTACATTTACAATACAGAAGAGGAAGCTGGAAGGCTGGCAAAAGCAGTGAAGCGCGCAAGCGAATTGCTTGGGTGAAAGAATGGTTGATGAGAGTATGTATAGGGAGAATATCCTGGACCACTACAAGCGCCCCAGGAACAGGGGAAAGCTGGCGCATGCAAGCTGCTGCGCTGAGGGAGACAACCCTTTTTGCGGGGATGAAATTTCGTTTTGCATAAAGGCAGGGAAGGGCGGCAAACTGGAAGAAGTGAAGTTTGACGGGCACGCGTGCGCAATATGCGTTGCGTCCGCTTCGATTCTTAGTGAAGAAGTGAGCGGGAAGAAACTTTCCGATGCGCGCGCATGCTCCAAGGAAAAGCTGCTTTCGCTTTTGGGAATTGACCCGGACCCAACCAGGCTCAAGTGTGCGCTTTTGCCCTTGAAAGTGATGAAGCTTGCGATTTACAAGCATCTTGGGAAGAAAATGAGTAAAGAGGACGAGGATTTGGTCTAGGTGAGGCTATGATTCGTTTTGGGCCTGCAGGAATTCCGATTGAAACGCCTGGCGAGCGAAGCACTGTCGCTGGCATTGAGTATTGCGGGAAAATTGGGCTTGGCGCAATGGAAGTGGAGTTTGTCCATGGGGTGAACATGGGCGAGGAGAAGGCGCGCGCAGCTGGAGAGATTGCGCAAAAGAGCAATGTCCTGCTTTCCTGCCATGCGCCATATTACATAAACTGCTGCGCCAAGGAGCCTGCGAAAATTTCCGCAAGCGTGAAGTACATTGTTGCAACTGCCCAGGCTGCTTGGTGGCTTCAGGCTTCGCCGATTGTCATTCATCCCGGGCATTATATGGGGAGGCCTGCTGCAGAGTGCAAAAAATTGGTGAATTCTACATTTCAACGCTGTTTGGATGAGATGGAAACGCTTGGCGTGATAGGGGTTTTGCTTGGGGCTGAGCTTACTGGAAAGAAAAGCGCATATGGCTCGCTGGATGAGATTATTGGCTTGTCAGAGGACTTTGGCTTGAAGCAGGTGATGCCGGTTGTGGACTTTGCGCACTACCACGCGCGCGAAGCCAGGCTGAAAACTTTTGAGGATTATTCGCGCATCCTGGGGAAAGTCGAGTCGCATCTTGGCTCAAAGGCTGCCAAAAGCTTCCATTGCCACTTTTCAGGCATAGAAATAATCGATGCGGGCGAGAGGAGCCATCTGCCAATTTCAGTGAATTCGCCCCCGTTCGAGCCCCTTGCGCGCGCATTTGCCGAAAATGGTTGGGAAGGCAGGGTAATCTGCGAAAGCCCGCTCATCGAGAAAGACGCGCTTGAGATGCAGAAAGCCTATCAAAAGATTGCAAAACAGGGCTGAGCCTGAGGAGTGCGCCATTTCCAGGATAGGCTATCGGGGAATAGGCACTATTTTAAACCTTCATCGGGATAAAGCGTAAATCGACTTAGGAGACGGCATCTCGCCCATCCTAGGTTTGGGTGTCATTATGTACTATGTTTTAACCTGCAAAGACAGGGTCAGGCTCCCTGCGCAATATTTCTCGATGAAGCTTGAGGATTCGCTGACGCAGATACTGCGCGAAAAGTATGAGCGCAGGATAGACAAGGACAGCGGAATTTCCCTTGCAGTCTGGAATGCCAAGCCTGATGGCGATGGTATAGTCATACCGGGAGACAATGCAGCGTATTACGACGTTTCCTTTGATGTATTGTCCTACCAGCCCCAGGTCAACGAGATAATCGAGAGCAGCGTCTCTGAGCTGGTTGAATTTGGGATATTCACTTCACTTGGCCCGCTGGAGGGACTGGTGCATTTGTCGCAGATGGCAAATGACTTTTTGACCTACAACAAGTATCGACTGTCAGCATGAAGGGCAGCATACCCGAGACCAAAATCGGGCTGACCATGAGACCGAACGGGCTTGGAAAGAACGAGTGGATTGCCGAGCCAAAGGCGGCTGACGCTGTCGAAGTCGAGAAGAAGGCAAAGAAAAAGCCTGAGAAGAAAGAATAACTGGTGATGATTGTGAAGGCTTGCAAAAACTGCCGATTCATAACTGCTGACCCGGAAAAATGCCCGCTTTGCCAGTCAGTGGAGCTGACCGAGAAGTTCTCAGGGCATCTGATCGTCCTTGACCCGGAAAAGTCCGAGATAGCAAAAAATTCTTATGGTGAGCAAGACAAGAGGAAGAGAAAGACTGGTAAGCTGCGATTCATGCGGAAGGACAATGCCGCGCGACAAGTCGATAACTTACAGCAGGATGAACACCTATTCAACTGACATGAAGACTGCTGATGACGTCAAGACTTCGACTTTTGTGGAAAACCACTATTGCATATCCTGCGCAAAGTCGAAGAAAATATTCGAGAAGCTCAAGAACCGGGCTATCCGCGCAGGGGCAAAGACTGAGCGCCCGCAGCGCAATTTGTCGGAAAACTGGAATTCTGGCAAGCGCTGGTAGCCAATTAGCTTGGCGCGCCAGCGGGGGAGATTTCGTGGAAGAGAAGATAGTTCTGGATGAACGCGAATATGTCGGCTTGAGCTTTGCCCTGGGAAATGTCCCGCTTCTCATAATCAAGGCGAAGAAGGGCTATGTGGCATGCGGCTACATAAGCAAGGAAGCTGCCGAGAAATTCGGCGATGTCGCAGCTTTTGTTACAGGCGTTAAGACCTTTGACGACTTCATGAAGGCAAAAATAAAGTCCTTCACGCTCTGGGCTGATGATGTTGGCATCCGCGAGGGAATGTCAGTCAAGAAGGCACTTGAGCTGATGGACCAGTAGACGCGCACGGGGCTAGACGGCATTAAATCCATTTATAAACACTTCTAATTCCAAAAAGAAAAATGAATAGTGCGTTGTATACGCAGCTTAGGACTGAACTCGACCCTAAGAAAGTCGCTGCGCTGCTTAATGAGAATAAATTCGTAAGATTAGCAGTCCATCCCGATACCCATAGGTTTACCTCGTCTGAGATATTGACTGACCGCTCAATAGTATGTAGGGAAAAATACGAGCGGAACATGGCTTCTCTTTTTGGAAACAGTGAGGATTTTGAAAATTTGATTGTTCTTTACAGGATGAAGGAAAGGCCTGATTTTGACTTGGCAAAGATATTTTCACAATACGGAAAGACATTCCACCAGATAAACCCGCCTGTTTATTCCAAAAAACTGATATTGGAATTCGGAAGGCCAGAGTTTGACTCCTCGCTGGAAATCCCATTAGATAAGAAGAAACCCGAAATCGTGGATGGATTTTTCGGGGCAGTTGAATTGATATCTGATCTTCTTGCAAAGGCAAACGGAGTCTTTGTTTTTGGAGTTTGGGAGAATACGTGCGTCAGTTCAGTTGGGAGCCAGGTTGACCGGATTGCCCAGATGATGGGAAAATGGAGGCCGTTTGCGGTTGTGAACCCTTCATTTTGCCTGCACCAGGATGATCATGAGTACAAGCTATTTCCTTCTAATTCGGTTGAGCCTGACTCTGCCACAAAATAGGGAAGGGGGGTTAACGCCGAGCACGTTCATTTCTTCATCCTTGCAAGCGCGAGCTTTGCAAGTTTTTTCCCGCTTTTGCTCTTTATCTGCGCAAGCGCGGACTTTACGAATTCGGCCATGTTCCTGTTGCCTGTGTTTGAGTAGTCGATTGCCTGCAGCAGCATGTCCAATTTGTCGGCGTCGTGCGCGAGAATGCGCAGGCGCGGGTCTGAAAGAAGCGCTATTTCTGGCGAGAGATGCGTGCCTGAGAGCATGTCTGACTCTGCGTGCGCGGGGTCTGCCTTGACGTATTGCCTTGCAAGGCGGGACAGGTCGCCTATCCTCGCTTCGTGCAAGTCATGCAGGAGCGCACGGCGCACCAGCGCTGCCTCGTCCTTTTCATTGAGCTTTTCCATCCTGGCAAGCGCAAGCGCGCACATTGCAGCTCCGAATGAATGGTCGGCAAGCGATTCGCGCGGCGCATTCCGCAGCACCCAGCCTGCGCGGGGCACTTTTTTCAGGCTCAATGACTCGAAAAGCAGTTCTACGGTTTTTTCGTCTGAAGCCATATTAGCACCGTAACATCGTTATTTTGACTCGATTATTGCAAAATTTTTCTCTATTATTTTCTGAACATCTGCAGGGGAATGTCCTATCCTGATAAGGCGCGTCCTGCCGCGCATGCCTGCGCCTGACTCTATAGTGGTTATCAGCCCGAGCATTTCCAAATCATTGAGGTATTCGCGATACCAGCGCGCGCTCCTGCGCGGCTTTCTGTGCTTTTTGGAAAGAACTGAGTACTGTTCATACACTTCGCCTGAAGTGAGGAATGAGTCCTCCTCTTCTGGTGCGCCACCAGTCAGGCGCGTGTTCTTGCCCTTGTCAAGCGCAAGATTCGAGATTGCGAGAAGCACCAGCTGCTGGTGGTCTGGAAGGGTGGAAATCGCCTCGAATGCCACATCTATGTCCACTGAGCGGCGCGCTTCCTCAACTTCCTTGTCGGTTATTTTTGCAGTTCCTTTCTCATCAGCCATTTCACCAGCTTTTAAGAGGAGCTTGATTGCATAGCGCGCGTCGCCTGTTTCTTGCGCCGCTATTGCAGCTGCTAAATTCACCGCGCCGTCATCCACTACGCCTGGCTTGAAGCCCATTTTGGCGCGCTGGGAGAGGATTGCCTGCATTTGAGTGGTAGTATAGGTGTCAAAGACCATCTCGTTTTCGCAAAGCGAGCTTCTGCTTCTTGAGTCCAGCTGGTCCTTGAAAGTGAGTTTATTAGTAATCCCGATCACGCTAACGCTGCCTGCTGGAAGCTCGTCGTTGGCGCGAGTGAGAGTGTAGAGTAAATCGTCCAGGTCCTTTACCATGTCCAGCTCGTCAAGTATGGCAACAAAGTGCGTGCCTTTCCCGATTTCAGACATCACTTTTTCGTAGAGCATGGCAAGCCCGAAGCCCATTGAGTCCAGGGTGGGCATCAGCTCCTTGGCGATTTTCTGGATGACGCGGTAGCGGGAGTTGTACATCCTGCAGTTTATGTAGCAGGTCTTGGCGCTTGAGGGGTGCTCCAGGAACTTGGCAATCACGTGCCGGACAGAGCAGGTCTTGCCTGTGCCAGTCTTGCCATAGATGAACATGTTGCGCGGGCGCTCGTTTTTCAGCGCAGGGGAAAGCCCGGCCATTATCTTGTGGATTTCCTTTTCCCTGAAGGGGAGGATGGCAGGTATGTAGTGCGGCGAAATCACGTTCCTGTCCGAGAAGACAGTCGATTTTGAGAGTATTTCCGAAAAAGATGGGGACATGCAACCGCCTGCGACGCTGGGCTTTCTCTAGTGGCAAAAAGGCTTATTAACATATACTCCGAATATTGGCTTACGAATTTCCAGTAGGTGAGAGAATGGGCATACTTGAAAAGTTTACGAAAGGTCTCGGTGTTGGCAAGGATATGAACCTTGAAGATGCCATGGATAGCGTCGAGATGGAAAACGTTGATGTTCTCCATGAGGCGGCTGACTTTTATGTCAAGCCGATTTCGCTTGAATCCGAAGCCGACGTGTCAGTCATCATGGAGGAGCTCAAGGCGAAGAACATCATTCTTCTCAATGTCTCCCCGATGAGCAAGCAGCCGAACAAGCTCAAGCAGACAATTGACAACATCAAGGCGTTCGTGGTGAAGATCAACGGCGACGTCGCGCGCATTGACGCGGACAAGATACTGCTCACGCCTTCCAAAGTGAAGATTGTCAAGAACAGGAAGAAGTAGTTTCCTTTTTCTTTTGTTTTCTTTTATCAGCGGGAGCCATGCGCGCTTACTGGCGCAAGCGTCGGCGATTTTTCTCTGCCCAGCTGGAGCAATAATAAGCATTCTGCCCCATAAAACCATAAGGTGGGACAATGAATATTGCCGAGAGGCTGCACATAGCACGGGAAAATATTGCGGAAAGGCTTGAGCCGTTGCTGGAAAAGGCAGCGGAGAAGCTCCATCCGATACGGGAGGGAATCCGATTTTTCATGAATTTGGCGATAAATACCGATTTTATTCGCCACGATTCGGAAAAGGAAGCCAGGGTATTTGTGGATAGTCTCGCCGTTAATCAGATAAACGGCAAGGCGCTTGAGAAAAATACTGGAGTGAACATGCTTTGGCAGATTGCCAGGCAAGGCACCGCGTGGGCGGAATTGCCCCTGGCAGACAAAGAACGCGTGGAATTCGCCGAAATCGCCTCTGGCTACAGGCAGATATCAAAAGTGCGCAGAATTAGCGATATACCAGAACTTGGATTGGGAGGCACTGACTGCTCAGGAGCCCGCGCAGCACACTATGAACACATGTCAAGCACAGGAAAAATGCAGAAGTTTTTGGTATTTGACAGGAAGACAAGAATTGTTGCCGGGGAGAAATTTCTTCAGCTAAAACCAGAGCTTGTGGAGAAAATAGCGCATGACAAGCGCTTCCCAAGGCCGGTGAGGCGCGAGGCAAAAGCCATAGTAAAACAGCAGAAACTGATGGCAATGCCCAAATAGCCGTGTTCGCCTGTTCCCTTACCCCATCATTTCATTTTTTCTTGATTTCCTTCTCAGTGCGCCGAATCACGCCTAAAATGGCTGCGCACTCCTTGTCTGTGAGCATGGACTTGCCCAGCATGCGCCTGAAGGCTATCTTTGCCTTCCTGGGGTTGCGCATTTCAGAGGCAAACTGGTCCACTAGTAATGAGAATGAGTGGTTGAGAGCGTCAAGCGACTGCACGCTTGTTGGAGTGTAGGCTTTTGGGCGCGAGACTTTGGCAAGCTCGTAAAGCACGATTGCCACTGCATGGGAGAGGTTGAGAATAGGGTATTCTTCCGAAGTAGGAATAGTGATTAGGAAATCGCAGGTGGATACTTGCTTTTCAGTGAGCCCGATGCCTTCGCTTCCGAATACCAATGCTATTCTGCCTTCTTTGTTGTCCTTTGCCTTTGCGGCAAATTCCTGAAGAGTGATTGGCGAGCGTATTGTGTTGTTGAAATGGCGGAAAAGGATGCCGGTTGTGCCAACTGAGAGCCTGCAGCCTTTTGTTGCTGCTGAGAAGGATTTGCAGATTTTGGCAGATAGGAGAAGCTCGCGCGCGTGCTTTGAGTATTTTATTGCGTCAAATCCCTTGGGGTCGCATCTTGGGGAAACTAGGAAAAGCTCGGAAAATCCGAAATTCTTCATTGCACGTGCAACCGAGCCGAGGTTTATCTCGTACTCTGGCTCGACTAAGATTACCCGGAAGCGCGCGTTACCAGTAGAGGCTGCCATGTGCTAGGAATGGAGCCGCAGCTTTTATTCCTTGGCAGGAATTTGTGAGCAGGACCTCAGTTGCTCATTGAGAAGAGCGTGTCGAATACTTTGGGAACAGGCGTGTCGATCTTTATCTTATTCGCTTCTTGTTCACTCAGGTCGGCCTGGAGATTGCAATACTTTTCCTTATCCCCATTGGTGCCGGTTGCTGCGCCAATCTTTCTGAAAAGAACGGCTGAGAACAGATGTGCGCGATGCGCATATTCCTTATCAATGACCGTTTCTTTATCAACAGGCGCCTTATCGACGAGATTGGCGCTCCCGTTGACAATCGCCTTGTCGGCGAGGGCGGCGCACACTTTTGAAGCCTTGGCCCACTCACCCAAGAGGATGTAGGACGTTCCAAGAAGAAGGAGGGTGTTTGGCGAAGAATCGCCTTTTCTTACAGCAGTCTCCAGCTTCGAGTTGATTGAAAAGTAGGTGGAATTCATATAATCGATTTTGGAATTGATATCGCGGCATTTTTTGGGATTGTCGAGATAGGATTCGAGTTGGTTTACCGCCTTTGTAACCAGCGTTTCCGAGCTGGAAAAAGAAAATGCGAACGCGCTCTTTTTCGGTATCTTGGCGGTGCCATTGTTATATGTTGGAAACGTCACGTTATTGATGGACGCAGTTTTAACATGTGGATCATACATTCGCATTGATATCCCCCCTTATAGGCTCAGAATGTGGTGAGAAGTGTTTAAAAACTTAGCGTTCCGCCTGCTTCTTTCCTTTAGAGAGGGATTTTGCCTCGAGAAGATAGATTTTCTCGAAGAAAAACGCTTCTGATGCAAGAATCTGTGTTTTGCCTATCTTTTCCTCAAGCGCGCGCTTTGTGTGCGAAAGCCCGTCTTCAAGCGAAGTGGCAATCACTGCCACCTGCCCGCCTGGCGCAAGAAATTCGGGTGCGCGCGAGATGAATTTCTGGAAGGTTTCAAGCCCAGAGGCGCCCCCATCATAGGCAAGGTTTTCCTCGCCTGCCAATCGCTCCTCGCACGTGGTTGGGAGATAGGGGGGGTTGAGTAGGATGGCACTGAATTTTGAGTTGGGGGGAATTGCGGAGAATAGGTCAGACTGCATGAATTGGCAGTTCTTTATGCTGTTTGTCTCTGCGTTTTTCCTTGAGC
>JAPLWY010000015.1:0-1540 GCA_026396355.1 Microcaldota archaeon
ATCGGAAGGTTGCCAAGGAACACCTCTTTTCCGGATGAATACACGTCCGGCTTGGTAACAGGGGTGCAGGCAATCACGTAATTCCCGGAATTCAGGATGTGCCCTTTCGTAGTGTCAAACGGAGTGTTGGAGGCGATTATGTGCTTCTTCCTCAAAATCCTGGCTATGAGGTTTTTTTTCGGAAGAAAACCTATTTTTTTGAGAGAAGCAAGGAGCAGAAACTCCGATGCCCGGCCTTGCAGCGTGAGGTGGAACTTGAAATTTTCGCCGAACAGCTCGGCAACCGTCAGGTCAAGCACCTGCCTGGCAGGCGAGCGGGCGTATGCGTAATGGTTCACATCGCTGCAAATAGCGCCCCATTTTTCCTTTAGTTCATTCTGGGAAGCAGTCTTGCCCGATGTGCCGGAATCGGTCAGAAGGTCAAAGCTCTTGAATTCGGCAAAATAATCGAAGGGATTGAGGCTTGCGGACAGCACCAGACTTTCCGCGACTGCGCCATATTCCCTGACCCAGTTTTTCACCGGGAGCTTGGAATCGGCAGGCAGCGAAAGGTCGAACCTGTTGGGGTCTTTTTCAGCTATGAAGCTGGCGTACTTCGCAAAATTGCTTGCCGAAGAGCCGTTTGCCCGGATTATGGGCAGCACGCTGTTCTGGAAGAATTGTTCGCTCTTCCTAATTGAAACCGGTTTTTTTTCAGGTAATATCAGTTCAGGCACTCCACCACCTCAATTTGACGCTTTTTCTAACCAGAAGGGGTTAAAAACCATCCGATGGCAGGCGCCCGGCGGACTGCGCTCGGGCAAATGACGCGCAATGCTGTAGTCGCATTTAAATTGTTTGGGAGAAAATCGATTGCGGGGTAATCTTATGGCAGGTGCAAACGTTTTGACGCTGACAAGCGCTAATTTCGATTCCGAGGTGAAAAAGGGAGTGCTGCTTGCGGATTTCTGGGCGCCCTGGTGCGGTCCTTGCAGGATGCTGGGGCCGGTGATTGACGCACTTTCTGACGAGATGAAAGGCAAGGTGAAGATGGGCAAGGTCAATGTGGATGAGCAGCCTGAGCTTTCCGAGAAATTCGAGGTTTCTTCGGTTCCTACTATTTTGCTTTTCAAGGATGGAAAAATGGTTGCCAACCGCGTGGGCGCGGCAACAAAAGAGACGCTTCGCGAATGGATTGAAAGCAGTGTAAGGTGAATGAATTGGTGGATTACTCTGCGCCAAAAGGGATGAGGGACTTTTTGCCGGTTGAGGCTGCGGCAAGGGAAAGCGCAATCGGGAAAATAAAGTCTGTTTACAGGAAATTCGGCTTTGTGCCAATGGACACCCCTGCGCTTGAGACCGCCGAAGTGCTGGAGCGCAAGTGCGGAGAGGAGATAAAGGGGCAGCTTTTCAGGATTGATGATGGAAGGCTGGCACTGCGTTTCGACCTTACTGTTCCGCTGTCCCGCGTGGCATCCTCAAACACTTTCAAGAAGCCCTTCAAGCGCTACTGCGTTGCCCCTGTCTGGCGCCGCGAGGAGCCGCAGAAGGGAAGGTTCCG
>JAPLWY010000015.1:1549-3460 GCA_026396355.1 Microcaldota archaeon
GATGCAGACATAATAGGCTGCCAGTCAGTGCGCGCTGAGGCAGAGCTGGTTGCCTGCGCGTGCAGCGCGATTTCCGAGCTTGGCTTTGAAGGCGCAACTGTGCTTCTCAATGACAGGAGAATAATCACCAAGATTGCGCAATCGATAATTTCTGGGAAGGAAGGGGAAGTGCTTCGCATACTGGACAAGCGCGAGAAGATAGGTGATGAGGCTGCGGTTGAGCTTTTGGTGGCTGCTGGCGCGGATAAAGCAGGCGCGAAAAAGCTGATTTCTGCGCTCACCTCAGTGAAGGGGAATGAGGAGGCGCTTGCGGTTGCAGGCAAATATTCCTCTGAAGCTGCGCAGAGCCTTAAGGAAATAATTTCGCTTTTGGATGAATACGGGAAAATCGATGTGAAGGTGGACTTGTCCCTTGTGCGCGGGCTGGACTACTACACTGGCAGGTATGACAACCTCCTTTCAATGTACGGGCAATCGGACTGTGCTGTTGGCATATCGCTTGGCTTTGAGAGGCTGATGACCCTGGCTGGCGAGAAAAAGCTGGAAAAATCCGGGGTTTTCGTTGCCTGCGTCAAAGACGAGTTTTACCAGTACGCGCTGTCCCTTGCCTCCAAGTTCCGCGAGGCAGGCGTGTGCGCGCAGACCGACCTGAACGGCAGGAATCTCAAGAAGCAGATGGAATACGCTGCAGACTGCTGCCAATGGATTGCGATTGTAGGCGAGCGCGAGAAAAAGGAAGGCAAAGTGACCTTGCGCAACCTGGAAAGCGGAAAAGAGGAGCTACTCTCGGCAAAGCAGGCGATTGAAAGAATGGAAAAAAAGAATTAGGCGCGCAGCGTTTGCTGCTGCGCTTGCTTGTTGTTAAAGCGCCTTCGCTTTTGCGGCTTCCGTGTTAATCAGCGCCCCAACAGGATAGTCGACGACAGAGATGTCCCAGTATTCGTGGAGGAAGTCTTTGCCGCGGCTCACCAAGCAGGCTATGGCACAATCAGGCACGGAGAAAAATCTTTTTTTGAATGGAGCGCCGTCAAGAACTTCCTTTGCAGGCATCCATAGGGTGGACTCGTTGGCTTTGCTCCACGTAAACCGTGAAAAAAGCTCGAGCAGCTTCGCGTCTTTTTCCGTGATTTCAATGGTTATGTTCTTGCCGTCGTATTTGGCGATTTCGAAATTGTTCATGGTGAGGTCGATTGCTATCCCCATGTAGGCAAGAGTCGCAAAAGCCTTGGGCACAATCAGTGTCACCGAGCAGATTCCGTATGACCCGGTAAGTTTTTCACCGAACTTGTAGCTCCTTTCCGGCTTGAATAGCGCGGTGCTTGTTGCAAACAGGTTCTTTGCGAGCGCAGCCCTCGTCGGCTTTGGCAACCTGCTGAAAAACTGCTTGTTCATTATTACCGGGTCGAAAAGCGTATTTGAAGGGACGTCTGCGCCGCTTTTTATGAGATAGAAGAGCTCGGGCTGCGTGAACTTGCCGTTGGGATGTGGCTTGATATATGCGGGGTTCAGCGTCTTAGTGGCGTTCATGAATGCACCTCTCAGGCAGTATCTGTGGCAAAGGGTTTAAAGAAGTTGTGGCAAGAAGAGGCGAAATTTGCTAAAGAATAATTTGTGTCTGTTTTTTCTTCCGCCAAATCATTCCTTTATCCTAATTACCCTGCTCCTGCCCATTTTCAGCTGGAGCGTTTCGGTCTGCAAAACCCCCAATTGCTCCAAATTGTCCACGCGCGCGCGAAGGGCCCGCGTGCCTGCGAGTTTTGAAAGAAGAGAGTAGAGCTTTCCGCTTTCAATCCCGTTTTTGCCTGCAGCTTTCACATTCTCAACAATTGCGCGGTCAATTGGGTCCATTTCGTCCATTTTTCTTTCGGCTTTTACAGTCGAGATTTCCAGTGCCTGAGACTGAGTAGAACG
>JAPLWY010000015.1:3495-4422 GCA_026396355.1 Microcaldota archaeon
GCGGCTTTTCCTGCAGAGTGAAGCACCCTGACGGCCACGCGCGCGTCCCCGTTTTGGTTGTGCGCGATTGCAGAGCACAGAGGAATGACTTCAGAGTCAAGCGCTCCCTCGAAAAATGCCAGCTTTGCCCGCTGCCCCAGTATTTCTTTCAGCTGCGGAACAGTGTATTGGTTGAAGGAGAGAGTATGCTGGACAAAAGAGGAGCGCACGCGCGCGTCCAGCCTGATTCCGAATTCAGTGTCATTGGTGATTGCAATCACTCCGAATGGGAGCGAGTTTGACTCGCCTGCCCTGCACAAGTCATAAAGAACGTTCAGCCCGTCCTTCTGAGTCCCCAATCTGTCAGCCTCGTCAAGCACTACAACAGGTATTCTCTCCTCTTTTTTCGCAATCTCAACTATGCGCGAAAAAACTTCGTCTGATGCCAAGCCTCGGCGGGGCATGGGCTCGCCAAGCGCGGATGAGATTGAGAGGAAAATGGCAAGCCTGCTTGGGTTTTCCCAGCAGTTTATGTAGATTGGAAGCGGGCGCGCGGAATATTCCGCCAGCTGCTTGAGCACGAATTTTGCAGAGGAGGTTTTGCCTGTTCCTGGCGGCCCGACCAGAAGCGCATGCTCTGGCTGGCGGTTTTCGGATGCTGGCTTGAGGCAAAAAACAATTTCGCTTATCTCGCGCTCCCTGCCAGGAAGCTCGCCAGGCAGGTAATCGGGAAGAAGCGCTGCCTCGTTCCTGAATATCCTGTTCTCGCCGCGCGCTTGCCGGAAGATGTTTGCAGAGGGCATGGTAGGGAAACGGAAGGGAGTTTTTTAATTCCAGCCTCCAAATTAAAGCTGGGAGGGAACTAGATGAAGGTAGTTGCAGACCTGCACATCCACTCAAAATACTCCCGCGCCACCTCGCCGGGCATGGAGCTGGAGACGCTTTCCA
>JAPLWY010000015.1:4457-8601 GCA_026396355.1 Microcaldota archaeon
CAAGTGGGCAAAAATAAAGGGAATAGACTTGCTGGGCACCGGCGACTTCACCCACCCAGAATGGTTTTCCGAGCTCCAGAAAAAGGCGATTGAGACTGATTGTGGCTTTTTGCAGTATGGCGGGATGAATTTCGTGCTTTCAGCCGAGCTTTCCTGCATTTATTCGCAGGGAGGCAAAGGGAGAAGGGTGCATTTAGTGGTGCTTGCACCTTCGCTGGAAGTGGCAGGGCAGATAAACGAGCGGCTTGGGAAAAAATACAACCTCAAGTCAGACGGCAGGCCTATTCTTGGGATAAGCGCAGTGGAACTTACTGAAATACTGCTTTCGATTTCAGATAAAAATCTAGTAATACCAGCGCACATTTGGACTCCGTGGTTTTCGGTTTTCGGTTCAATGAGCGGTTTTGACTCATTGAAAGAGTGCTTCGGGAAATATGAGAAGGATATTTATGCGATTGAGACGGGCCTCTCTAGCGACCCTGCAATGAACTGGAGGCTTTCCTCGCTTGACCGCGTGCAGCTGCTTTCGAATTCTGATTCCCCACCTTACTTATGATGAGCTTTACGAGGCAATACGCTACAAGGAAAAGGGAAGGCTTGCCTGCACCTATGAGTTTTATCCTGAAGAGGGCAAATACCACTTTGACGGCCACCGCGCCTGCAATGTGAGCTTTGCCCCCGAGGAGACGAAAAAGAACAATGGCATTTGCCCGGTTTGCAAGCGTCCGCTCACTATCGGCGTGATGAACAGGGTGGAAGCATTGGCTGACAGGCCTGATGGCTTCAAGCCCAAGGGCGCAGCACCATTTGAGTCCCTGGTTCCGCTGAAGGAAATACTTGGAGATGCAATGGGAAAGCTGCCAGCCTCGCGCGCAGTGGATGAGCAGTATTTCTCGCTAATCAAAGCGTTTGGGAATGAGTTTGCAGTGCTGCATGCCCAGCCCGCCAAGCTTCGGAAAGTTGCTGGAGACAGAGTGGCTGAAGCAATAAGGAGAGTTGAAGAGGGCAAAGTGAAAAAAGTGGCTGGCTATGACGGCGAGTACGGAAAGATAATAATATTCGAGGAAGGCGAGAAAAAGCGCGAAGTAGGGCAGCAGACGCTTGGGGAGTTTTAGTTCTTTTTCAGTGCCGCCCAGATGCAAGCTAAGAATAGCGCGGATTATAAGTCTTGATGAGAATAATGCGTAAGGTGATGAAATGGTGTTCATGTTCCAAGTATCGGCAACCGCTGGGTCTTCCCATAAAAAACACGCGACAAAGGCAGATGAATTGCAGAGATGCGTCTATAATGCGGCGCTGGTTGCACAGAACATAGACACAAAAATAAAAAATGGAGGGACATTGGGAGTTAGCGTGTATGAGATAGACAAATCCAATGTCCTAATACTCGGTGTGTTTGGCGGAGCTGGAAAAAAGAACATGCTGACCTCGAAATTCAACAGTGACGGGCAGGGCATTGCGCCTTTTGAATACGGCTTGGCGCCAAGCGTAAGCGTCAATTTGGGATTTTCCCAGATGTGGATGATAATGCCCACGCAACTTTACCAGACTTTTAGGATAAATTTTTCTCCAAAAGCGTTCAGGGTGGGAGAAGGAAGCGCATTCACAGGCGGCACTGCAAAAGACAAAATGCCAGACGGCACGATGCAGGCGGAATTGAGCTTGGGAATCGGAAAGCTGTTCAATTTATCCAACAAATTCATGCTTAACGCCCTGGTTGAGGGGAAATTTATGCACTCGGAGATGCTGGTCTCTGATGAATGGATGAAACAGGGGGGCATAAATTCTTTTGGCGCAGTCCTGAAGACTAGCCTGAATTACAAGCCAAGCGCCAGCGTCAGCCCCTATATCAAGGCGGATTTTGCCTTCCTTTCCAAAAAAGACTATGTAGGAGGCAGCGGGGAAGACGGAAAAGCGCCATACTTGCCTGTGTTTGTCGAGAACAAGTTCACAGGGCAGCTGGACATTCCGAAGGAGAAAGTGTTTCCTTCGAGCGTGGGCGCCGGGGTGACGCTGAATTTCAAGGAGACAAGCAAGAGGCTGAGCGGGATGAATTCCAAAAGCGTGAAAATACCCAAGGTGCAGGTAAACCTTGGCGTAGAAATGCCGCTTAAAAAAGACCAGTACAAGAACCTCGCGGGGTATATCGCAGTTGGCTATAATTTCTGAAAATAGGCGGCGGATGCCTGGTTTTCAGTTCTTCCTCAGGCGCCACTACGTGCAATCTCAAAATAGCGCGGATTATAAGTCTTGGTGGGAATAACAAGTAAGGTGATGAAATGGCATTCTTGTTCCAGACTTCAATAACCAAGCCCCAGGCCCCGGCAACTGAGGAAACCGCTCCGAAAAAGCGCGAGATGACGCCAGCTGAATGGCAAAAATACTTGAATAATGCCATGACAGCGGCCCAGAATATTGATAACAAAATAAAAAATGGGGCGACATTCGAAGTTAGAGGAGCATGGAGCGTAGGCAAAGACAACTCCAATGTGTTGGTAACTGGTGTGTGGGTTGGTGCAGGGAAAAGGAATATGCTGAAACAGATTAGTGAGAATCCATACAAATACAAACTAGCACCAAGCATAGGAGTCAATTTTGGAATTTCTGAAATGTGGATAATTATGCCGTTAAAACTCTACCAGACATTCGGGCTGAACCTTTCGCCAAAAATATTCGAGGTTGGGAAAGGAAGCGCATTTGTGGGTGGCTCTCCAACAAATAAAATGCCAGACAACACAACGCAGATAGATTTGAATCTTGGACTCGGGAAATTTCTCAATTTGTCCAACAAAATCGTGTTGAATGCCTTGGTCGAAGGAAAGTTTACATATAGCACGCTGGTGATGAACCTGGTTTCGGACCAACCGTCCTTTTCAGAAGCTGCCTCGACAGCTTTTGGTGCTGTTTTGAAAACTAGGTTTGAATATAACCCAGGTTCTAAAGTCAGTCCGTACATTAAAACTGATTTTGCTTTCCTTTCTAAGAAAGATTATGTGGGTGGAACCAATGAAAGTAAACCGATGAACTTAATTCTTGGTGACTTGCATGAGAATAGGTACCTAGAGCTTCCTAAAAAGAAAGTGTTCCCCTCCAGCATTGGCGCGGGAGTGACTTTAAACCTGGTGAGAAAACCAATGAACTTCAATGAAACAACCAAACTGCTTGAAGAACTGAATCGCAATGTGAAAATGCCAAAAGTGCAGCTGACTGCCGGAGCGGAGATAAACGAATACAAAAAAATCTCAGGGTACATTGCAGTTGGCTACAATTTCTGAAAATCAGTAGCTGATGCCCGATTTTCAGTTTTTCTTGAGGTGCAAGAACCAGTGGGTGGTTTCGGCTTCGTAATTGGGAGGGTCGACTGCAAGAAGCGCGTATTCCTTGCACTTTCCAAGTATGTATTCATACGCCCATACCCTGCCTTTATCAGTGGAGACCCATCTTAGCTCGCCGTCTCCTGAAAGTATTGCCTCTCCGCCTGGCACTAGGAGGGAATTTGCAGCTACGAGAAGCTCGGTTAACTGATAGTGCGCGCCATAATGGGTAACGACTATGTCGAATTTCCCGTGCGGGAAGATGGATGCAATTTCACTTGCAGCGCAGGTAACTGTTCTTTCGCGGAAGATAGAGTGCACTGCGTCGATATTCTCGTAAACCGTGAATGAAATATCCAGCGTGCTTTGGTACTGCCGGGCAATGCTCGCCCACTGCCCGCCTGTGCCAACCCCGACATCAAGCACCTTGAGCATTTGATTGCTTTTCCTTGCGTCAAGAAGCTTTCTCTCAAGATAAGCCTGAAAATCGAATCTTGGAGGAGTGGGAGGGAAAGCCTTGCAAGAAGCATATTTGCCAAGAGGGGTGGACAAAAGTTCCCACTTGACCATGAATTTGCCAGACTCTTGTTCCCTTACCTGGGCCATTCCATAGGGATTGGACTTTGGAAGGGAAGAAAGAGAGTAGAACGCTGCCATGCTAATCTGCTTATTCCAACGTTTTTTATAGCTACTTGTCCCAAAACCGCCCCCTTTTATAAGCTTTCAAGCCCTTTTTCCGCTTGCTTACCAAGGTGATATTCCTATGGCAAAATCAATCGAGCTTAAAGTTGTGGAGGCACTCCAAAACGACGTTGGGCGCGGGCTGGTGC
>JAPLWY010000025.1 GCA_026396355.1 Microcaldota archaeon
GCCAAGGTGCGCATTAGCAATTCTCTCGTAATAGTCAATAAGTCCGGCGCTGTCAAGCGCCATTGCCTTTGGGAAGCACTCAACCGCCTCCTTATACATCATCAGGCTGGAGAATGCCACGCCCAGCTTGCAGTGTGCGCTTGCAATCTCTTTATTGTATTTTTCATCCAGCGAATCAGCCATGCCAGTTGCTTTCCTGTAATCTTCCATTGCGCCCTTGTAGTCGCCTGCAGCCGTCTTCTTGTCGCCGTTTTCAATAAGCTTTGCGAACTCGGCATGTTTTTTGCCGGCTTCAAGCGCATCAGTATTATCACTTTGCAGCGGTGGATTCTTGCTCACTTCCTTTACCCTGCTTTTCTGCTCCACAGCCCCGATTTCGTCTATTTTCATGTAGACTTTCTGCGCTTCATTGCGCATGTTCGCACTCTCGTACGCGCGCGCGGCTTCGAAATAGAATGTTTTTGCCTTGGTTATATTTCCCTCTGCAAGCAGGCTGTCCCCCTGCTTCTCTCTCATTTCAATGGAATTCACCAGGCTGTCTGAGGCTGGCTTTTTTTGCGAAAAAGCCCTTAGCGGGGCTAAGCCAATGCAAATTGCAGCTGTGCCTGTCGCCAGCATGGCTGCGGCTCGCTTGAACTGCGGCTTAACCGTCATACGCCTATTTATGCCACGACCAGTATTTAAATGTTGTTATTTTATGCTGTTTGTGGGTTTTATCCGCCCGCCAATCAAGCCGGCCTTGCCGCAAGCATCTTTACGATGCGCCCTCCCTCCGCAGTGAAATCAAGCGAAAACCGGGCTTCGCTCGCATTCGCAGGCAGCAGCTGCCCGTCAACCATGAACTCCAATCCACCCGTCTTGTATTTTTCGCCTTCAACCTCGATTATTTCAGGCAGTTTCAATTTTGCCCTGCTTTGCATGGTGAGGCTGGCGTTTATGCCCTTGCCTGCCAAAGCATCCATGAGCAAAATCGCGCTGGCATTTCCGGTCTGGTTGGGAAAACTCGCAAGCGAAGATGGGAATGTTGAGGTAATTTTGAGCGCTGCCAACTGGCTTTCGGCTGCCCATCTATCCTCAAACTCGTTTTTTACGCTTACTGTTCCTGGAGAAACTCCAGTCACGAATTCCGCCTTGCTCACTGCGGTGAGCGAGTCCTGCGCCAGGTCCGTTGGCACAATTATGTATGACTTTTCCTTGTAAGTCGCATTGCCTGCAAGCGCAATTGCCTTTGCAGTGTTCCTGCTCTCCCACGGTATTTCCAAAGTATAGGCGGCTGAAGGCTGTGAAATTACCGTCACGTTCGCGATTGCGCCTGAAATAGTCCTAGGAAGAATGGCGAAATTCCACAAGCCAGTCACCTTGCCATTCTGCACCTCGGCAAAGAAGGTCGCCTCTTGCTTGCTTCCCTCAGTGTAAATCGGGCGCATCTGCGTGTTAAACGAGGTGCCCTCCGCAGTTGTGCTGATCCCGTCTCCCTCGATTTTCAGGGTGGCTGGCAGGCTGATTACCACGGTGGCAAGCGCAGTGGCGTTCGCATCCGCAAACGCATCCGCAGCTTCGGGGGCGAATTTCGATTCCTTGAGGCTCACAATCAGCCCGTCAGGGTTTTTGGTGGTGTAATCGACAATCCCCGCTTCCTTGAGCCTTGCGGCAATCCGTTCCACCTCTGTGGAATTCCCTCCGCTGACTATGATATACGTTTCATACCTTGCTATCGTGATATTGACAAGCGCGCTTCCGTTTATCGCCGAGCCAACCTGATTCTGCGTGGTGCTCTCCCTTGCGGAGTTCGAGCCCAGAAAGCCCATTGCAAACATCTCAATAACGAACATCAGCACAAGGCCGACTGCAAATATGTATATGATTCTTTTATCCATCATTCTCGCCTCGCATTCTTGCTGCCACATTAGCTTTAAATAAGGTACTATATTCATATTCCGCAAGGGCGCTTAAAGGTAGATTTATTGGCAAACATAAAACAAGGGGACATGGTGCTTCTGGAATACACCGGCAGGCTTGTCTCTGACGGCAGGATTTTTGACACCACTGACGAAGAGACGGCGAAAAGGTGGGGCATTTTCGAATCATCCTCAAAATACGGCCCCCGCTACGCCATCGTTGGGGCAAATACCATGATTCGTGGCATGGAGGCTGCAATTTCGGCCGCTATCGTCGGTTCATCCGGCGATTTCCAGATTCCCGCCTCAATGGCATTCGGCGAGCGCTCGCCCGATCTGGTGCGCATGCTGCCTGAGCGCAATTTTGCAAAGCAGGGCGTGAGGATAGCGCCAGGAATGACTGTCACGCTTGACGGCTCGCTGGCGCGCGTAAAATCTGTCACCTCTGGGCGCGTGGTGGTGGATTTCAACCACCCGCTCGCAGGCGAGGATGTGATTTACAGCCTCAAGCTCATCCAGGTGATTTCAGAAGACTCGAAAAAGGCGGAAGCAGTGCTTGCGAATTTCGGATTGAGGGGCAAGGCGGAATCAGCAGGCGGAAAGCTGACAGTTTTATTCCAGCCCAACGAGCCATCAGACAAGGTGCGCGAGGCGAAAAGCGCATTGAGAGCGATCCTGCCGGACATTGTCTTCAGCGGATAATGACGCAAGCCCCAACATTCCTGCTTGAAATGCTGAAACAGATTCTATTTTGAAAAAAGAGCTTTCACTCTCCTAAGCGCGCCAATCTTCTCGAGCTTTTCCCGGACTTGCAAGGGCACTCTTTCCTTCCATCTCCCCTCTTTCGCAATAATCTCCCTTATCCTGGTTGCATTATACACCGCTTTTTTAAGGAACGGCACGCGCGCAGTCTTCTTTCCAGCCTTTCTCATGAGCCGTATCACTCTTGAATTGTTCGAATAGCAGACATCATATTTGCAGGGCGCGCACGCATCCACGTGCGCCACCCACTCAGAGTCTTTCTTCACGTCAGTCAAAAAGAAAACAATGCACTTCCTCCCCAGCCCCGCGCCCCTCAGCACGGCATCCACCATTTTTTTCCTCTCGCCCTTGGTGAACGGGTTATCTTTCTCAAAAGAGATTTGCGCGCTCCCTACTGCAATCAGCACCCTGCCGCTTTTCTTCGCAATGTGGCGCAGCGCGAACAAGTGCCCCTTGTGGAAAGGCTGGAACCTCCCTATGAAAAGCGCAACCGGCAATTTTTTTTGCAACCGCACACCCCAAAATCAGTGCTTGAAATGCCGCCTTCCCGTGAACAGCATGGAAATGCCGTATTCGTCCGCAGCCGCAATCACTTCTGCATCGCGCACCGAGCCGCCTGGCTGCACTACGCAGGTTATTCCTGCCTTTGCAAGCTCGTCAATGGAATCGCGGAAAGGCAGGAAGGCATCCGAGGATGCAACCGTGCCCTTGATGTCAAACCCGTTCCTGCCTGCCTTTGAAATCGCAATCTTGCACGAGTCCACCCTGCTCATCTGCCCCGCGCCCACCCCGACAAGCTGCCTGCCCTTGGCAAGCGCGATCGCATTCGACTTTATGTGCTTGGTGAACTTGGTGGCAAAATAGGCATCTTCCATCTCTTCCGCGCTTGGCTTTTTCTTGGTGGCCACTTTTAACCCGCCCTTGTCGTAAATTCCCGGGTCCCTTCCCTGGTAAAGCATGCCCCCGACAATGTAGCGGAACTCCACCGAGCGCTCGGCACTCATGTCCCACAGGTTAGAAACGTCAAGTATTCTCCTGCTCTCCTTCTGCTTGAGCACTTCCAGCGCCTCAGGCTCAAAGCCAGGCGCCAGCACCACTTCAATGTACCTGGTGCCAATTGCCTTTGCAGTCGCCAAGTCCAGCTTGCGCGAGAAAGCAATCACCCCGCCATAGGAAGATTCCGGGTCAGAGGCATGCGCGCGCAAATAGCTCTCCTCCAATGTTTTGCCCTCAGCCCCACCACACGGGTTGTTGTGCTTGAGTATGACTGTTGCCACCCCATCCTTGAATTCGCGGATGAGCGAGAAAGCCGAGCTGGCATCCAGGAAATTGTTGTAGGAAAGCGCCTTGCTTCCCTCGTAAATTCTGGAGTCGAATATGCTGCTTCTTCCCAATATGCGATACGCCGCAGCTTTCTGGCTCGGGTTTTCGCCATACCGAAGATTGTAGGCGCGCTCAAAGCGCATCTCAAGATAATCCGGGAACAAGTCCTCATTGCTGACTGCGGACAGGTACCTGCAAATCGCAGCATCATACGAGCTGGTCCTTGCAAACGCCTTGAGCGCAAGTTCGCGCCTCTTCTTGTCTCCAATTGCTCCGTTTTTCCCAATCGTCTCCAGTATTTCCGGGTAATCCGCAGGGTCAACCACCACTGCGACATTCTGCCAGTTCTTCGCAGCAGCGCGCACCATGGCAGGCCCGCCAATGTCAATATTCTCGATCGCTTCCTCTTCCTTCACGTTTTCCTTGCCTGCAACCTGCTCGAACGGGTAAAGGTTGGCAACCACCAGGTCAATCGACTCGATGCCAGCGCCTTTTGCCTGCGCCACATCCGCCGAGTTATTTCTCCTGTAAAGTATGCCACCATGTATCTTCGGGTGCAGCGTTTTCACGCGTCCCTCGAAAAGCTCGGGAAAGCCGGTGATGTCGCTCACCTGCTTCACGCTGATGCCATTCTGCTTGAGGTATTTTGCGGTCCCGCCCGTAGAAATGAGAGTTATGCCGAGGGACTCCAGCCCGCGCGCAAACGTGTCCAGCCCGCGCTTGTCCCAGACGCTGACTAACGCACGTTTTATTTTTCCATCCATGCAACTAAGAGTTTTTAAACCTCGTCTTTCCAATCCCCCCATGCAGGAATTATTCGGCAAGAAAAAGGAGCCAGTGCAGGTTCCGGTGCACACTGAGCCAGTGAAAAAGCAGCCGCCAGTTGCCCATGCCGCGCAAATCTCCATGTCCGAAGGGCCGATGCAGCTGCGCGACGAGGGAGTGAAGATAGAGCGCGCAGGCAGGCTATCGTTCGAGAAAAGCGTGGAAATCGAGCTTGCCGCGCTGAAAGCGCGCCTGGCAAGGAGAAAAAAGGCAAGGGCAGCCAAGGCAAAAGGCAAGAAGCAAAAGGACGACAGCCAGAAGCCGCCGAAGAAGTAGCACGCGCCCCCCTGCTTGGCGCACCTGTTGCCTGCCTTCAGGTCAAAAGCATTATAAACACTGTTAGTATATATTTTACAACATATATGGCGCAACAGTAAGGGGCAGGCAAATGGACAAGGATGACAAGAAAGACAACGAATTGGTAAACATAATCGATTGGCTTGCTGATGCTTATTTTGAGAAAGATAAAGCTGCTGTCAACAAATGCGCCACGCTGCTTGCAACATACGGTGAAAAGGCATTTGCAGCAATCGCGCTTCTCCATGCGGAGACTCCTGAAATTCCGCCAGATTTCATCCGCGATGTCAAAGCCATGGTCCTCAGCCTCCAAAAAAATCCAGCGCCAGCCAAAGCGCAGGACAACGGGCAAAGCGGAGGGCAGCAAAGCGGGGGAAAGCAAAATGAGGGAAAAAACAAGGCAAATGAAAACGACATTGCAAACTCCAAGCCGCTATCTCTGTTTGAAATGCCAAAAACGCCCGGGCGCATGGAAGACATACCGGATTACCAGGAAATAAATAAGCTGATAGATAAAATTGGCACAAGATATTTCTACTATCGGGAAGGTACGGCGGCATTCAACACCAACGATTTCAGCCGCCTTTTCTGGTATAAGCGCAACTCGCTTCTGGTGCTGAATTGCCTCAGTGCCAAGAACAACACTGCCGAGTTTTCCAAGTTTTACAAAGAGCTGGGGGGCGCAATCAAGTCTGCAATGATCCAAATCATTGCCAAAGACACTCTTGCAGAAGGAATCTCTGCGGCTTCCAAGGACGATTATGCCATTCTGATGAGGAACCTGCCCTCAGCCAGGAACAGGGGCGACATGAACAAGGCAAGGAAAGAAATGGCTGATGCAAGAGCTGAACAAAGGGCAAAAAACCCCGCGCGCGTGCTTCGCACAGTTGGCCTCAACTAGCCTGCGCAGTTTCTGCCAGAACTGATTTTATCCAACTGACGCCTTTTGCCAGTCTTCCTCAAAAATAGCGGTAAGCTCGTGCACATTCTCTCCCTCAACCAGCGCAGCCACCTCGCGATTGCTGTTGAGCGCGGAGTCCGAGAAGTTTATACTCCCGACAAGCGCGCGCTTGCCATCAACTATCAGCAGTTTCGAGTGCGTGAGCTTGTAAGTGAAGCTTGCCCAGCGCATGTCCACTCCCAGCTGGCGAAGCGTCTGGAACACCTTGTCTTTTCGCGTATCTTCAACACGCGGTTCCAGTATCACTCTCACCTTCACCCCGCGCTTCACAGCAGCTGACAGCTCATTCACGATATCCTCGGATGTAAGGACATACATCTCAACATCAATTGTTTTTTGCGCAGAGCGGATAAGTGAAATAACCTCACTCTCTGCGCCAGGTGAAAAGACATACTCCACATGCGCATTGCAGCCAGCGCAGGGCAGTGAGCCGATGAAAAAAGAAATTGCGATTAATATTGCAGCTGATAAAAGAAGGGCACCTGCCAACCAAAGCCACTCACTCTGCTTTGCCATACTCATCTATTCTTTTTATTGAAGGCTTTTTACCCTTTGCATGCTTCATTGCCTCAATAAGCGCTTCAGCTGCCTCAAAGTTCGTTATGCAAGGTATTCCGTTCTCAAGGCAGGCGCGCCTTATCCGAAAGCCATCGGTATTTGCAACCTTTCCCTTCTTGGGAGTGTTTATCACAAGCTGGACTTTCCCTTTTTGTATTTCAGAAACGATATTCGGCTCGCCGTCATGTATCTTCTTGAGTATATGCACTCTTTGCCCAAGATGGCTTGCAGTAGTTGGAGTGGCATAGACTTCAAAGCCCATGTCCGACAGAGCATCAGCAAGCGGCAACGCCCTTTCCTTGTCCCCGTCCTTCAGGCTTATCGCAACCCCGCCGCTTTCGGGTATTTTCTGGTTGGCGCCAAGAAGCGCTTTCATGAATGCGCCCGGGAACTCATAGTCAGCGCCCATGCTCTCGCCCGTGCTTTTCATCTCAGGCCCAAGCACAGTGTCAGTGCCAGGCAGCTTCAGGAACGGGAACACCACGCCCTTCACTGCATAGTGGCTCATTTTGGGCATTTCCAGCCTGCCCAGCTTGGAGAGCTTCTTCCCCATTATCACCTGCATTGCAATTTTTACAAGAGGAACGCCGGTTGCTTTTGAAAGGAAAGGCATTGTCCTGCTTGCGCGCGGATTTGCCTCAAGCACGAAAACAACATCATCCTGCACAACATACTGGATGTTTATCGAGCCCAGCGTATCCAGCGCAAGCGCGATTTTTTCGGAGAATTCCAGTATCTGCTTCTGAACTTCTGGCTTGAGCCTCACGCACGGCACCACATTGTTCGCATCTCCTGAATGCACGCCTGCCCTTTCCACATGCTCCATTATCCCGCCGACAAACAAGTGCTCCTCATCCGCCACTCCATCTATCTCGCACTCGATTGCGCGCTCAATGTACTTGTCAATCAACACTGGCTTTTTCTCTGAAACATCAACTGCCTCGCCAATATATCTTTTCAACTCAGCCTCATCATAAACTATTTGCATGCCCCTGCCTGCAATCACATAAGAGGGGCGCACTACCACGGGATATCCTATTCTTGCCGCAACTGCAAGCGCCTCAGCCTCGTTTGTCGCAACCCCGTTTTCCGGCTGGCGTATTCCCAGCTCATGCAGCAGCTCCTTGAATTTCTCCCTGTCTTCCGCAACATCAATGCCTTCCAATTGCGTTCCGAGTATTTTCACTCCTGCTGCTGTGAGCTTTCCTGCTAAGTTGACGCTTGTCTGCCCCCCGAATTGCACTATCACGCCAATGGGTTTTTCGCGCTCCACAATGTTGAGCACGTCCTCGAATGTGAGGGGCTCAAAGTACAACCTGTCCGATGTGTCAAAGTCAGTGCTTATTGTTTCCGGATTGTTGTTTATCATTATGCTCTCGAATCCTGCTGCGCGAAGCGCGAAAGAGGCGTGGCAGCAGCAATAGTCAA
>JAPLWY010000010.1:0-3177 GCA_026396355.1 Microcaldota archaeon
AATCATCCGATGGTTGGGAGTACGGGTTGGAATGAACACTTATCTTTCAAGGGTTATTTCTATTGCAGAGACTTTTGTCTTGGTTCCATCCTCGGAATCCATCTCCTCTGTCTTTATCGCAATCTTGCCGAGCTTGACTTCTGGCAGGAACCTGTGCCTGACAATCTCAGCCACGTCTACCGCGCGCGAAATGAGCTTTCCCCTTGCCTTGATGTGGATTTCAGGCGCGCCTCCGTTGAACTGCGTCACCACTGCAAGCACGTATCCCATCACGCTTTTCTTGCCGATGTAAACAACATTGCCATCTGTCCTTGCAGATTGGTCTGTGTGCTGTGCGTGGTGCGCTGGCGCATGCTGCACTGGGGGCGCCTGCTGCGGTGAAGGCGTTGGCGCTTGTTGCTGCTGGTTTGCCGGTTCATCCATCATTCCACCTCTGTATTCATATGCGTGTGATCAGCTTCTTCCTTTCCTGTACTCCTCAACCATCTTTTTCAAGTCAATCCCTGGTTCTCCCAAATTATTTATTCCTTCGCTTGTCTCCTTCTTTTCCGCGCGCGCATTCTCGCGCTGGCTCTCTTTCTGCGCCTGCGGGTTCTTTTTTCCGGCATTCTTATTTTTTTTCCAGTTCAGCCTCTCCAGGCTCTTTTGCAGTTGGAACCGCAGCTTCCTAAACTCGGCATCGCGCACCAAGGACTGCCTCACGCCGTTTTCCAGCAGCCTCAGCCGATGCAAGAGCGCAGCCTTTTCCTCCTCCAGCCTCTCAATCCCCATTCTCAAATTGGAGTTCTCGCGCATCAAAGTCTCCAGCCTGGAGCGCATTTCCTCAGGAGAAGCTGTTCTAGCTGGCGCTGCAGATTTCTTTTCCACTGCTTCTGCTTTGGCAACCGGCTCGCGCAGAAGCAAGAACGCATCCTGCACTTTCACTCCCCGTAAAATTAGGTGCTTCACTTCCTCTTTTTCCGCAGGCGCCAAATCCGCAAGCGCCTCAATCTGGCGTAACTTGTTCGCATTTGCCCTGTAAGCATAAACCGCGGCGCAATAGGCATCTCGCTGGTGCGAGTTTTCCGCTCCTGAGCCCCTCGCAACCACATTCTTCTCCTCCTCGCGAATGCTCGCTCTCGGAACAAACAATCTGCAGGAAAAATAAGATGCCAGCCTCAGCGCAGCCTCTGGCGCAGGGTTGGTGTCGCAGGCAACAAGGGAAGGCGCGCCATGCCTTTCAATCATGCGCGCGGCTTCAGAAAACCCCTCACCAGTCGAACCAAGAGCGATCTTTCTCCCGTTCAGGTCAATCAGTGCTATCCCGAATGTCGCGCCTGGGTCAATGCCGACGATTGCGTGCCTTCGCGGTTCCAAAAAGCCACCAGAATCAGTCTGTGCCTGAGCTGTCGATTGAATTTTCGCTTTCCAGCTTTTTCTTAACCAGTTCCTGCTTGAGAATTATGTGCGTGCGCCTGTCAACGTTCTCCTTCACCACAACACCGGCATCTATCCAGCAACCGTCGCCGATTATTTTCCCAGGCATCACAGAGCAGAGCACTCCCATCTTCGTGCCATCTCCGATGATTGCACCAAGCTTTTTTCTCTTGGTGTCAATCACAACGTCGTTCACCACTGCCTTTATGTGCCCTGCGTCAAACCGGTAGTTGGCAATCTGCGTGGCAGCGCCAAAGTTGCACCCGCTTCCCACTACCGAGTCCCCGATGTAGGTTAGGTGCTTGGCATTCACATGGTCGAATATTATGCTGTTTTTCAGCGTGGTCGAGTCCCCAATGCCGCAGTCCCTGCCAATCGAGGTTGTGCCCCTCACATACGCGTGCGGGCCAATCTCGGTTTTCTCGCCAATGTAAATATTCCCCTCAAGATACGAGTCATAAACAACTGCACCTTTCTCCATTATCACTTTTCCCTTCACTGTGCAGTTTTCCAGCTTGCCTTTTTTCTCAGGCAGCTTTGAAAGCAGGAATTCGTTTGCAGAGAACAATTGCCAGGGCATTCCCATGTCCAGCCAAAAGCCACCGACTTCAACTGCCTTTGCTCCCAAAAGAAGATCGGTGATTTCGTATTCCCCGCGCGCTGACTTTTTCACATTCCGTATTCTCTTGAATATCGAAGGCTCGAAAACGTAAAGCGAGCAGTTGGCAAGGTTGCTCTTGGGCTTTTCAGCCTTTTCCTCAAACGCAAAGATTTTCCCATCCTTGACTATCGCAGTCCCGTACTCTCTCGCATCCTCGACAGCATGGAGCGCTGCGCTCACCTCTCCCTCCGCCTGCTGCGCCAATTTTTTGAGTGCCTCTGGCTCGGAAATGATGTCTCCTGCCACCCCGAAAAACCTGTCGGTTGCAAAGCTTTCAGCATAACCAAAAGCAGCGGCAGTGCCGTAATTCTCGCCTTGCTCTATGAAGGAGAGTTTCATGCTGTCCACCGGGTTTTTCTCAAAATGCGAAATTATCTCCTCTTTCTTGTACTTGACCAGTATTGCTGCCTCGCGCACCCCGACTGCGCACAGGTTCTCAAGCACATGCTGGAGAATGGGCTTTCCGGCGAGCTGAATCATGCACTTCGGGCGCGTGTAGGTGAGCGGGCGCAGGCGCTTGCCCTCGCCAGCCGCAAGCACAACTGCCTTTTTTATGTCTGCCATAGAGAGGTTTTGGCGAGCCAGTTTATTAAATTTCCCAGCAAAAGCGGAAAACATGGCGAAAATCAGCGTTTTGGAAACTGCCCGCGAGTCATACGAAATCATACGCGCGCACTGGAAGGAAGTAATTGTTCCACTGCTCGTCATATTCCTGATATCCGGCGCAAGCTCGTTCGGAAGCGGGTTTTCGCGCTCTTTTGGCAACAGCTACAGCAGCCAAAACACAGGGCATTCATCCGGCAGCGCGCTGGCAAGCGCAATGGCAGATTCAGGCGCACTGATTGCGACGCTTGGCGTATTTATCCTTGTAATAATCGCGGTTGTCATTGTTGTTGCGTTAATTCTTGCCATACTTCAGCAATCCCTCTGGTTCTATGTGTTCGAGCACTTCCACGCATTGCTCACCAAGAGGAAAATTTCAGAAGAATGGAAACCGCGCATGAAACGGCAGGCTGGAAAGTCAACGTTTTACCTGTTTTTCTTGTGGCTTGTCGACCTGGCAATTTTCATTCCTTTTGTCGCAATTGCATTCATGCTTG
>JAPLWY010000010.1:3252-3930 GCA_026396355.1 Microcaldota archaeon
CTGGTCGGGCTGGCTGCGCTTTTTGTGGCTGTGCTGGTTGTGGTGCAGTTTTTCCTGCTGCTGCTCTGGGTATATTATGCGATTGACAGGCTGCCGCTTTTCGAGTCTGCGCGCAGGTCAATCTCGCTTGTCAGGGGCAACCTGAAGATATTCGTGAAATATTACCTGTTCATAATCGCAGTGTATGCAGTAATCTTCTTCACAATGCTCAACCCCTGCCTGTGCTGCCTCTTCCTGATAATTTTCCTGCCTCTGAGCATTTTCCTGAGGCTGCTCTTCGCTGTGACCCTGATGGGCCTGAAGCTCAAGATTGAGAAGCAGGGTAGCGCATCTCCTGCCACGCCTTCAAAGAAAAAGTGAACAATGCAGCACTAGCCAATTGCCGCAAGAAGCGCCTTCTCGGCTGCTGCCACTGTTTTTTCAAGTTTTTCTTTTTCCCTAAACTCTGCGGTAAGGCGAATTGCAGGCTCGGTGCCTGACGCGCGCACCAGCAGCCATCCATCCTCAAAATCAAAGCGCAGCCCGTCTATTGTGGAAAGCTTTGCGCCAGAGAATGCAAGCGATTTTTTCAAGGCAGCCATTATTTTCCCCCTGTCTTTGCCCTCGCATGGGTATTTCCTTCTCTCAATAGGATAAGTTTTTACTTTTCCTGAAAGCGCGGAAAGCTTCCCTCGCGCG
>JAPLWY010000110.1 GCA_026396355.1 Microcaldota archaeon
CGAATTCACGGAAAGTTGCGCCATTCTTCATTCACGCCACCTCTTGAACAGATGATTCTCAACTCCCGCAGCATCCAGCGTTTTTCCCACCACAAAATCCACCAGGTCTGAAATGCTTTTTGGCTTGTGGTAAAATCCAGGCGAGGCAGGAAGCACAATGCCGCCTGCCAGAGTCACTCTCTCCATATTCTTGATTGCAATGAGCGAAAGCGGGGTTTCCCTCACTACCAGCACCAGCTTCTTTCTCTCCTTCAGCGCAACTTCTGCCGCGCGCGTAATCAGGCTGTTCCCAACTCCGTTTGCAATTTCCCCAAGTGTCTTAAGCGAGCAGGGGCAGACTATTACAGCATCTGCGCAGTTTGAGCCAGAAGCAAAAGGGCAGGAAAAGTCATCTTCAGAATAATTCGCTTTTGGCAGCCGCGCGCCCTCGGCTTGCGCCACCTTTTTCGCGCCGCTGCTCACCACCACTGCAATCTCGTGCTTTCCCTTTCCCAGCACCTCTGCAAGCCGCGCGCCATAGGCTATGCCGGACGCGCCTGTGATTGCGACAAGGAGCCTCATGCTATTCTTCTCCACATAAGGGTTAAAACCAGTTTCTTTCTACACGGCTATCCATTATTAGACAACATTTTATACCTTTCCCATCAGATTGTTGCACGGGAATGACATGGACGAATCGCAATTCAGGTTCAAATTAAAAGATCC
The DNA here is from genome assembly GCA_026396355.1 of Microcaldota archaeon. Taxonomy (GTDB): domain Archaea; phylum Micrarchaeota; class Micrarchaeia; order Anstonellales; family Anstonellaceae; genus UBA10161. Next base: position 706 of record JAPLWY010000110.1, read on the forward strand.
GACGCTAGACTGCCGGAACGAAAGGTATAGTCGGCCCCTCGGAGTCTCAGGTTTTGAACTGAAGCAGATAGACAAATGGTTCGACGAATATCAAAAGGAAAAACTGTCAGTGTACATTTCCCTTTCAGCCATCAAGCATTATGCCGGGGACAAAGACGGTTTTCTGCCTTCAGAGTTTCGGGTCCTTATTAAGAAGTTCTCTTCCAAAGCGCCAACCAGAACAGTGGCAACCCTCGACTTCCTTGCAAAGGTGGCGCGCGAGCGGGGCAAAGCGGCTGCAGTTGAAGCTGCGGGCAACCTTGCCCAGCGCAGCACTCTTCTTTGTGCCGAATACATGGAGACTGAAAGCGTGTATAGTTTTTTGGTTCCTGTTCCGCAAATGCCCAGGAAAAACCCATACCCGGAAAATCCACACTCCTTTCTTTACCCAAACGGTTATTAACCGTTTAACCATTCATTTTCCTATGCAATTGCTCAAGCTCGGCGGAAGCGCGATTACCAAGAAGCACGGCTACATGGAGCCAGACCTCCCTGCAATCCGAAGGCTGGCAAAAACAATTGCGCGCGCGCTTGCAGCAGGCTGCGATGACATTGTCATAGTGCATGGCGCTGGCTCGTTCGGGCACGCCCCTGTCCTCAAATACAAGCTGAATGAAGGCGTGCGGACTGCAAAACAGAAAAAGGGCTGCAAAATAACTCAGAAAGCGTGCGCCCAACTCTCTTTCCAGGTGACTTCTGCGCTCCACAAGGCAGGCGTCGCGGCAGTCTCTATCGCCCCGCACGGAATAATCAAGTCAAAAAACAAGAGGATTGCAAAATTCAATTTCCTGCCAATAAAGCGCGCGCTTTCAAACGGCGTGGTGCCGGTTCTTTACGGCGACATGGTGCCGGATTCCAAATTGGGCTCATCAGTCTGCTCGGGCGACCAGATAATCGCCTATCTTGGCAAGCGCGCGCGCCGCATAGTGCTGGCAAGCAATGTCGATGGCGTGCTGGCAAGGGGGAAAGTGGTTCCGCTAATTACTCGCAAGAACTTCCCAAAAATCGCGCGTCACATAACAGGCTCGAAAACTCCTGACGTTACAGGCGGGATGGCTGGCAAGATAAAGGAAATAATGGACGCGCGCGCCCCATCTTACGTGGTGAATGCGAAAAAGCCCTCGCGCGTGCTTGCGCTTCTTCTAGGGAAAAAGGCAGTGTGCACCAAAGTGAATCAATAGCGCCATAAAACAACAGCCTAAATGCGCGCAATAAGCCCTTTCTCCGCAAATTCTTTCACATACACTGCCAGCTTCGTTTTGTAGATGTGCTCCCTGTCGAATTCCTGCACTTGTTCTCTGCTGCCCAAATCCGACCCGGCATACGAGTCCACGCTTTTCCTCAGGTTTTGCATAAACTCATGCTTTTCAATATCAATGCAAAGTACGGGTATGCCAAGCTCCCGCGGCAAGCCGTTGAGGTGGCTGGAAATAGCATGCCTGTTTTCGTACAAGATGACTATTGCTCCTGCATTTGAATAATATTCCGGCGAAAATGTGGAAAAAAATCCTCCGGCGCCCATCCCTGCCGTGCAGAGAAGGTATCCTTTGTTTTCACGGTTCATTTCGCGCAATTTGTACGGGTTCATTCCAATCAAATCAAGGAAAACCACTCCGCTTGTCTGCACCACGCCAGTGCCGATAACGCGGGAAGTTTCTACGTTGAACCGGCAGTACTGGGTGGCAACCCAGTCATCGCAATCCAGGCTCGCATTCACAATCTCAAGGTATGCCGAATGTGTTTGCTTATTGAGCATCCCGTCCAGCTCCGCAATGCCTTGCTTCACCTTGTAAAAGTCTGCGGTTCCGCACAACTCGACTATGTTGCCGCTTTTCAGGTCAATCATCTGAGACACGTTATCGTAGTGCAGGATATGCTTGGATATGTCGTCTGTCAATTTGACATAGCCATCCAAGTTTCCCACAAGGCCTTTTCCTATAAAATTGGCGCCATCAAAGCCATGCCCCACAGAGACAAGCGCCTTCCCATCCACTTTTCCAATGTAAGACACTGCGATTGTAGGCCAAATGTGTGTATTGCCATCGTTGGCCCTGAATTCTGCGCCTTGCACAGGCATTATCTGTATGCCAAGCTTTCCTTCTGTTCCCTTTCTTGCCTTGAACGCGGCAATGGACGGGGCTGCCCCGCTTGCCAGGACTTCCTTGAACCTCTCTTCAATAAGCGGCACCATGCTCTCGAGAGACGCGCCAAATGGCACTGCGGCTATCCCTGTATTGCCCAGCCCGGTTCCTGCCGAGCCGCCTTTCCAGCCTGGGTCGAACCTGACTGCGACGCATCGTGCGCCGTCCGGCTCCAGTCTTGAAACGGATTCGTAGATTCCTTCACTTATGATTTGGGGAAACTTGAACTTCTCCAGGCTGCGGGACGCATCTCCCTTGCACTCAGCTTTCGCTGCGCCTGATTTTACGAGGATTTCATCATGTATGAAATCCGGCGTGAATGCCGAATGGCTGGCAAACCTCAGCCCCATCCTTTCGATTTCCCCGCGCGCAGCCCGGTAATCCGCGGTCTTCAATCCAGCCGGACCGCTGCCGAATGTAAGCACCACTGGCGCATTTTGCGGCTTGCTCATCGCCTTTATTCCATTAATAAGTGTTTAAAAACCTATAAGCGTGGCAGGTTCAGCCAGGGTGGCATTCTGATTTTGCAAGGAATGTTTATCTCAGACTTTCAGCCGTTTCAGCTCCTCGTAAACCTCGTCTCGGTTCTTGTACATCAAAAGAAGAACCTTCCCTTCCTGCTTTTTTACCTTCCAAACCAGCCTGCGATGCTCGGTGCGCTTTGAGAATACGTTTGCATAGTGCTCCATGGGCTTTCCGATTTCAGGCTTTTCCAGGATTTTATCCAGCAGGTCTTTCAGTTCCTTGCGCTCGTGCTTGTCCAGCTTCCTGATGTCCTTGTCAAAAATCGAAGTGGACTCCAGTTCCAGAGGGCGCTGCCCTCCGTCTCCCCAAATACCGCGTATTTGAGGAGTCATGTCAATCCAGCTCTTTAAGCGCGAATTTCCTGGTTTTCATTTTTCCCGAATCCACTTCCTTCAGGATTTTCCCAGCCAGGTTATCAAATGCCTGTTCATCAGTGAGCTTATAGGTCTGGTCGAACTGGAAAAGCGCAAGCCTGATGGCTTCAGTCTTGGTCTTCGCATACCCCAGGCTGAGCATCCTCTCCACAACTGTGCCTGTGTAACCGGAAAGATTGATGTTTGCATTGGCCACGAAATCACCATTATACTCTTTTCATACTATTTTCATAAGAATTTAATAAGAAAAGCTTATATTCATGCCTTTTTGAGATGAGCGATGGAAAATAAAAAGCCTAGCCCATCCTGTAAGCTAGATGACAGATTTGAGAGCTGCCAGCCTTACCTTATGTATGACAAGTCGTGCTTTGCCCCGCCAGGGTGCACCATTCCTTTTGCAGCCATGGTTTCCTGCTCGATTCTCTTGGCGAATTTCTCGCCCGCCTTCACTCGCGCATCAAGCTTCTTGAGGTCCACTTTGACTTCAAGCATTTTGCAGAGCACTTCAAGAAGGGCTTGGGCTGACTTTGCATCCACAAAGCCCCCATGCGTCTCGCCCATCAGGCAGACACCAGGCATTTCCCTTAGCTTGCCCATTCCAATAAGAAGGCCAGCAGCGCCGATTATCGAGCCCTTGCTCTCTCCGAAAATTATCCCGTATTTCTTGTACTCTTCCACCATGGGCTTGTTGCTCACAATCCCGAAAACGCGCGGCTTGTCATGCACTTTTCCAGTGCCATAGCCTCCAAGCGTGATTGTCAATGAAACTCCCTTTTTCTGGGCATAGTCTAGCATCTTGCCGGTAACCTCGTACTGCGCCTCAGAAGTCACTGCCTGCACATCCCCTGCAAGGATGAGGAAATCCCGCTTCTTGCCCTTTGCAAGGTATATCCTGTTCTTTATCATCCTCATTACCCCGTTCTTCTGCATTATCACCTGATGGGGGAAGTGCGGGGAATAAATGTCAGCTATCTTTTCAGCCTTGAGCTCATCCACCAGTAAATCTGCGGCTATTTTTCCCACCAGCCCAATTCCTGGCAGACCCTCGATAAGCACAGGCTTTCTCATCTTGATGTTCTTCTTTTCGATTATGGTAGTCTCAATCATCAGGAATCACCGTTCTTTTGCCATGCGCCTGTATTTGGCATGCTTGTCATCTATCGAGAATTTTGCAGGGTGCGGGCTTTTTGTCGGCGCGTTGCAGTGGCTGTCTTCCAGGGTATATTTCCCGCAAAGTGCGCATTTCCTCATTTTTTTCATAGCCGCCCCTCGCCGATGGCGTGTTTTGAGGGCTAGTGGTTTATAATATAACCGATTTTGCTTGGAAACGGGAATTGGCGCGTTTTCCAGGGCGCGCTGGCTAAATATGCACGAAAAAAGGATAACTGGGCATTGAAGGTCAGGCAAACCGGCATTGAAGGTCAGGCAATGGCTTATTCTTTGAGCCTGGCTTTTACCGACTCTGCCCGCTCTTCGATTTCTTTCTCGTTTTGGAATGGATTGTGCTCGAGCCGTGCAGTGCTAAGCGCCAAAGTGGCCTCGGATACGAATAACCCTATCTGGGATGCAACTTCATCCTGGTCCATCTTTTTTGCAGAAACCCTGCGCATCTCCTTCAAGATGACTAGCCCGTATTCTGCCGCCTTGAGATGGTTTTCAGGTGTGAACCACGCCCTGCTTATGCTCTTGTCGTGGAAAGTAGCAATTCCCAAATCTATATGTGCATTGTAAAAATCGCCTTTTGCAAGGTCGATTTTGTGGAGGATATGGTAGGTTTTAGCTGTTGCTTTCTCCGAATGGTGAGTTTTAGCTGTTGTTTCCTCCGAATCATCGGATGCGCTGAGTATTCTCTCGCAATAATCTTCCGCGAGTCCCAGCTTGCCTTTTTTGAGGAAAAGCTCCGCGCGCTGGAGATAAGCATCAATCTTGAATTTCGTGAAACTATCGTTTCCATTCGCCTTTGCACGGGACGATTTCATCGGGTGGGCTATCTCGATTGGAAGGCGGTTGTAGAAAGTCGAATTCGCAAATTTGCTTTTCAGGGACTCATTTTTCACTTCTGTAGGGAAATTCAGCAGCCTGTCCCTATTATGTCCCATCGCTGTAACGTGCCCCACAGTATTGATTGCCATGCCCTCACCCCTTGTTTGGTTGTGCAAACTGTTTATATGGTTGCTGGTTTTCCAAGAGCTGTTCAGGCTCGAGGTTGCACTGCCGGCACCTTTAAAAAACGTTACATGAGGATATACATTATGTCACATTTACAGCTGGAATCCATCAGTGTTCCAGGAAATACTCCAATGAAGAATATCTCTGGATTATTCAACGTTTCAAAGCTCTTCATGAAGGACGAGACGAAAAACCCGACGCACACTTTCAAGGACAGGCTTGCCTATGAAATGGTGCGCCCAATCATTGAGAATATAATGAACGGAAAGCCGTTCGAGAAAACTTCCTTTGGCGCAATCTCCTATGGCAACACTGCTTACAGCATGGGGCATTACTGCAAGCTGCTGAATGGCTTTTACGGGGGTGAAATAGTGCGCGCAATCGCATTCATGCCCCCTCAGCTGCTGAACCGGCCATTCGGCCCGAACACCGAAGGGACGCGCATAGACGCAAAAAGGGTGGTGGGCAGGATTTCAGAATTCTGCACAATCATCCCAATAGACTTGAACGCGCAGATTTACCATGATTCTGACTTGGAGATGATTGCGAAAAAGGAAGGCGCAATGCTCGACAAATTTACCAATATTTCAGACGGGCTGGACCGGCCCGCCTATGTGAAAATAATAAAGGAATCAATAGAGACGCAGCTCAAATTTGCGCCAGACTATGTCATTGTCCCGTTTGGCGCAGGCATACTATGCAATGAGATAATCGATTATGTGAAAGACAATGAATTGAAGACAAAGGTCATACCTGTAAGCTCGGGCAACCCAAACACAATCGCAATCATGCTGTACGGGGTAATCTGGGTGGAAACAGAAAGGATGCTGTCAGAAGGGAAAGGCATGACAAAGCACCCATCAATTGACCTGAAAGGAAGGGCGCGCGAGCAATATTTTGTTTATCATGTTGCCGACCAGGAAATAATCAAGGCAATGAATGTCTTGTCTGCCAAGAAACTCAGCGCAGAGGCAAGCGGCGCTGCAGGGTTTGCAATACTGCCCAGGCTAAAGCAAATAGATCCAAGCTTTGATGCCAGCAAGCACTCGGTGCTTGTCATCAACACTGGCAACGGGCTTCTTAATTACCAAATCAGGCTTCAATCTTAGCAAAGTCGGCAATCGCGCCGGACTTCTTCGCCTCTGCGTGAATGTGCGCGACAATGGTTTCCAATGCCTTGTCCGCGCTCTTGAAGTCGTCCGCGACCACGCGCAGCTGGTATTTTGGCGCGCCAAGGTAGAGGAGTTCAGTCTCAACCCCTGCTGGCGCCTTTACCGAGCCAAGTATTCTCTTTACCTCCTCCACTCCATTTTTCGAATAAGAAGTAAGGCTGATTATCCCGTTCATCTCTGCGCGCGCCTTCTTGATGTTCTTCATGGCGACTTCAAGAAGCGCCTTTGCGAGGCCCTTCTCGATCTTGAGGCCTGCAATCGCCTCCTCGCCTTTCTCGGAAAGCGCCTCTATTGCATCAATAAGGTTCCCGTACTTTGCCACAAGCGCAGCGCGGCTTGCCACTTCCTCGCTCTTGGTGGACTTTGCAATCTTGAGCGCGACCTCAAAAAGCTTGTCCGCGCGCTTCTCGCGGCGGCTGCCCTCCATTTTCATTTTCTTCTCTGATTCGTTGACGCGCTTGAGAGAAAGGTCAATCTGGTCCTTGTCAGCTTCAATATGATAGACTTTTGCAACGAGCTTCTGCCCTTCCCTCAAAAATTCGTGGATGTTTTTTATCCAGCGTGGCGCGACTTCAGAAATGTGAACAAACGCCTCCTTGTCGCCATACTCGTCCAGCGAGCAGAACGCCCCGTAAGGCATTATCTTTTTCACTGTGGCAAGGACCAGTTCATCCTGCTCGGGCATGTCTACCATGTTTCAACCAGCCGCCTACAGGACCTTGAGCACCTTGCACTCGTCGGAGACCTCTACCTTGCCTCCGCGGGGCCGTGCCATTGTCTCGCTGCATACCAGGCATTTTATCTCCTGGGAAGCATAGGCGAAAATGTTCTGCTCGTTTCCGCACTTGCACTTGACTCTGATGAATTTGCTCATATTTTCACCTTTAAGCGTTGAACTCGAGTTTTTTCTTCGTCCGTGTCCCGATTATGCGCTCCTGCTTCTTCTTGCAAATCGGGCATTCAAGTATGATTTTCTGGCGCTTGCCCTGCTTCTTCACCGTCTTTTCGCCCGCGCGCTTGCCGCCGTGGCCCATCAGGCTCCGCTCGTGCTTGCGGTTGCCGATTGCCATCGCCCTGGCCTTGCCTTTCGACACAAGCTTTGCCTTCTGGGTAGTGTGCTTCCTGCACTTCGGGCAGTATGTCCTGACTTCCTTCGGATATTTCATAACCATACACCTGCAAGACCCTTTCTGGGGTCATTCCACTTTCTCTGCCATTCTCTGCTTAAGAAGCAATTCAGCCTCCTCGGGAGGAAGCGCGCCCTCGTCCCCAACCCTGTAGGGGCCGAAAGTCTCCATGTTTGCTCCGACATAAGCCTGTACGTCTTTCAGAAATCTCACCTTTTTAATTATATTGGGCTCCTGCGAAGGCGCCTCCGCCTGTTTCGGGGCTTGCGCGCCTGCCTGCGCCTGTTTCTCGCCTCTCTTTCCGCTTCTCTCAAAGCGCGAAAGCATCTTGTCCAGCCGCCCTCCTTCCTCGTCGATTATCCCGCAGAACCTGTCATAAATGCCATACTCTTCCCTTGTCATGTCTTCCGGCTGGTCTTTCTTGCCCCTGCCGCGAAGCGCCCGGAACAGAATTTTCTGCTGACGCAATATCGAGATTTCCCGTATTATTGCAGTCGCATTCTCGAACTCGCGCATCTGGAGCACAGAGGCGCTCTCCTCCATCTTCGAGAAATTCTCAGTAAGGAACTTTTCAACCGAGGAGTAGAAGTCAGAGTCTATCTTGACCAGTCCAGGCTGGGTCTTTTCCTCTCGCGCCAAATCGCGAAGGCGCTTGTAATTCAATTCCTCAACCATTCGCTCCCTCTTTCATTGCAGTCATAAAGGTATAAAAACGGATTGCTGACAGGCGCAGCCCCAGCCAAAGGCAGCTTTATAACCTGTTTACTTCCAAAAACACATATTAACACAGGTGCTGCGATGCATGACATGAAATACTTTGCAAGGGACGTGCTTCCCTCCCCTGCGCTAAGGCTGATTTACCGCGCAAAGGACAAGGAGTTCCCTGAAAAAGTGACAAAAGTGACCAAGCAGAAAAAATTCCAATGCTGCTCAAATGCCTTCTACTACGGGGCAGCCTACCTGCTGGGCAGCTCCAAAGTACCTGCCAAGAACAAGTTTATCTCACATTTCCTGGACAATACCCTGCCTAGCAAGAACTGGTTCAATTCATTGGTGCTCCGCGACCTCTCAGACGTGAAAGAATACATATCTGAAACGCCTTTGCTTTCAGCGCTTGCAGCAAGGCACCTGCCCGCAACTTTACCGCAAGAGGCAATTGCGCAGCTTGAAAAAAGCCCAGGCAGAACCGCGCTCCTGGTCACAGTGGCATACTGCTACCCTTTCCACACTTCCATGGTCTATTCCAAAAAAAGGGAAGGCAAAAGCGCTTTTTTCGAAGTGGATGCTTTCGGGCCCGATTTCATCAGGGAGATTTCGCAGGAAAAGCTTGCGGAAAAAATCGCATCAGGAGTTTCCATCCAACGCCCCTCGGTTCTTCTTCTTGAGAGAATCTGAATCAGGCAAGCGCAGCCGCTTTCTTGCAAAGCAGGTAAACTGCAGAGTGCACGGGCAGCTCCCTGGTTTCCCCGGCTGGAATGGGGCCGAACGAGTAGTCGCATATATTCAGCGCAGGCACTGCCTCGCTCGCCTTTATTTTCAGTGGTGTGTTCCCGAAAACAGGCGCCTGCCTCATTGGTTCGAAAGAGTCCAGGCTCTTCACGCTTTTTGCCAGCATGCCTGAGCCGCCGTGCAGCGAGTTTTGCATTCGTATGAGCTTGCTGGTGTCTGCAGTGACATTGGAGTCGATTCTCCCGGCCATTGTAAGCCTCATTTTCTCGAAATTGTCAAACAGCTTCTTTTCCCGGTTGGCTATCCCCACATTGTCGTAGTTCCCGCGCTCTATTGCCGAGATGAGCTTTGCCCTCTCCTCGGGTTTTTTCAGCTTGCGTGCAATGGAAATTGCAAATGAATCATCAGACAGCTTTGAGACAAATGCGCGCGCGAACTTTCCCCCGAATCCGCCCTGCGTTGGCGAGGGGCCCAGGAATTTCTTTCCCTCATTCCAGAAAAGCCTGCCAAAGTCCAGCCCGACCCCGCCGATGTAATCCGCAATTTCCCTTCTTGCCTCGCGGTCAAGCTGCGCAACCGATTCAGAGAAAACATGCACATGGTAGCCCCTGCTCCCAGAAAAATTCACGCTCATCTCGTCTCGCGAAAAGCCAAAGTCAGGCACCAGAAACTCCTCAATCAGCTTTATCGCATCCTGCTTCACCGCATCCAGGCATTTCTGGCAGGTGAATTTGCCGCACTTGTTGCCGCACGCGCTTCCGTCTGCATCAAGGTCGAATATCAAGTCAGAGGAAAGCCAGTTTTTCTTGGTCATTGGCCGCGCATCCGGGAATTCATAGTAAGCAACCGAATGGGAAACATAAAGCGGGGCATCGCGCACCAGCCTTGCCCTCAAATTCGGCTCGCTGGTCTCGGAAATATGTCTGAACTCTATTTTCTTGTCCCAGCCCCCAAAGCCAAACTCGCGCTTCTCCAATGAACGCACAGTGATTGGCGCGCGCGAATAGAAATCCGAGAATTTCTCGCGCAGGAAACGCTCCTCGCGCGACTGCTCCTGTAAGTTGGTCTGCCCGCTCATTTTCTCCCCTCTGATTCATGCGTCAGCCTTTTTCCGTGAAGGCCTGCGCGGAAATTGAGCGGCGTGCCGCACCTGCAGTCTGCCATGCATATTCCGTACGAGTCCATGGTGGAACAAGCTGGCATTGAATAGCCCTTTGCGCGCAGATGCGCAATCTGGTAAGCCGTAGTCTTCTCTGAAAAATCAGGCGCAGAGCGGAAAAGCTCGACTATTTTTGCATCAGCCATGCCTGCTTTTATCAAATATATCCCAAGCGCCACGCGCGCAGTGTGAGGCAGGTTGATGTTCATCGAAAGCTCTTCCAAGAGCTTCACAATGCAGGGCGGGTAATTCTCCTGCCCAAGCCTCAAGACAGGCGCCTCAAGCTTTGGAAGGAGGGCAAGCAGCCTTTTTGCAGCCTCTTTCACTTCAGGAGTGAATTCTCCCCTTATGGGCAGCTCATTTTCCATTTTCTTCTTCACTGCCTCTTCTATTATCCTGTTCCTCTCATGCCTGTTAACAATGACTTTTCCTGCTGAGACTTCGCGGTTGGAAAGCTTGTAGTCCACCGAGCGCGGGGTGTATTGCAGGTATTTCGCAAGCGGCACAAGATATTTTCCCGCCTTTCCCGCACTTTCAAAAACCATCCCGAATTCGGATGCAGCCTCGGAAAGATAGTCTTCCCTGCCCGAATCTTCTCCAGACAAATAATCGCTTGTTTTCTTCCCTTCCGCAACCGCATACCGGTTGATAAGGTACCGATTATTCGCAGAGGAAACAATCATCCTTGAAATCGCATAAAGCGCCAGTTCCTCCTCCTGCGATTCGGCGAGTTTGGGCACTTTCCTTATTTTCCCGGACGAAATGGCATCGCGCACCCTGTCTTCAGCCTTTTCCAAAAGAAGCGAAGTGAGCTCTAGCCCCCTCTCCGAGACATATTTTTTCGCGGCAGAGGAAAACGGGTAATGCGCGCAGAAAGCAAGGTCTGCCATGTTTTCATCCTATTCCTTTGCCATGCAGCAGGCAAGAAGCGGGAAAGTGAGCGTGGCATCCCCTTCCACAAATGCCGAGTTTTCCTCGCTTTTCAATTTGTTCCAGGAAACCGCCTCGCGCGGGCGCGCCCCGGACAGCGAGCCATCCCCCTCGCTTCCTGTGGATAAGTAAACAACATAATCCAGGCCATTCCGCAGGATTGCCGCGCCAATGAGATGATGCTTTGCAATCCCGCCGCCAAGCACTATGCCTCCTGTTTTCTCGGCCATGAGCATGATATCGTAGAATCTCTTCACTTCCTCTGCAGCGTCAATCACGAATGGCGCGCGGAAATTCTTCTTGTTGAAATAATAGAAATGGTCTCCCATTGCCCCGTCAAGCGGGCCAGGCAGGAAAACCGGTATGTTGTTTTTTGAGCACCAGTAAAGGAACGAGTGCTTGTCGCTCAGCCTCGCCCCGATTTCCTTCAAGTACTCGCTTGCGCACATCTTTCCCTTGTGCTTGTCATACATCTCCTGCATGAATGCAAGGTGGAGTTTCTCCAAATCAGCGTATTGCTCATCCTTTACCAGAATGTTCCCGATTCTGTTCATCCCGTTCTTCTTCACTTCCTCGTCATCTGCATTGAAGCTTCCAAGAAGGAAAGGCGCAGTTGCCTTCATGATGTCCTCTTCCGCTGAGCCGGTTGAGGTCACAATGCAATCCACCAGCTTTTTTTCGCAAAGGTAGGCGATTATCTCGCGCATTCCGGACGAAATCATGTTTGAGGTGAATGAGAGGAACACTGTGGCGCGGTCCTTTTGCATCCTTTTCACCACTTCGACTGCGCGCCCAAGATGGCCGGCTGACCTCATGCTGCTTGAGCCTATCTTGCGCTTGAAGGAAGGGTTTTCCATAAAGCAGATTATCTTGCACAACTAATAAAAAATGGCAATGGCAGGCGTGCGCCCCCTATTCTATCCAGTTTTGCTTCTTTTGAGGCTTGTAGCTGCAAAAGCAAGCTCGTTTGCCAAGTCCTCGGATGAGAAATTATAGCCAAAGCACCTGTAAAGCATCTCGCCTGCTCGCTTGTTTATCGCCGAGGCGGAGAATGCGGCATTTGAAGGGGATAGGCAAGTGGAATAAAGCGCAGTGCACAGGCCGGCAAGAACATC
>JAPLWY010000055.1:0-845 GCA_026396355.1 Microcaldota archaeon
AATAATCGAGGAGCTTGAGGATACGCGGCGCGGGCCGTATGGCGGCGCGGTCGGGTATTTCTCGTTCAACGGCAACTGCGATTTTGCAATCAACATCCGCTCGCTTGTGGCAAACCGGCAGAAAGCCCATATACAGGCGGGGGCAGGGCTTGTTGCCGATTCAGTGCCTGAGCGCGAGTACGCCGAGACCGAGCACAAGATGCGCGCGCTTCTCTCGGCATTGGAGGGGAAGTGAATGGCGATTGCCAGCCGCCCGCAATCACGGCTTGCCGCATTCGGCACAGGAGGGGAAATGGATGATACTGCTCATTGACAATTACGACTCGTTCACCTACAACCTGTGCCATTGCCTTGAGGAGATGGGCGAAAAGGTGGAAGTGCGCAGAAACGACAAGATAACAATTGAAGAGATAAAGCGCATGGCGCCTGGCAGGATTGTGCTCTCCCCCGGCCCAGGGCACCCTGCAAACAAGCGCGACTTCGGGGTTTGCGCAGGCATACTTTCCGAAATGCAGTGCACCCCCATGCTTGGCGTGTGCCTCGGGCACCAGGGAATAATACTGCACTTTGGCGGAAAAGTGGTGAAGAACACCCCCATGCACGGCAAGACCAGCCCGGTGTTGCACAATGGCAGGGGGATTTTCGAGGGGGTGAAAAACCCGCTGACAGTGATGAGGTACCATTCGCTTGTGGGCGTGGATGTGCCTGATTGCCTGGAAGTGACTGCCACGAGCACGGATGACTCCCAGGTAATGGCAGTGCAGCACCGGAGCCTTCCCATTTTCGGGGTGCAGTTCCACCCAGAGAGCATAATGACAGAGGATGGCAGGCTGATCCTGAAGAAT
>JAPLWY010000055.1:877-3458 GCA_026396355.1 Microcaldota archaeon
AAAACCTGTCGCCCGCTGAGGCTCGGCTTGCCATGGGCTCCATGATGGAAGGCACGCTCACGCACGCCCAGATGGCAGGGCTTCTCATAGCTCTTAAAATGAAAGGCGAAACAGCGGAGGAGATAGCCGAGTTTGCACTTGCCATGAGGGAGCATGGCGTGAAGATAACCCCTTCCGCGCAATTGCTTGTGGACACATGCGGCACCGGCGGGGATTCGTCGCACACTTTCAACGTCTCCACTGCAGCCGGGATAATCGCTTCCGCATGCGGGGTGAAAATCGCAAAGCACGGCAACCGCTCGGTGTCAGGCAGGTGCGGCTCAGCCGACGTGCTGGAGGCGCTTGGAGTGAAAATGCTTGCCCCTTCCGAGGTTGAAAAGTGCATCGACGGAACCGGCTTTGGCTTCATGTTCGCCCCGCTTTTCCATCCTGCCATGAAAAACGTGATGCCTGTGAGAAAGGAGCTCGGGGTGCGCACTGTTTTCAACATACTGGGCCCGCTTTCCAACCCCGCAGGCGCAAAAAGGCAGGTGCTGGGCGTTTACGAGCCCCCACTCGTCGGGAAAATGGCGGAAGTGCTGTTGAAGCTTGGCTCAAAGCACGCGCTTGTGGCGCATTCCGAGGGCATTGATGAGATCGGGCTGGGGCATACGCAGGTGTGCGAGGTGCTGGACGGGAAAATCCGCGCATTTGAGATGCACGGCTCGGACTTCGGGCTGGAAGCGCGCGGGCTTCCCAAGGTGCACTCGCCCCAGGAAGGGGCAAAAGCCCTTCTCAGCATTCTCTCAGGCGAGGAGGGGGCGGGACTGGATGTTTCGCTTCTGAACGCCGCTGCCGCAATATATGTGTCCGGCAGCGCATCATCGATAAAAGAGGGGCTGGGGATGGCAAGGCAGGCTGTTTCCTCAGGCAATGCGCTTGGGAAACTGCGCCAGCTGCAAGAATTCGGTGGGTGAAATGGCTGACATACTTGACAAATTCATTGAAAAGGCAAAGGAGAATGTCGCAGGCGGCTATTACCGCACAGGCGCAAGGCATGCCGGCGCGCGCCATTCCCTCGCAGCGCGCCTCTCCTCGCGCAAATTCTCACTTATTGCCGAAATCAAGCACGCCTCGCCCGCGGGCGAGTACTCGTTCGGCAATATTGACGTGGAAAAAGCCGCGCGCGACTTCCTGGAATGCGGCGCGGATGCAATTTCGGTTGTGGTGGAGCCGCAGATTTTCCGCGGAAGCCTGGGCAATGTGCCATTGGCAAAGGAAGCAGGACTGCCAGTCCTTTTCAAGGACTTTGTGATTTGCGAGGAGCAGCTTGAGGCTGCAAGGCAGGTCGGCGCAGATGCGGTTCTCCTGATAGTAAAAGTGGCTGGCAGGCTGGGGCTGGACCTGGATGCGCTGATAGAAAAGGCTCACAAGCTGGGGCTTGAGGTGCTGCTGGAGTGCTATGACGAGGATGAGATGGCGCGCGCAATCCAGACAAAGGCTGACATTCTGGGGATAAACAACCGCGACCTTCGCACCCTGAAGGTGGACATAGGCCTGACCGGGCGCATACTTTCAAAATTCCCGGAACTTGGAAGGCCGGTGATAAGCGAGAGCGGCATACGCGGCATAGAAGATGCGCGCCAGGTGCGAAAGTACGGGGCGCGCGGCATACTGGTGGGCACCGCAATCTGGACCGCGGATGACCTGCGGGCAAAGATAAGGGAATTGAAGTCCGACGGATAAGTCAAATGGCAAGGATGGTTCAAATGAAAGCAAGGATGGTTCAAATGAAAAAATGCTTTGGAAAATACGGCGGGCAGTTTGTGCCCGAAACATTGGTGGAGCCGCTTGCAGAGCTGGAGCGCGCGTTTGCCTCTGACGGGCAGAGCAAGGGTTTCAGGCGCGAGCTGGATTCCCTGCTGAAGAATTATGCGGGAAGGCCGACCCCGCTTTATTTTGCCAGCAGGCTTACCGCGCACGCAGGCGGGGCGAAAATCTACTTGAAGCGCGAGGATTTGCTGCACACGGGCGCGCACAAGATAAACAATGCAATCGGGCAGGCGCTGCTTGCAAAGAGGATGGGGAAGACGCGGCTGATTGCCGAGACCGGCGCCGGGCAGCACGGCGTGGCAACCGCAACCGCCGCCGCGCTTTTCGGCATGGGATGCGAGGTGTACATGGGGAGCGTGGATGCCGCCCGCCAGGCGCAGAACGTTTACCGCATGCGGCTCCTGGGCGCGCGCGTGAACATCGTGGACAGCGGCTCGCGCACCCTCAAGGACGCGGTGAACGAGGCAATGCGCGACTACAGCGCAAGTTTCGCCTCCACCCACTACATAATCGGCTCGGCGCTCGGGCCCCACCCATACCCTTCCATGGTGGCTGATTTCCAATCCGTGATCGGGCAGGAGGCAAGGAGGCAGATCATTGCGCAGGAGAAGCGCCTTCCGGACTTCCTGGTCGCATGCGTGGGCGGCGGGAGCAATGCAATCGGGCTGTTCGCCCCCTTCCTCAAGGACAATGTGGAAATGTTCGGAGTGGAGGCGGGCGGGGACGGGAAGAGGCACGCAGCGAGGCTGGCCGGCAAGGGCAGGCAGGG
>JAPLWY010000055.1:3467-4758 GCA_026396355.1 Microcaldota archaeon
GTGCTGCATGGCATGATGACTTACCTTCTTGAGGATTCGGACGGGCAGATTGCGGAAACGCATTCAGTCTCTGCCGGGCTGGATTACCCTGCGGTGGGGCCGCAGCATTCTTCGCTTTGCGATTCAGGCAGGGCAAAATACGTTTCAGCAAGGGACAAAGAGGCGCTCTTTGCATTCCACCTGCTTTCCGAAAAGGAAGGGATAATACCTGCGCTTGAAAGCGCGCATGCGGTCGCGTTTGCGCTGAAGCTTGCAAAAAAGGCGGGCAGGGGGAAAACAATGATAGTGAATCTTTCAGGCAGGGGGGACAAGGACCTTGAGCACGTCGCAAGGGTGGAAGGGGGCAGGAGACGATGAGCCTATCAGATGCATTCAGGAAAGGGCGCTGTTCATTCATGCCCTATGTATGCTGCGGCGACCCGGGCGCGGATTTCACCGTGCGGCTCGTGAAGGCGCTGGCCGGCAGCGGGGCGGATGCGATAGAATTCGGCATCCCGTTTTCCGATCCGATTGCCGATGGCAAGACAATACAGGCAGCCTCGCAGCGCGCGCTTGCAGGGGGCATTACTCCTTCCAAAGCGCTTGCCGTGCTTGCGAAGATCAGGAAAGCCGGCGTGCGCGTGCCAATCGCGGTGATGACGTATTACAACATCCTCTTTTCCGCAGGCGTGGGCAAAATGCTTGCAAGAATCAGGCGCTCAGGCGCGGACGGGCTCATAGTGCCTGACATTCCGCTTGGAGAATCCGCTCCGCTTCGCAGGGCATGCAGGAAAGCCGGGCTGAAGCTTGTGCTTTTCGCAACGCCGAACTGCAGCAACGCGCGCCTGAAAAAAATCGCCGGAAGCTCAGAGGGCTTCATCTACGCGGTTTCCGTGCTTGGCACCACCGGGGCAAGAAGCAATGTCAGCCCGCAGGCGCTTTCGCTTGTCAGGAGGATGAAGCGGGTGTCCAAACTGCCTCTCGCAGTGGGCTTTGGCATATCCAAGCCCTCTCACGTGCGCGCCCTGCGCGCGGCAGGGGCGGACGGCGTGATAGTGGGAAGCGGAATCGTGAATATTTATTCCAGGTACATTACAGGCAGGAAAATCAGGGAGCGCGCCGCCCTTTCCGAGGTTGCGCGATTTGCCCGGGGTATGGTGGACACGTGCCATTGCAAACGCCGATAATGTTACAAACGGTTATAAGTGTTGCCGGCTACAGCAAGAGCCACAGCAAGAATGAGGAAAAGTGGTTTTTGTGGCTATCGTTGAAACACTGGGAAGCGGCTATTTCGGATTCGGCTTCTTCAGCT
>JAPLWY010000089.1:0-1921 GCA_026396355.1 Microcaldota archaeon
CCCCGCGCAGTGAGCGCCGAGGCAATTCACGCCGCGCTTTCTGTTTGCGAGCTTTTAGGCTCAAAGACAGTGGATGAGCTCCACACAATGAGAAAAACAGTGATAGATGGCAGCAATACCTCTGGGTTCCAGCGCACTGCGCTTGTAGGGCTTGGCGGGAAAATAAAAATCACCAGCGGCGACCTGGAAATACAGTCCATCTGCCTTGAAGAAGAAAGTGCAGGCATATTGGAAGGCGGAGACAAGAAGGCAGCGTATTCTCTCGACAGGCTGGGCATCCCTCTCATAGAAATAGCCACCTCTCCTGGCATAACCTCTGGCAAAGAGGCGCAGGAAGCAGCGCTTGCAATCGGCACAGCGCTTAGAAGGACAGGCATGGTGCAGCGCGGCATAGGCACAATCAGGCAGGACCTCAACATCTCAATTGAAGGCGGCGCGCGCGTGGAAATAAAGGGCGTGCAGGAGCTCTCCACAATCGCAAAAACAGTGGAGCTTGAAGTCCTGCGCCAGCAAAATCTCATCAAACTTTTCACCGAGGCAAAAGCAACCACCTCGAGCAAGCCAGTTGAAGAAAAATTCGTCAATTTGACTGAGCTGTTCTCCTCCACTCGCTCGCCCATGATTTCAAAAATGCTAAAATCAGGCAACCAGGTGTTCGGGCTGGCACTTCCCGGATTTGCAGGCTTTCTTGGCAGGGAAATAAACCCGAACAGGCGCTTTGGCTCAGAGCTTGCCGATTATGCCCGTTCATCAGGAGTGAACGGGCTCATCCACTCGGACGAGCAAATGGAAAAATACAATATTTCCGATGACGAGCTTTCCGAAGTGAAAGTCGCCTTGGGGCTCGGGGCAAAAGACGCATTCGCAATTGTAATTTCAGACGAGAAAAAGGCAACCGCCGCGCTTTCCGAAGTTGCCAAGCGCGCCTCGTTTTTCGGCGTGGCGGAAGAGACGCGCAGGGCAAACCCTGATGGGACCTCAAGCTACATGCGACCATTGCCAGGAAGAGCGCGCATGTATCCTGAAACCGACGTGCCGATAATGCCGATAACTTCTGCAATGCGCGCATCAGCCAAAAAATCAGTGAAGGAAATGGCCGAGGCAGAAGGCAAAAAGCAGGACGCACTCTCCACAATCAATAATGAGCTCCGGATGCAGCTTTCAAATGCAAAGAATCTTCTGTCCGCTTCAACTTCTGGCGCCAGCCAAGCAGCGCCAAGCATGAAAACACCCGAAATTTCCGCCTTCACGCGCGCAATCGAAATAGGTATCGACCCTAAATTCGCAGCTTCGGCACTCACCAACGTTCTGCCTGGCCTCAAGCGCGAAGGAGTGTTAACGCAAAACCTCAACGAAGAGCGATTCGTTTCAGCACTGGTCTCATACAGGGAAGGCGCATTTGCCAAAGCCGCGCTTCCAGACATCCTGCGCGAGATGTGCTCCAACCAAAACACTACACCTGCAGCTTCAGCTGAAAAGCTAGGGCTTTCAAAAATAACCGGCAAGGCGCTTGAAAAGCTGATAAAAACCGAAAAGCTCGACCTGGCGGGCCTCATGGCAAAATACCGTTTGCGCGTGGATGCATCAGAAGCGCAGCAAATTATCGGGAAAAAGCAGCACGCCCCCTAACCTGGCTGCAAGTACTCCTTGTTCTCCTCAAACTTCTTCTTCCCATACCACATTATTTCCAGCTTGTCCCGCGAGATTTTCAAATATTCCCTGTCCACAGAGTGAACTTCCAGCGTTATTGTGCCGTCATAAAACGACTTGAGCTCGCGCACCACTTTTTCCACGCCAATTTTTCCCGCGCCAAGGGGTAAATGCAAGTCCTCCCTCCTATTATTGTCATGCAAGTGCACATGCACAATTTTTTTCTTGAATTGCGCAAGATAATTTGCCATCCCTTCCCCGTCAGAGGTGA
>JAPLWY010000089.1:1929-4923 GCA_026396355.1 Microcaldota archaeon
CTTGAAATCCTTTATTGAAAACGAGCTGGCATTGAAATTCTCCACCAGGAGCGCAAGCCCTCTCTCCTCAGCTTCCTTGCTCAGCCATTTCAGCGTGTCGATTGTCCTTGCAACTGCCACTGCCCTCTCCTGCACCGAAGCAGGCATGAACTCAGTGTGCACAGTCACTTTTTTCGCCCCAAACTCGGCCGCAGCGTCAAACGCGCGGCAAAACTCCTTGTTTATCGCATCCTGTATCTTCTGGTAAGGGTGCGCAACAGAGAAATACCAGGGCATGTGCGACAGCACCCCGAAATTGTACGAATGTAGCGCATCCATTATCTCCTGCTTTTTCTCTGTCATTTTTTCTGGCGTGGCGCTAGGCGCCTCAACTGTAAGCTCCACAAAATCAAAATTCATCTCCCCAAACAACTGTATTTCAGAAACAATATCGTTTTTCGGGTTGTTCATTGCGCCAATTATCATCAAACCACCATTCAAAACGCAGCCTCGGCATTTGCGCGCCTTCCCCGCCCCTTCTCTTCCTTCTTTTTCTCCTTATACATCTTGTGCAATACTCCTACAGTTTTTGCGTTTATCTTCACTTTTCCCCCATGCGGCCGAAGCGCCCCGGAAAAAGTCATGGGTATGTGCAAAAGCTCGTGTATCAGCACCTTTTCCTTCTCCTCTTCAGACAGCGGGTCATAATGCTGCGTCAATACTTCAATTATATAATAAGTGCCGACAGAAAGCGCCTTTTGCCAAATATCAGGCAAATTCCAAATCCTCGCGTACGCGCGCGCAGTGGCATTCCTTGAGCGCATGCAAATCAGCCTGTACTCGTTTATGTGCCCATAGGACAGGGTATCCACAATGTCCTTTACCTTTTCCTCAACGTCTGGCGCAGGTTCAACGTCCATGCCATGAATTGGCGCTCTCTTTTTATAATCGCATCCACCCATCCATTTGATGGCAAACCAGCAGGCTTTTCTTGACAGGTGCCTTGAGGCAAAGGAAGCAGCCTCGCGCATGCGCGCGCCTCTCATCATCCACCATTACGATTGCGACGGGCTTTCCTCAGGCGCATTGGCTGCTTCCTGGTTCGAGGAGCAGGACAGGAAATACAGCATGCGCGCAGTCCGCAAGCTCGATGAGGCTTTGATAAAAGAGCTGGTTGGCGAGCCTGAAATAATATTCGTGGACTTGGGCAGCGGTTCTCCATTCATTGAGGAGCTGAAAGGCAATGTGATTGTAATTGACCACCACCAGCCCCAGCACAAATCGCACTTGCAGGCAAACCCCCATCTATTCGGCTTTGATGGAGGCTCAGAGCTCTCAGCAGCAGGCTGCGCCTATTTTGTTTTCAGGACAAGCGTGGATTTGGGCATAGTCGGCGCAGTAGGGGACATCCAGTATCCTCTGCGTTCTCTCAACCGCATAATGCTGGAAGAGGGCATTTCACAAGGCAAAGTTTCCTCTTCCACTGACTTGCGGCTTTTCGGGCGCAACAGCCGCCCCCTAAAGCAGCTTCTTCTTTACGCAGACGAGCCTTACCTTCCAGGCTTAACCGGGCAAGAAGACGGTTGCGACGGTTTTCTTTCAGGGTTTGGCATCCCTCAAAAAACAGGCGACAAATGGCGCACCTATTCGGACTTGTCCCTTGAAGAGAAAAAACAGCTGGTTTCCGCACTCGCGCAGCACCTCTCCTCCCGCTCCTCACCCGAAGCATCCTCGCGCTTGGTTGGCGAAGTTTACACTCTTCTTTCCCGCCCGCAAGGCACTGAGCTTTCAGATGCTTCAGAATTTTCCACTCTTCTGAACGCATGCGGCAGGAACAACCGCGCCGAGCTTGGCGTTGCAGTCTGCCTCTCGCGCGCAGGCGCCTACGAGGAATCGCAGCTGCTTTTGGCAGAGCATAGGAAAAACCTGCGCGCAGGCATTTCATTTGCTGTAAAAAACACTCAGGACTTTGGAAAATTCCTGCTGCTGGACGCGCGCGGAATTATCTCCGACTCAATAATCGGGGTGGTTGCCGGCATGGTGCACCCGGGCAGCCGGCTCAAGCCCATACTCGCGCTTTCGCTTGAGGAAGAGGGGAAAATAAAGCTCTCCACGCGCGGAACAAGGCAACTGGTGGAGGCTGGGCTTAACTTAGGCAAAATCCTCTCGGAAGCCTGCGCAGCGGTTGGAGGGGTGGGCGGCGGGCACAACATAGCTGCAGGAGCCACCATCCCCGAGAACCGTTTGGACGACTTCCTGCTGGAATTCGCCTCGAGGCTGTAAAATTTTCCTAAAAACAGAACCTAGTCTTTCCCAAATCTCTTCCCTATGCTGCGCGCTGCCTTTTTCTCTCCAGTTCCCGGCGCCTCGGCTTCCCTTTCCTCGCTCTCGAGTTTATCTGCTTTTTCGGATTTCTCCGCCTTCTCAACATCCGCCTTATCCAGGTTGCTCTGGCTTACCTCCTGGTCGGACAGCTTATTGAAAAGTTTGGTCCACTCGCGGTCTATCTGCGCCCAATCCACAACATCTGACTCGGTTTCCAGCTTTTTCAGCAAATTATTCGCCTGCGTGGTGCAGCGCAGCACAAAGTCCAGCTCCAGCATGTGCGGGCACTTGCGCTTCTCGGCTGTTTCAGCTATTCTTGAATAGAGCTTTCCCTTGAAGAAAGCCTCCATCACATACTGTTCTGGCGTTATGCCAGTTTCCTCACACCTTCTCTCAAGTGCCGGTGGAATGAAATTCAATTTAAGCTTCTTGGCCACTTTCCCAAGCTCAATATCAGAAATGTTTTTCGCATTCGCCTCAGGCATGTCCAGGAACATGCAGTTGAGGTTGGTGGCATCAATATCATCGCCGCGCTGGAGCTGGAACACCTGCACGAATTTCCTTTCCTTCAAATCAGTCTCATACTGGATTCCCAGCATGCGGTAAACGCGCGTTTTCCTTCCAAAGCGTATTTTCTTCAAAAACGAGTACCTGTCAGTGGAATACATCGACGCAGCAGGCAGCCCGAAC
>JAPLWY010000092.1:0-35142 GCA_026396355.1 Microcaldota archaeon
CGCGGCTGTCCTTTTTCACGCGCACCTTGTACCTGTACCATGGCCCATATGCAAGATGATATGGGATTATTGGATTAAAAAGCGCGAGCCGCCAAAGCGCAATCCATGCTTTTCCCGCTGCCCCATATTCCGCGGGCAGCCTATCCAGCGCCTCTTTCACCTTGCCAATCTCGGATGCGTAGATTTTGGGGTTCATGTAAATCCTGATTTTGAGGAAAAGGAAAGGCAGCACAAGCAGGAAGCTTCTTTTGAAGCGCGCATAGTCGCCCGGTTTCACCATGCCGTTTTCGCAGCACGCCTTTAGCAGGATGAAATAATGGTTCAAATATACGTCTGCAAGCCTGGATGGGAAAAGCGCGCCTTGCCTGCCAAAGTCCATTTCAAAGCCGAGGTTTTCCATTGTTTTCGCGTTCTGCATGAAATAAAGCAGGATTGGCAAATGGATGAACAGCCTTCCCATGTACGCTTCCACCTTTTTCCCATGGAACTTGAGGAACATGCCCAAAAACTTCCTGTTCATGATAAGCGTGGACATATAGGACGAGTAATAGCCTGCCACCCCTGCGGGCGAGAAGGCGTGGCGGTAAAGCCCGGCAGGAGTTTTCACTCCCTTCACCGGCCTTATGCACACCCCATCCGCATCTGTGCTTTCCAAAAGCGCCATCATGGCGGAGAAAGCCTCCTTTGTGAAGGATATTTCATCAGATGCCGCATGGAAGAACCTGCCGGTTGCAAGCTTCATGGACTGCAGCCCGTTCCTGTCATACCCAGTGTTTTTCCCCCAGCGGTGGTAGCGTATATTGAGTTTGCCCTTATAGCTGTCCACAACTCTCCTGGTCGCCAAATCCTCATTGTTGTCGGATATGCAAAGCTCGAACTTATCCTTCAAGCCCGTCTCCTTTGCAATGCTGTCAAACATCGCAAGAAACCGCGCCACCTCATCAGGGCGGCGGTATGTCGGAATGCACGCGGAGTAGATGATTGCCATGGTGCAGCTCTGTTGGGTTTTCTAACGGCAGTGATAAGACGCCCAATATAAATTAATAAGGTTTTAGGGCATTCCTTATCTCATTGGAATTCAGCATCGGCCGAGCCGGTGTCCGATGCATTTTGCAAGGCAAAATGCACCCAATTCTGGAAAATTTCCCGGGAAATTTTTCATTGTGCTGTGGATTCCGCTGGATTCACGGTGCGGGCAAATTTATCGGAATTCTGCCCTTATGGCGCAAATCTGATGATTTGCACTGCTGAAAAAGTCTGCCCAAAGGCTTTTTCATCCCGTATTTGAAGGAGGAAAATTTGCATGGCTTTTGGCAAAAGGCGGTTTCCTGCAAAGAAGTCCGGCTCTCCCAGCGTGAGCTTCATATATGCGGGCAAGCTTGGCAGCGGCCTTGAAGCCACGCTTACCCTTTACGAAGCGGCGAAACGCGAAGGATTCAGCTGCAGGCTGGTCCTCTCAACTGACAACTCCCGCCGCGCCCTTGTGGAACGGATTTACCCGGAGGCAAAGTTCATCAACTTCCTTTCCCCTGCCGAAGTTTTGGCCGAGGCGCGCGTCCTCTCAGGGAACATCGCCTTCTTCACCATGATTTCACCCAAGATGTTCCCCCTCTTTTTCGCTGCGCGCGCAAAGAGGATATTCTACTTCCACGCATCCTATGACCGCGCATTCAATCCCCCTGGCGCCAGTTCCATATTTTCCGACAAATATTTCGACATTCTGCATTCGCTTGCCATAAGAAACTCGGACCTGGTGGTGGCAACACAACATCCCCTTGCCTGGCAAGTGAAAGTGCGCTTTGGCAAGGAGGCAGCCAGCCTTCTCCACCCGCCATTCTCCGTCCTGCGGAAGGGAATGTTCGACGAGTCAAAAAAGGTCGCGCTGCCTTTTTCACCGGGCGGCTATTTCCTTGATTTTGGGGGGCTTGACCGCCCCTATAAAGGCACTGATGTTCTTCTCAAGGCAGTGGACGGCACCCATCTTCCAACCGTGCTTGCGGGCAAGGCAAAGCTTCCCCCCCATGGAAAAAACGTCTTTCACATGTGCGGATGGCTTTCTGACGGGGAAATGCACTTCCTTGTGAAAAATGCAAAGTGCGTGGTGCTGCCCTATCTCTCAGCCTCGCAGTTTTCGGGCTGCATGGCGCTTGCATTTCACTTTGGCGTGCCGGTGGTTGCGCCTTTCTGCCCGGCATTCGAAGGCTGGATAGAGGAAGGCAAAACCGGCTGGTTCTTCCCGCAGGGAGACTGGCGCGGCTTGCGCGCCAAGATGGAATCGGTTGCCTCGGGCAAGGCGAAATTCTCCAAATCCGCAATCGCGGGCAAGGAAAAGGAGATGGAATCCAAATCCCGCGCTGAGATTCGAAAGATTCTCGCACGCTTCATGCCCTAGCCATTTCAGCTTCGCCTGCTTTTCAAAAAATCGTGGAAGCACTCTGCAACATAACCGCGCATTTCATCAGTCAGGCCTGGGTAGACCCCTATCCAGAAAGTGCCGTTCATTATGGTATCTGAATTTTCAAGCGAGCCCATCTTCTCGAACTTCCTGCTGCGATAGGCGGGCTGCCTCACCAGGTTGCCTCCAAACAGCATGCGCGTCTCAATGTTTTTCGACTCAAGATGGGCCACGATGTCGTTTTTGGAAAAGCCGGCGTCCTTTTTCACTGTGAGCGGGAAGCCAAACGGCGAAGGCTCGGCATTCGGGAGCTTTTTCGGCAGCACAAACGCCCATTCATAATCCTTCATCTGCCCAAGGTAAAATGCAAAATTCCCCTTCCTTTTTTCCACAAAGGCAGGCAGCTTTTTCAGCTGTGCGCAGCCCACCGCGGCCTGCATGTCGGTCACCTTAAGGTTGTAGCCTACATTCGAGTAGATGTACTTGTGGTCATAGCCATAGGGCAAGTCCCCCATTTTCCACTTGAAGCGCTTGCCGCAGGTGTCGCTCCTGCCTGCAGGGCACCAGCAGTCGCGGCCCCAGTCCCTGAAGGACTCTGCCAGCTTCTTGTGAACCGGCGAGGATGACATCACTGCTCCGCCCTCGCCCATGGTGATGTGATGGGCGGGATAAAAGCTCACAGTTGCCAATTCCCCGAACACGCCGACAGGCTTGCCTGCGATTCTGGAGCCCACAGCATCGCAGCAGTCCTCTATCAGGTACATGCCGTGCTTTTTGGCAATGGCTGAAACAGCCGGGGCGTCAAACGGGTTGCCCAGCGTGTGCGCAATCATTATGGCCTGCGCCCCTTTTTCCGCAGCCTCGGCAATCGAATCTGCGCTTGGGTTGTAAGTGCCAACCTCGGCGTCAACAAAAACCGGCAGCATCCCATTCTGGAAAATCGGATTTAGCGTGGTGGGGAAGCCCGTGGCGCAGGTGATCACCTTGTCGCCAGGCTTGAGCTTCTTTCCACCCAAAAAATCAGAAGTAAGGGCGGACAGCGCCACCAGGTTTGCAGACGAGCCGGAGTTCACAAGCGAGCAGTGCTTTGTGCCAAAAACAGCGGCGAACTCCTGTTCGAACCTTTCAGCATACCTTCCGGCAGTGAGCCAAAAGTCAAGCGAGGAATCCACCAGGGCAACGATTTCCTCCTCGTCATACACCCTGCCGGCATAATGCACCCTTGTTTTGCCCGGCACGAATTTTTCCTGCCTTGCGGACTCGTGGAACCTGGCGACCTTCTCCAAAATCTCCTTGCGAAGCTTGTCCTGTTCCATCAAGAATCAGCCAATCCGCTTTTTTCCAAAATAAGCCAAGTACCAGTCAATGGTCTCAGCAAGGCCTTCCTCAATGCCATACTTTGCCTTCCAGCCCAGCACCTCGCGCGCCTTTTTGGCCGACAGGTGCTGGTTGCGTATCTCCCCGCTTGCGCTGTTCTGCACTTTGGGCGCAATCGATTTTTTCATGAGCTTGGAAATGAGCGAGACCATCTCAAGCGTGGTCATCTGCGCCTCGTTTGAGAAGTTGAACGCCTCTCCGCAAAGCGCTGGCTTGTACTTTTCGGCAAGCGTGAGATAAGCCGACACCGCGTCTTTGACGTAAATATAGTCCCGCACGTATTTTCCATCCGTCCTGATGACTGGCGCCTCATTCTTGCAAAGCGACTGTATGGTGCCTGGCACTATCCTGTTGAAGTTCAGGTCGCCTCCGCCGAAAAAGTTGCCGCAGCGCGAAATCGCAACAGGCAGCGAATAGGTCGCGGCATAAGACTGCGAAATCAGGTCAACGCAGCTTTTTGAAACATCATACGGATGCCTTCCCTGGAGCGGCGTATCCTCGGTGTAGGGCAGCACCTTCTGGTCCCCGTACGCCTTGTCCGACGATGCCACAATGATCTGCTCCACTGCCTTTCCATGCGTGCGGCACGCCTCCAGGAGATTCCAGGTTCCCTCGATATTCGCCCTGAAGGTGTGCAGCGGCGAGCGATTGGCAGTCTGGACAATGGTCTGCGCGCCAAGGTGGAATATGGTGGCCGGCTCGTACTCGTTTATCACCCTTTCAATAGCGTTCCTGTCCTCAAGTTCTCCTGCAGCCACTGTGACTTTTTTATCAAACCCTTCCGAAAAGAAACGCGAGTCGGGCACGCGGTCGCGCACCAGGCAGACCGGCTGCGCGCCCTGCGAAAGCAGCTCCTCCACCAGCCACGAGCCGACCAGGCCGCTGGCGCCGGTAAGCAGCACCTGCCTGCCATTCCAAAACGATGATGTTTTTGCCATATTAATCACGCCTGCGCAAGCTACTTCCAGACTTTCCATGGGCGCTTGCCCTCATCCCACATGCCATTGAGCTCAAGATAGTCCTTGTAGGTGTCCATCGCGTGCCAAAATCCCTCATGCTTGTACATTGCAAGCTGTTTTTCCTTCACAAGCCGTTCCATGGGCTTTGTCTCAAGCGCGCAATTTTCATCAATATCAAGATAATCGAACACATCCTTCTTGAAAACATAAAAGCCGCCGTTCACATAGTCATAAAGCACCGGCTTTTCCACAAAGGTCTCCACCAGCCCGTCCGTTCCTGGCTTTATGAGCCCTAGCTTGGAATGGGGGTGCACTGCGGTGAGCGTGCCTATCGTTTTCATTTTTCTGTGGAATTTCAGCTCATCCTCGATGTTGGAGTCGATCAGCCCGTCCCCGTAAGTCAGGAAAAAATCATCCGTGCCGATGTACTTCTCAATTCTCTTTATCCGCGAGCCGGTGTTCGACTTCAGCCCGGTGTCCGCAAACGTTATTGTCCAGTCTTCAAAGTCCTTTGTCTTGTGTATCACGTCCCGCGCGCGGTCCGAGGTCTTTATTGTCACATCGTTGTGCATCATCTCATGCGTCATGAAAAACTGCTTTATCGAGTCTCCCTTGTAGCCCAGGCAAAGCACGAACTCGTTGTAGCCATAGTGCGAATACGTTTTCATGATGTACCAAAGTATGGGCAGCCCGCCAATTGTCACCATGGGCTTTGGCTTGTATTCCGTTTCCTCGCGGAGGCGCGTTCCTTCCCCCCCGCACAAAATGACCACTTTCACCAAAATCCCCCCGTACCCATGTTTTGCCCATGCTTTTTATTATACTTGCTCCCATTGCACACCAACTCTGTTCCCAACCACATGTATTTTAATTCATATTCATAGAATTTCATTCGCGCCCCCTATTTCGGGAACTGCGCGCATCATGAGTGGGAAAATGGAAAAAGTGAAAGTGGCCATACTTGGCACAGGCAACATCGGCACCGATCTCCTAGTCAAGGTGATGCGCTCCAGCCATCTCGAATGCTCTCTTTTTGCAGGCAGGAGCAAGGACTCGCAAGGGATTGCGAGGGCGCGGGAAATGGGCATAAGCACAAGCACGGACTCTGTGGACGCGATACTTCGCGATCCAGGCTGCTGCGACATAGTTTTCGATTCCACCAATGCCGAGTCCCACCTGAAACATGCACTAGTGCTTGGCAAGCTGGGAAAATTCATGCTCGACCTCACTCCCTCAAAACTCGGTTTCATGTGCGTGCCCATTCTCAACCTCAAGGAGTCGCTTTCCCACCAGGATATAAATCTCATAACCTGCGGAGGGCAGTCTTCCATCCCTTTTGCGCATGCCCTGATGGTATCCTGCCCGAAAACAGAATACATCGAGCTTGCTTCAAGCATAGCCTCAAAGTCCGCCGGCCCAAGCACGCGCATAAACATAGATGAATATGTGCTGGCGACAAGGAAGGGCATAGAGCATTTTACTGGCGTTAAGCGTGCAAAGGCAATGCTCAACCTTAATCCCGCGGAGCCCCCAATCAACATGCACAATACGCTTTATATGGAGACGAAAGACGAGCCTGACATCGGCACAATCCGGAAAAACGTCCTTGCTGTGGTGGAACAGATGAAGCGCTATACTCCGGGCGTGCACATTGTCGCCGGGCCGGTTTATGAGGAAGGCAGGGTCACCCTGATAACCAGCGTGATCGGCGCCGGGGATTTCCTTCCGAAGTACGCGGGCAACCTGGACATAATGACTTGCGCAGCGGTTGCGGTCGCGGAAGAATACGCAAAAAGGACGGATGGCAAAGGTGCAAAACCATGAAAGAGATACTCATAATCGATTCCACCCTGCGCGACGGCTCGCACGCGATGCGCCACCACTTCACTGCTGAAAATGTCCGTTCATATGCAGCTGCAGCAGAATCAGCCGGAGTGAAGGTGCTGGTGGTGGGGCACGGCAACGGGCTTGGCGCATCCTCCCTCCAAATAGGCAAGAGCCTGCTTTCCGACATGGAATATGTGTCGATTGCCATGAAAGAGCTGAAGAACACAAAGCTCGGGGTTCTCACCGTCCCCGGGTTTGGCACGGTAAAAGATGACTTGGAGCCTGCAATCAAGGCTGGCGCGGAAGTGGTTTTCGTGACCTGCCACTGCACTGAGGCCGACACCACGCAAAAGCACATCGAATACGTTTCATCAATCGGGAAAGAGGCGATAGGCGTGCTAATGATGACGCACATGCTCTCCCCCGAGGGGCTCCTGGAGCAGGCGCAAAAGATGCAAGGCTACGGGGCAAGCGGCATACTGCTCATGGACTCTGCCGGCGCTTCGCTCCCGCACGATGTCACTGCGAAAGTCTCGGCGCTGAAAAAAGGCCTCAATGTGAAAGTCGGCTTCCATGCGCACAACAACCTGGGCATGGCGGTTGCAAACGCCCTCGCTGCAGTTGAAGCCGGCGCCGCATTCATAGACACCACCATGCGCGGGTACGGCGCAGGGGCGGGCAACTGCCCGATGGAAATCATAACCGCGGTGCTGCACAAGTCAGGCTACGCGACCGGCATGGATGAATTCGCGCTCATGGGCATAAGCGACGGCATAGTGGCAAAGTTCATGAAAAAGCCGATTGAAATAGACGGCGTGCGGCTGGCAAGCGGGCTTGCAGGGGTTTTCTCCGGCTTCTGCCCGATTGCGGAGCGCGCAGGCGCGCGATTCGGCGTGGACCCGAAAGAGATACTCATGGAGCTTGGACGGCGCAAGATCGTGGCGGGGCAGGAGGATTACATAACCGAGGTCGCAATCGAGCTTGCCAAAAGAAAAAAAGAGACCAAGAAGTGATTGTTTGGGTGAGCCTATGCACAGCGGAAAAATCAGGGTGGCTGATTACATATCCGGCTTCGTTGCAGGCAAGGGCATTTCAAAGATTTTCATGGTCGTCGGCGGGCTGAGCATGCATCTTGCGGATGCGTTTGCCAATGAAAAAAGGATGGGGTATGTCTCCATGCACCATGAGCAGGCGTGCGTGATGGCTGCTGAAGGATATGCAAGGGAAACCAGGACAGTGGGCGTGGCCTGCGTGACAGGCGGGCCTGGCGCGGTGAACACGGTCACCGGCGTGGTGAGCGCGCATTTCGATTCCTCCCCTGTCATAGTGTTTGCAGGGCAGACAAAAGTCGAAGTCATCAAGGCAGAGGGCGTGCGGCAGTTCGGAGTGCAGGGTTTCGAGACCCTTCCGATATTCAAGCCGATAACCAAATACGCCGTTCTTATCGAAGACCCCGAAAAAGTGAAGTATTATCTTGAAAAGGCATATCATCTTTGCACCAGCGGGCACCCAGGGGTGGTGTGGATCGAGGTGCCCCTTGATGTTCAAGGTGCGCTTATAGACCCTGGCAAGCTTGCCGGCTACGACCCCTCATCGGAAGAAAAGCCCATTCCGCACGATGAAGTGGCGCGCGCCGCGCAAAATGCGGTTGCGCTCATCAAGGAATCCAAGCGGCCATTGCTTTTGATCGGCAACGGAGTGCGGCTCTCAAAATCAGAGGAAACCGCGGTCAAGGCCGCAGAAGCGCTCGGGCTTCCGATCATCACCTCCAGGAATGCCATTGACGCCATCGGCTCGGATCATCCGCTATTCATAGGGCGCCCTGGGACATACGGGACAAGGCCTGCCAATTTCGCAGCGCAGACCTGCGACCTGCTGCTCATAGTCGGCTGCAGGCTCAGCATGTCGCTTACCGGCTACAACTACTCTGATTTCGCCAAGGATGCAAAAAAAATAATGGTGGACATCGACTGCTACGAGCTTAACAAGCCAAGCACTGCGAATTTCGGCATCAAAGTCGTTGCCGATGCCGGCGTTTTTCTCCAGGAGCTTTTGGCCGCTGCGGAAAAGGGCGGCATCAAAAGGAAAGACGCGTGGATTGCGCGCTGCCAGTCCTGGAAGGCAAGATACCCTGCCGTCCTCCCGGAATATTCTGAGGACAAGGATGGCATAAACTCATATTATTTCACAGGCAGGCTTTCCGAGCACATGGGGCCGCAGGATACTCTTGTGGTGGACACAAGTTCATGCTTCCATGTGGTGGCCCAGGCATTCCGCGTGAAAAAGGGCCAAAAATACATAACCACAGGAGGGCTTTCACCGATGGGATTCATGCTGCCTGCGGCAATAGGCGTTGCAAGCGTGAAAAAAAACGGGCGCACGGTCGGAATAGTGGGGGATGGCAGCCTGCAGATGAACATCCAGGAACTGCAGACAATCGTGCATTATAAGCTGCCGCTGAAGCTCTTTGTCTGGAACAACAACGGCTATCTGCTGATCAGGCACACGCAGAACAATTTCCAGGATGGCAGGCTGGTTGGCGAGGGGCCAAAAAGCGGGCTTTCCTGCCCTGACACGAAAAAGATAGCCGAGGCCTACGGCATCCCGTTCATGCGTGTTTCAAGGATAGCCGATCTTGACTTGGCAATCGAGAAGACCCTGCAGCATGACGGGCCGATGATCTGCGAAATAATCACCCCGGAAAACCAGCTTGTGTGATTTCAAAGCCGTTTGCCGACATGTTCCCTTTCCTTGGCAAAGAGGCATACCTGAAGGAAACAAACGTGGAAAATCCGGATTGACATGGCAAAAAAAATCCTCCTCACTGGCGGCGCCGGATTCATTGGCAGGAATATTTCAGAGCAGCTGGGGGCGTCATACGAAATATCCTGCCCTGCGCGGGCAGAGCTTGACCTTCTTGATGCCGATGCGGTTCGGCGCTACTTGAAAGGCAACGGATTCGATGCTGTCCTGCACGCAGCCAACATCGGCGGCACCAGGAAGACTGCCGGCATGGCAGGGGTGGCGGAGTCCAACCTCAAATGCTTCATGAACATCGCGCAATGCTCTTCTTATTTCGGGAAAATGATCCAGCTTGGCTCCGGCGCGGAATATGACAAGAGCCGCCCCCTTGTGCGCGTGCGCGAGGAGGAATTCGGCAAGCGCGCGCCGCAGGACGAATACGGGCGCTACAAGTACGAATGCTCGAAATACATCGAGCAGGCAAGCAACATCACCTGCCTGCGCATATTCGGGTGCTTCGGGAAATACGAGGACTACGAGATCCGCTTCATCTCAAACGCAATCTGCAAGTCGATTTTCGGCCTGCCGATAACAATCGCCAACAAGAACGCAGTCTTCAGCTATCTCTATATTGATGATTTTGTGCGCATAGTGGAGCATTTCATCGGGCATGATGGCGCGCACAAGTTCTACAACGCCGTGCCTGATGAAACAGCCGACCTTGTCACAATCGCAGGCAAGGTGAAGGAAATCTCAGGGAGCAGCCTGCCTGTTGCCGTGAAAAATCAAGGCATGGGGAACGCATACACCGGCGACTACTCTCGCCTCTAATCAGAACTTCCCAATTTTAAGTTCACCAGCCTTGACAAAGGGATAAGAAGCCTGCATTCCTGGTATATTGCGAACAAGGAAAAAATCGAATATGGAAAGATAGCGTCTGACCGCTACTGATGTGCTTGGCTATGGCATTGCAACTCTCCGACCGGATGGCGAGCGTTTCCTACGAGATACGCGACATAATCGCGCGCGCAAAGAAAGTCGAGGCAGGCGGCAGGAAAATCCACTATTTCAACATCGGCGACCCGAACAGTTTCGGCTTCGCGCCTCCGCAGCACGTGACAGATGCAGTAATGGCGGCACTTTCGGACAAGAAATACAGCGCATACTGCCCCTCAAAAGGCGACCCGCAGCTCTGCGACGCAATCGGGAAAATCGAGGGATTGGGCGGGGAGGACGTGACAATACATTCCGGCCTGTCCGAGGGAATAGAGTTTCTCATGTCTGCGCTGGTGAACCCCGGCGAGCACGTTCTCCTTCCTTCGCCTTCGTATCCCCTTTACATCACCAAGCTGCGCATCCTCGGAGGAGGCGAGAATTATTACCCGTGCGACTCCGAGTTTGTGCCAGACATCGACGCGATGCGCGCCAGGATAAACGGAAAGACGCGGGCAATCGCAGTGATAAACCCCAACAATCCGACTGGGGCAAGCTACCCTCGCAAAATACTAAAGGGCGTCGCAGACCTCGCAGCCGAATTCAAGCTGCCTATAATAGCCGACGAAATCTACGACAGGCTCACCCTGGACGAAGGGCACGCGGTCAACATGCGCGATGTTGCCTCCCCTGACCAGCTGCTCGTCTCTGGCAATGGCATTTCCAAGAATTTCATCTACCCTGGCGCGCGCGTGGGCTACCTTG
Organism: Microcaldota archaeon; assembly: GCA_026396355.1. Taxonomy (GTDB): domain Archaea; phylum Micrarchaeota; class Micrarchaeia; order Anstonellales; family Anstonellaceae; genus UBA10161. The sequence continues at coordinate 10,999 of JAPLWY010000092.1, forward strand.
CATTCCACGGGGAAGGGATCGGGAAGCTGCGCGATGCCATTGTAAAGCTTTGCAACCAGCGCCTGTCAATCAATTGGGAAATGCAGCGCGGCGCCCTGGCGGCATTCACCTTGCCTGAAAGCCACCTGGGCGAGTTTAGGGCGGCTCTCCGCCTCAGGCGCGACATTGTCCACAAGCGGCTCAACGAAATTCCAGGGATTTCCTGCGTCAAGCCCAAGGCTGCATTCTATTCGTTCCCCAAGGTGGAGGCGGCATCATTCAAGGACGACCGGGAATTCACCTATAGTCTCCTGGAAGAAACAGGCGTATTGGTCGTGCCAGGGTCGAATTTCTCGCCAATTCTTGGGGAGAAGCACTTCAGGCTGGTTTTTCTTGCCCAGCCATCCGAGCTTGAGGAGGCGATGTCCAAGCTTGATGGTTTCATGAGAAAGAAGCCCAAATCCTGATTTTAGGATCTGAAAAAAACAATGGCAGCCGGATTCGCCGCCTCCAGCAATTATTAACCCTAGCTTCAAATATCCTCCCCATGGCAGAAGAGGACGCGGCAACACACTCCCACGAAGTGGCACGGGGCAGTTTCTGGGGGCTTTTTGGCACGATTGCGCTCAAGATAGTCTCATTCGCATATGCAATCTACGTTGCGCGCGCATTCTCGCAGGAGAATGTGGGGCTATTCTACCTTTCCCTATCTGTGATATCATTGATCGGCTTCTGGCGCAACCTTGGATTGCCCTCAGCCCTCCAGCGCTACGTGCCATATTTCGAGGCAAAAAACCAGGGGGGCAAGATAATATCGCTTCTCAAGATAAGTTTTGTTGCAAACGCGCTTCTTGGCGTGATGCTATTCATCATGATCTTCGTTCTTGCAGACCCTATCGGCGCAATCTACAAAAGCCCGGGGCTGTCGGACGGGCTGCGCCTGCTTGCGGCATACGTGCTTTTTGAAAACCTATACAGCGTATCGCTCAGCTTCCTTCAGGGAAGGCGGGACATCAAGTCCTACCAGTTCCTGAACAATGTGCAAAACGTTGCGAAATTGGCGCTCACCGTCATTCTCTTCAGCTTTTTCGGCGCCACGCTTTTCACCCTGTCGGCAGCATTCATACTCGCGTATGCGGCGGTATTCTTGCTGAGCATTCCAATGCTGCTGCGCAAGGCATCCGACGTTCCTTCATCAGGGGAGGCGATGAGCGCGTCAGAGGTCCTGCACGACATCATCCCGTTCGGAATCACGCTTACCATCGTCCAGAGTTTCTGGATACTGATTTCCTCGACAGACCGTGCGCTTCTCGGATATTTTGGCAATCCTGCAACATCTGTGGAAACGGTCGCAATTTATTCAATAGCGTCGCAGCTCGCGCTTACCATCATGGTATTCCCAAGCGCGGTGGGCAGCATTTTCCTTCCGGTCATTTCCCGCCTTGTAGGGAAGGGGGATCGCAGTGCCATGCTCAAAGTCATCCAGACTTCCCAGCGCTGGATACTTTTCATCACCATCCCGGTCGCGCTTGCCACCATGGCTTTTGCAGGCGAGATGCTCTCGGTTTTCTACGGGGGTTCCTACCGCTCAGGCGCAAATGCAATGTCGATATTCATTCTCGGCCTGCTTTTCTCAACATTAACCTACCCGATCTCGCTTGCGCTTGCGGGCATGCGCCTGGTCCGCCTTGAGCTTTATGTTGCAATCGCATGCGCAGTGGTCAACCTTGCACTGAACGTATTTCTCATTCCATTTTTTGGCATGGAGGGCGCGTCAGCGGCATCCGCAGCGGCATTCCTTATCTCAGCATGGATGTTCGAGCGCTATGGCAGGCAATACCTTTCCTACCGCACGCCGAGCGGCATTTACAAGCTGTTTGCGGCCGGTGCAGTCGCGTTTGCCGCGATACTTCTCCTAAAACCCCTTGCCGGCATCATAGTTTCACTTGTGCCGCCAGTCGGATCAGGCGAGTTTGCGATTTACTCCGCAAAATTCGTCTACTTGGCTGCGCTTGGCGTGATGGGGGGCATCGGGCTTGTAATATTCGGCGCGGTGGCGCTTTTATTGCGCACTTTCAAGCACGAGGACATAAGCTTGATGCGCTCTGCTGCGAAAAAGACGCCTCTCCCTCAAAAAATTATCCTGTTTGCTGAAAAAATCGCCCTTTTGGGAGTTGAAAGCGGGAAAAGAGCAGCTTAGGTGCGTTTATGGCATTATTCGGGACCAATGGCGTGCGCGGAAAGCTCGATTCCCTTTCCCCGCAGCTTGCATACGATCTTGCAGGCGCATTTTCCGGCTGGTGCAAGCCTGGCAGCATCATGCTTTCGCGCGACATGCGGCTCACCTCCCCAATGTTCCATTCTGCGGCAATGGCAGGCATACTCGCCTCTGGGCGGGACTGCGTCGATATCGGGCTTGCCTCCTCTCCGGTTTCGGAGTTCATGCTTGCAAAAAGGAAATGCGCCGGGCTGATAATAATTACAGCTTCCCACAACCCTCCAGAATGGAATGCGCTCAAGTTTGTGGATGGCGAGGGCAGGGCGCTTTCGCGCGAGCGCGGGCAAGCTATTGAAAAGGCAGTGCTTGATGGCAGCTGGGCGCGCGCAGGCTGGGATTCTGCCGGCAAATGCGAAGCTGTGCGGGAAGCGGCCGCAATCCACTCATCATCAGCGCTGAAATTCCTGGATGCCCTGAAAATACAAAAGCAAAAGCTGCGCGTTGTCCTTGACTTTGGCAATGGCACCTCTGCGCTCTCGCAGGGGCTTTTCGAATCGCTTGGCTGCGAAGTTATTGCGCTCAATGAAAAAATAGACGGCAGGTTCCCCGGCAGGCCATCCGAGCCGTCCGAGGCGAATGTGCAGGGGCTTTGCAAGGCGGTGCGCGGGAATTCCGCAGACTTTGGAGTGGCGTGGGACGGGGACTCTGACCGCGTAGTGTTTGTAGACGAGCGCGGGCAATGGATAGTGGGCGACAAAGGGTTTGCAGTCTCCGCGCTTTCCGCCTGCAAAAAAGCAGGGAAAAGAAAGAAAAAATTCGTGGTGACCACAGTTGCCACCAGCAGGTGCGTTGAGGAAGCATGCGCCAAAGAGGGCGCAAAGACAATTTACACCAAGGTTGGCGCGCCCTATATTTCTGAAGAGATGGTGCGGCTTGGGACAAGTGCGGTTTCCGGCGGCGAGGAGGTTGGCGGGATAATCTGGCCAGAATTCTCGCTTGCAAAGGACGGGATATTTTCTGCCGCGAAAATAGCCGAGCTGGTGTGCGGCCAAAAGCTGTCCAGCCTGGTTTCCGAGCTTCCGACTTACTGCAATTCCAAAACAAAAGTGGCAGTCGATGGCGAGGCTGCCAAGAAGGCAGGGCTACAGGCCGCGCTTGCGGCTGCAAAAGAAAGCAAGGGGAAAATCACCACGATTGACGGCGTGCGCGCTGACTTTGAAGACGGCTGGGCGATAGTGCGCGCATCAGGCACCGAGAACTACATGCGCATATTTGCCGAAGGCAAGACGCAGAAGCGGGCAGACGCGCTTATGAAGGAATTTAAGGATGCTGCCGAACAAACAGTGCAGGTTTGATTCTGTATGAAAATAATCCACGCATTCGGGAGCCGCGCCTGCGCCATCAAGATGGCGCCCCTCATCAAGGAAGGGGCGAAAAGGGGGCATAAGAATATCGTGGTCTGGAGCGGCCAGCACTACGACGACAATTTGTACCGGGACCTGTTCGACGACCTTGAAATCCCGCGCCCTGATTATGACATAGAAGCAAAGGGGAGCGCATGCGAAATCGGCGCCAAGATACTTGTTGATTTTGAGAAAATCTGCAAGAAGGAGCAGGCAGACATTGTTCTCACCCATGGGGACACCTTCACTGCGATGTTCTTTTCGCAGGCAGCCGCGCTCTCGCTTACCCCGGTCGGGCATGTTGAAGCCGGTTTGCGCACATATTCCTGGGAGCCCTATCCCGAGCAGATCTGCACCAAAGCTTCGGATGCCTGCTCGGCTTTGTTCTTTGCCGCAACGGACAAGAATGCTAGTGACCTGCTGTCCGAGCACGTGCCTGCGGACAGGCTATTCACCGTCGGCAACAGCATAGTCGACGCCGCGCTGCAGCACGCCGAGCTTGCAAGGAAAAAGAGCGACGCCTTGGCGCGGTTCGGCATCAAAAAGCCCCTTGTCTTCTGGTCCTGCCACAGGAAGGAAAACATGCTGTCAGTGTCCCGCATGCGCGGCATATTCGAAAGCCTTCTTGAAATGACTGATGCGAATTTCTTCTGCTCTGTCCTTCCCTCCACTCAGCTCATTGCCGAAAAAAGCGGCTATATCGATAAGATCAGAAAAGCAAAGCACATAATCTGGGAGCCCTGCCTTCCAAAATACACCGATGCCCTGCGCCTGATGCTTGAGGCTGACCTGGTCCTTACCGATTCCGGAGGCATGCAGGAAGAGTGCGCTGCGCTACATATCCCCTGCCTTGACCGACCGCCCTGAAAGCGTCTCTGCCGGAGCCAACAAGTGCGTGGGCTGCGAGAAGGAAAACATAATGCGCGAGGCGCGCGCGGTCCTGTTCGAAAAGGGCGTGGCGCAAAAGATGCGGTCAGCCGCAAACCCTTATGGGGATGGAAAAACGTCAGGCAGGATTTTTGACATAATAGAAAAATTCAAGGGAAGAATGGAACGCTGGGAGAATAAGGTGCATGCCTAGCGCGTCAGGTGCTGTTCCGGCTTTTTTCAATGCTGCATTCCATTTTTAATCATTCTTGCACAATATTATACATATGTGGCAACACATCGACGAGGTTTTTTCAGGCCAGCGGGCAAAGCTGAAGGCAGTGTCAACCATGCTCCGTCTTGGCTTGCGCGTGGACAAACAAGGCAGGATTTTTTGCGAATCAATAGAACTAGCGCCGGCAAAATTCGCCCGTGCAATAGGGGTGGACAGGCGCGTGGTGATTTGCACTGCAAAAGAAATCGCAGCCGACCCAAAATTATCGGAAATATTCTCCCGCCTCATTCCGACTGCCAATGTGTCCGGTGCTGCGAAGATTCTTGGGCACGACGTGATTGAAATCGATGCCGACCCCAACACCACCGGGCTGGTTAGCATAATTTCCACCATACTCGCGCGCAACAAAGTGGGCATCAGGCAGATAATCGCAGACGATCCGGATCTCTATCCAGATCCAAAAATGCACATTGTTGCGGATGGCAGGCTGCCGCGAAAGGCAATCGAGGAGCTTCGCAACCTGCATCTGCAGGCGATTTCGTTTAAATAAGTTTATGGTGAGAATACAATGTGGTTCCATGGTAAAAGCAATTGTACTTTGCGGCGGGAAGGGGACGCGATTGCGCCCATATACTTACAACATCCCAAAGCCAATGCTGCCCTTGGGCAAGCGCCCCATCCTTGAATATGTCCTCAACCGCCTCAAGATGGCGGGCATTACTGAAATTTACCTCGCCACAGGCTATCTGCACGAGCAGATAGAAGCGCATTTCGGGGACGGCAGCAAATTCGGGCTTAAGATTTCCTATTCGGTTGAAACCTCCGAGCTTGGCACCGCTGGCTCCACAATCCCGTTCATGGGCAGGATGGATGACACGTTCGTGGTGATGATGGGCGACCATCTCTCCAATCTCGAAATAAAGGATTTGCTGGCATTCCACAAGAAAGGCAAAAGGATTGCCACTATTGCGCTCAATAAAAAGGGCGTGCCTTTGGAATACGGGGTTGCAGACCTGAACAAGGACGAGATAGTGCGCTTCCGCGAAAAGCCGATAGTTGAAAACTACGTGAACACAGGCGCGTATGTCTTCGAGCCTGAAATATTCGACTTCATAAAGCCAGGCGAGGACTTTGCCAACAACGTATTCCCGCGCCTGATCGAAAAGGGCCAGAAAATCGGAGGGTTTGTCTTCTCGGATTACTGGCTTGACATAGGCAGGACGACCGATTACGAGCACATAAACCATTTCATCTCGATAATCGACCTTACCAAGGCAATGAAGTAGGGCAGAGAAGAACAGGCTGGATTATTTGCGTTTCCCAACAATTCCGCCTAACCCCCTTGCAAGCGATATCTTCGGCGAAAAGCCCAGAGTCTTTTTGGCGAGCGCTATATCCGCCACGCTGCGCTTTATGTCTCCTTCGCGCGCAGGCAAAAACTCCGGGTCGGCAGGAACGTCCGCAATATTGCACATCTCTTCCATAAGTTCCAAGAGCGTGGTCTCGGTTGCGGATGCAATGTTGCAGGGCATGTCCTTTCCCCCGCACTCGATTGCGCGCACGAACGCCTCGCACACGTCGTCCACATGCACAAAATCGCGGGTCTGGCTGCCATCCCCGTAAATTATCGGGCGCTTGCCATCCCTTATCGCATTTGCGAACTTTGTAATCACGCCGGAATACGGGCTGAGCGGGTTTTGCCCCGAGCCATAGACATTGAAGAGCCGAAGCGCGGCGTTTTCCATTCCATAAAGCCTGTTGTACAAAAGCACATAGCGCTCTGCCGACAATTTGGATGCTCCGTAAGGCGAAAGGGGCGCAGTCGGGTGCTCCTCATCCACTGGCAGCCTCACAGGCTCGCCATAAACCGCGGCTGATGAGGCAAAAGCCACCCGTTTCACGCCCGCCCTCCTGGCAGTCTCAAGCACATTGAGCGTCCCTGCCGCATTGACTGAAAAATCAGCATAAGGGTCGGATACCGAGGCTGCGACATCAATGAGTGCAGCAAGATGGACCACTGCTTCGGCGCCATTGAAGAGTTTTTGCAGCCTGCCAGCGTCAAGAACCGAGGCGCGCACAAACTCTCCCCTGATTCCTGATTGCGGGGGCACGATGTCCAATATCCTAACCTTGTAGCCGTCCTCTTCCAGTCTTTGGCACAGATGCGTGCCAATAAAGCCCGAGCCGCCGGTTACAACTATCACATCATCACCAATCAAAACAGCCTTCCGTAAAGCAATATGGCAAACAACGCACATAATACTTCCGCAAAAATGAACGCCATCACCAGTTTCTGCTCGCTTATTCCGCCAGTCAGTTTCATCACAAGCTGGCAAAGCCCGCGCACCTTTCCATCAACCGGTCGCAGCCTGCCTTTGCTGTCAATTTCGCCCCACCACTTTGTGCTTGGGAAGCGGTTTATCGCCTTGATGAAGAAATCCGCAAGATAGGGCAGCACAAGTATCGCGCCTACCGATTCCATATTCCCGATTATCACCGCCACCGCCAGCGTGGCGCCGATAAGAAGCGTGCCTATGTCCCCCATGAATATTTTCGCAGGATACCAGTTGCAGCGCAGGAATGCCAGGAGCGCGCCCAGCATTGCGGCAGAAAGAAGCGCCATTTCCACTGAGCCGTTGCGAAGCGCAAGGAACAGCGTGGTCGCAAACATCACCGCGCCCATTCCCGCTTCCATTCCATTGAAGCCTGCCAGCATATTGGTGAGATTGGCTGCCACTGTGACTCCGAGCGGAATGAGCGCCACTATGTAAAACATCCCAAAATCAACCGCGCCCAAAAATGGGACCGTGATTACCGTGCTTCCTGCAGCGGCAAGCGCCACAAGCGGGAGCGCGGCAACCATGGGCAGGACCGTTTTGACGTCTTTTCGCATGTCGAACAAGTCGTCAAAAATCCCAACCAGCGAAATTATGGTCATGGTGAGCATTGCCGCCAGAAGCGAGGTGAAGTCAAACTGGTGCTCTGTGAATGTGCGAAGCGCGATTGCGAGCAAAAGCGAGCCCACAATCCCCATCACTATTACCAGCCCGCCCATCTCTGCAACTTCTGGCTTGTCTGCCTTGTTCACGTCCCTGCCGACTATTCCCGCAGCGCGCATCTTCCTTATCACAAACGGAAGCGCAAATGCGGCTATGCAAAAGGAGGAAGCGAGCACTGCTCCGACAAGCACAAGATCATTCCCCATTCATTTCACCCTCAGCACAACTGTTTCGCCAAACTCCTTTTCAATTTCCGCCCCGCCGTTTCCGGAGTAAAGCTCCACGAACTTCGGCGGCGCGGTTCCCTCCTCAAGAACTATCATGCGCCCAGTCACATTATTGCTGCTGGAAAGCATCATCATTTGCGACAGCGGTATGGTGGCATATTGCCTGCCTGCAGAATCGATGTATGCGCCGTCGGACAACGCGAAGTTTCCGCTTGAGGTCAGGGGGCGCGAAACAAGGTTGCCCTGCGCCGAGGCGAACACTGCGTACCGATTGTTTCCAGACGCATATCTGCCTGCGAATGAATAAAGCGCAAACTCGCTGTTTTCCGAAAGCAAGCTTATTACGGACGGCGTCAGGACAATATAGGTGTTGCTCGGGAAGCTTCCCTTGCCTGAAAGCAGGTATTCCTTTGCCTGTCCAAGCTGGGCAAGTTCGGTTTTTGGAAGATAGAAGCCTGCAGCATCCTGCCTTTCAAGCAATACTAAGTTGCTTGGCTGTGATGGCTGCTTTGAGGACAGGTACAAAAGCGCGCCGGTCAAATCCTGGCTGGCGTATTTTGTGCTGCTTCCGCCTGTCCTGACTTGCTCTGCCACTGCCAAAAAGAATGCCAGCGCCACAACGAGCACCATCAGAACAGCGAAAAATGCCTTTCCATGGTACTCATACAGGTGCAGTATGATTGGCGCAAGGAGCGCACCCAGCGCCGATGCCACTATTGCGGAATAAGAGCTGAAGAAAAGCGAGGCAAGCGCAAAGCAGGTGAAAAAACAGGCAAAGAATGCCGCGCAAAGCATTGAGGGCTTTTTCATCTTTCCCTCAAGCGCTCTTCCTATTCCCTCTGCAGAAGGCAGGGCGAGAAGAGAGGCGCCTGCAAGCGGATTAAAGCCGCAAAGCAGAATTCCGCCGGCAAAAAACGCAAGCCAGGCTATTTCAGCTTCCCCAAAGATGAAAAGCGCCACCGGGATCGAGGCGGCTGCCATAAGGAACGGAATGCTGGAGAATGAGGAGAGCAAGCTTTCAGTTGAAAATGAGCCTATTCCGGCTTGTCCAAGCGTGGCCATTCCTGCCACTGCTCCAACAATTGCTGCCAAAACCAAGATGGCATAAGGGGCAAGCGCCATCATTTTCTCCCCGTTTTTTTTCACTCTTGCCGCGTACAAAAGCGCAATGAGCATAACTGCAATTGCAAACGGGAAATCAAGGCATGCTGCTGCAGCTCCGAGCACAACAGCCAAAAGCGCAAACGGCAACTTTTGCCCATTAGAAAACAGAATCAGGCAAAGAAGCATGGCTGCAAAGGCAAGGCAGGCAAGCTGCGCACTTGAAATAACCCCTGGCAGAAATGCCAAGGTGGAAACCGAAAGTGCGAAGACGAGCGCAGCTGATGCTGAAACCGCCTTTCCCTTCCCGCTTGAGCGGAATGCAAGGTAAAGAAACGCCGAAACAAGCGCAAGCAAGATTCCAGGCGCCAAAAGCATGAAGCCGGTGATTGTTTCAGGGCTTGCTGGATTTGCGCCGGCAATTGAGGAATAGACGCCAAGCAGCGCAGAGTGGACTGCAACGTGCGGTGCCACGCTTGCGCCTGAAAGCGAGCTGAAAAGCTGCACTGCGAATCCGAATTCAGGCAGCGTGGCTTTTGGCACGAATTGCCCTATGCCAACAGCTACCAGTGCTAGCATCAAAATCGCATAAACATCCCGTAATCCGAACTTCTCCATCAAACACACCTATTTTTTCCTGATCTCGTGAAGTATTTCTTCTGCCCTGCTGGCAGTGGCATTGCGCTCCTCTGCCATTCTCCCTGCGACTTTCTCGATTTCAGCGCCACTTGCGCCAGCGGAAATGGCAAGGTTCTTTGCATGAAGCTCCATGTGGCCGCGCTGTATTCCCTCTGTGGACAGCGCCTTGAGCGCAGCAAAATTCTGCGCGAGGCCCACTGACGCCATCACACAAGCGAGTTCACGCGCGGTTTTCACTCCCAGTATTGAAAGCGCCACCTGCGCGGTCGGCAATGTCTTTATTGCCCCGCCGATTGTCCCGACTGCAAGCGGAAGTTCTATCTCCCCTTCCAAATCCCCGTTGGGAAGCTTGCGGTACCTTGTGAGCGACCTGTATTTTCCGCCTGCGGCTGCAAACGCGTGCGCGCCGGCCTCAACTGCCCGCCAGTCATTCCCGGTTGCCACTGCAACCGCATCAATCCCGTTCATTATCCCCTTGTTGTGGGTGCATGCCCGGAAAACATCGGCTTCGGCAAATGCCCAGGCGTCCAGCACGCCCTCGATTGCTTCAGCGCCAATTGCCTCTTTTTTCCAAATTGCTTTTGAGCGCGCCATTCTCTTGATTGCAAGATTTGTGAGTATACGAAGCCGCACCTTTCCGCCTGTCAGCTCCTCCAGTTTCGGTGCAATTCCCTCAAGCACTGTATTTATTGTGTTTGCACCCATTGCATCGCGAACGTCAACCTCGAATTCCGCAATCACCATTTCTCCCCGCTGCGTGGGAAGCGCGCGCGCTGAAAACCCTCGCAATCCGCCGCCATACCTTGCCATGCCTTCTGCAAACGGCTCGGTGTCTTTCATGATTTCTGATTTCTTGGCATTCAATTCCTTTGCAGCTTTTTTCGCATCAGCAATATCCACCAGCTGCACTTGCCCAACCATCACAGGCTCGTCAGCGCCTGCCTCAAACCCATTGCTTTCCCGGCAAAGCTTTGCGCCATTGCTGGCTGCTGCCACCACTGAGGGCTCCTCTATTGCCATTGGCACCAGGACTTCGCGCCCATTAACTATGAAATTTGTGGCAACTGCAAACGGCAGCCCGTGCATCCCAAGCGCGTTTTCCACCATCCTGTCTGCAATCCCAAACTCAAGCGGAGAGTCTGACTGCAGAATCTTCGCCTGCTCTTTTTCAAGCGCGCAGGCTTTGGAAATTTTTTCTATTCTCTCCTGCCTGCTAAGCTTGTAGAAGCCTGAAATTGCCGAAGTTTTTTTCACATCCATTTTCCCACTCACTTCCTGTTGCTTTCTGCAAGGCAGATTATCTTGTAGGCAAGCCTTGCTGCAAGGAAATCAGAAACATGATTGCCTGGAATCGGGCAAAGCTCGACAACGTCTGCGCCCACCACTGTCTTTTTTGCAAACAGCGCCTCAAGTAGCGCTATGAGCTGGGGGTAGTGCATGCCGCCCGGCTCAGGAGTGCCCACTGCAGGGCATTCGGATGGGTCGATTGCATCAACATCAATCGTTATGTAAACCTCATCCTTGAGCTTTGCAATTATTTCCTCAGGCTTGAAGTTCACTCCGTAGACCGGCAGCTTCAATCGCTTTATCTCGGCTGCCTCCTCTTCCGAATAGCTGCGTATGCCAACAGAAATCGCATGGAACTTTTCCCTGCACCGCCTCATCACGCAGGCATGGCCGTGCCGTGTTCCCTCGTATTCGTCGCGCATGTCTGCATGCGCGTCAATGTGCAGAACTGAAATTTTATCCGCACTGCCCTCATCCGCAAGCGCGTCAAACGCGCCTATTGAAACAGAATGCTCGCCTCCCAAAAGGAGCGGGAACTTGCCTGCCTTGAGCGCCTCGGAAACGGCCTCCTTCACATAAGCGCAGTTTTTCTCAGGAGAGCCCCTGTCGCATTCCAGCTCGTCTGCAGTGTAGATTCCGCACTCTGCAAAATCCTTCCCAAGCGCTATGTCGTAAGTTTCGACCTGGCGCGATGCCTCTATTATTGCGCCTGGCCCGAACCGCATCCCCACTCCGTAGGAGGCAGTGGAGTCATAAGGGGCGGACAGCACAACGTACTTTGAGCCCTTCTGGCTGTTTGGGACTCCAAGGAATGACCTGGGCAATCCTATATGGAATATGTTCATGATTTCACCTGCACCGTGTAAAGAAGGGAAAACAGTGCTTTTAAACCTCCCCTTTCAAACAAAGTGCGTGGGAAACTTATCCGCATACGCCAGGCTTTTTCGCATAGAGCATGCGATGATGCTTGCAGTGGCAGTGGTGATTGCCGAGCTTCTGGTCTCAGGCGCGCAGTCTGTGCCCCTTCCTGCGCTTCCGTTGCTGCTGCTCTCGCTTTGCGTGCCAATATTCATGGAGATGGGCAGCTTTGCCCTCAACGATTACTTTGATGTGAAAGCTGACAAGGAGAACAGGCGAAAGGACAGGCCGATTGCCTTTGGCGAGATTTCGCCAAAAACCGCGCTTTTCCTTGCAGCGGCCTGCTACATTCTCGGCGTGGCTGCCGCATTCCCGCTTCCTTTGCTTGCGCTTGAGATAACGGCAGTATTCGCCTTCCTCTCGCTTGCCTACAATTTCAAGCTCAAGGAACTGCCCCTTGTGGGCAATGCCTATATTGCAGCTTCAATGGCAATTCCCTTCATATTCGGCAATTTCACTGTCTCTTCGCAGCTTTACCTGCCTGCGCTTGCGATCGCCTGCGTGGCATTTGTTGCCGGGCTTGGGCGGGAAATAATAAAGTCTGCAGAGGATGTTGAGGGTGATGTGAAGCATAGGAATGCGCGCACCCTGCCCGCAGTTCTCGGAGTGAAAAATTCCGCCTATATTGCAGCAGCCTGCTACATTGCGCTAATCCCGCTTTCCTTCCTTCCGTTTGCCTTGGGGCTGCGCACCAATCTCCTCGCACTTTCGCTGGTTGCCCTTGCCTCGCTTTCATTTGCAGCAATGGCGATATTGGCTGTGAAAAGCCAGAAAAAGGAAAACCTGACCGCGCTTAGGAAAACCTCGCTCCTTGCGCTTGCAGTCGGGCTCGCAGGCTATTGCGCCAGCCTGATTTGATTATAATATTTCAGCCTTTAATTGCAATGGTGGGAGCATGGACAATTCAATAATTTCTCAAACAGACCTCAAATTAAAGCAGTTCTCGCGCGGAAAGGTGCGCGACACTTATGAGCTGCCTGACGGCAATCTTCTGATGGTGGCATCAGACAGGCTCTCTGCATTCGACGTTATTTTCCCTGACGGAATACCGAAAAAAGGAAGAGTGCTCACGCAGCTCTCACTGTTCTGGTTCGAGCGGCTCAAGGGAATTGTGGACAGCCACCTGATTACTTCTGAAGTGCCCTCAGGCTTGCCCGATTACCTTGAAGGCAGGTGCATGGTGGTGAAAAAGGCAAAGATAATCCCGCTTGAATGCGTGGTGCGCGGCTATCTTGCCGGTTCGGGCTGGAAAGAATACCAGAAAAGCGGCACAGTTTGCGGGATAAAACTGCCTGCTGGCTTGAAAAACGCAAGCAAGCTTCCCACGCCAATTTTCACTCCCTCCACAAAAGCGGAAAAAGGGAAGGGAAAAAGCTGGTTGGGGCAGAAACATTCGATTCAGTCCGCGCACTTGCACTAAAAATTTACTCAACAGCAGCAGACTATGCCAAAACGCGCGGCATAATTCTTGCAGACACGAAATTCGAATTCGGCTTTTACAACGGGAAAATAATTCTGGTGGACGAGGCGCTCACGCCGGATTCTTCGCGCTACTGGCCAGAGGAATCATATAAGGAAGGCATTTCCCCCCCCTCATATGACAAGCAGTTTGTGCGCGACTATGTGGAGAAACTGGGCTGGAACAAATTGCTCCCAGCGCCTCGCCTTCCTGCTGATATAATAAGCAAGACAACCGGAAAATACGTTGAAGCATACGAGCGGCTGACCGGGAAAAAATTCCAGTATTAGGTGGTTATATGGTCGATGTCCTGATAATTGTTGGAAGCGAAACAGACCTGCCCCTTGCCAAAAAGGCAGAGGAAGCGCTCAATGAATTCGGAGTGGCAAACAAAATCGAAGTCGCTTCAGCTCACCGCACCCCTGACAAGCTGGACAAGCTGGTTTCCTCATCTGACGCAAAAGTGTTCATAGGCATTGCCGGCCTGTCTGCCGCGCTTCCAGGCGTGATTGCCTCAAAGACCAAAAAGCCGGTGATTGGCGTTCCAGCAAATGTGAAAATGGACGGGCTGGACGCGCTTCTCTCCATGATGCAGATGCCCTCTGGCGTGCCGGTTGCCACTGTGGGGATAGACAATGCGAAAAACGCAGCGCACCTTGCAATCAGGATCCTTGCGCTTTCAGACTCCAAGCTGGCAGCAAGGCTCAAGAAATAGGTTTTCATATGCACTTCCCCGAAATTCTCAGAAAATGCAAGCGCGGGCCCCAGGTGATACTTCCCAAGGACATAGGCGTAATACTCGCCTTTTCAGGGGTGGGCAAGAATTCGCTTGTGGTGGACGCAGGGGCTGGCTCAGGCTGGCTGGCAATCTCCCTTGCGAACGTTGCAAAAAAAGTGGTAAGCTATGAATGGCGGGAGGAGTTTGCCGAGCTTGCCGAGAAAAACGCAAAGCGCGCAGGGGTTTCTGAAACGCTCACCATAAAGCGCGCAAACGTGCTGGACGGGATTGAGGAAAAGGAAATTGACCTGATTACATTCGATTTGGCAGATTCAGACAAGGCAGTGGCGCACGCATTCTCCTCTCTTCGCGCAGGCGGGATGCTGTTTGGCTACATGCCTCACGTGGAGCAGGCGCGCAGGTTTTTCGAGGCTTGCACTGCCGCTGGTTTCCCAGAATCAGATATTCACATGACTGAGTGCATGATGCGCGACTATCTTGTGCGCGCGGCAGGCGTGCGCCCTGAGAACACCGGGCTTACGCACACCGCATATCTCGTGTTTGCAACCAAGCCAGCGCAGGCAAGGGAAACAGCAAAAAAAGCAGAAAAAAAAGAGGAATAGGTGTTTTGTAGCAAGGCTGGCGCGCGCCGCCCGAAGAAAGCCTTAAATTACTGTCGGCTTATATCGCCATCCTCTGAAGCAAGGTGATTCTTATGTCAAAAGTTACAATACCTGCAATCGTGGAAGGCGGAAAGGCAAACGCAGGCCCGCCCCTGGGCCCGGCACTCGGACCGCTCGGAGTCAACATAGGCGGGATAATCGACGAGATAAACAAGAAGACAAAGGATTTTGCAGGGCTTAAAATCCCGATCAAGGTAATAGTGGACAAAGCCTCCAAGAAATTCTACAGGCGAGCTTCTCAAAAAAGAGGCTGGCGTGGAAAAAGGCAAGAAAGGCGGTGCTGACGACCCCAAGGTGGTTGGCAACCTGACATTTGAGCAAGCAGTCAAAGTCGCAAGAATGAAGACTGCCGGTTCCTTGGTGCGCGACCTGAAAAACGGAGTGAAAGAAGTGCTTGGCACCTGCGTTTCCCTTGGAATAACCATCGAGGGAAAAGACGGGCGGGCGGTTATTGCCGAGGTCGATGCTGGCAAGCACGACTCTGCGCTTGCCTAGGCAACTTTATATACTCTTTTTGCTTTTGTACTGCGGTGCAAAAATGCGTGCCGCAGCATTGTTTTTATTGTTCCTACTTTGCAATTTTTCCTTTGCCGCAGTCGAGTGGAGCTTTTCCTCACCAACACCGCTGGCGCCAGGCATGGCGTTCCTCTCGGACAGCGTAATCTTATCCTCAACAGGGGGCATGGTGTATGCGCTTTCTGCAAAGGATGGCGCGCTTTCCTGGTCCTATGATGCAGATGAGCAAATCACCACTCCTCCTTGCGCAGTGGATGCTTCCTCAATAGCATTTGCCACGAAAGGGGGCAAGGTATCTTTCCTGAGTTCAAATGGAAAAGAAATCTATTCTGCGCGCCTTGCGTCAGACCCGCTTTACATCGCATGCGCGAGCAATAAGGTGTACGTGGCATTTGAAAATAGGCTGACTGCGCTCACTTCCCAAGGAGAAGCGACATGGAATCTTACTTTCAAGGGGCTGCCAGGCGCGCTTTCAACCTCTGACAAAGTTCTTTATTTCACTGCTGGCGGACAGCTTCACGCAGTCTCGCTGCAAACAGGCGTCAATATTTGGACGCAAATGCCTTCAGCCGCAGACTCTTTCTTATCCGCACCAACCGAATCCGGCGACACAGTGTATTTCGGGGCAACTGACAACAATCTTCATGCAATAAACCGCTTCACTGGCACTGAGCGCTGGAGCTTTCCGACCGGGGGCTGGGTGATTTCCTCACCTACTGTGCTTGATGATACTATTTACTTTGGCTCATCTGACGGCTATCTTTATGCAGTTTCAAATTCAGGGAACCTGCGCTTCAAGTTCAAGGCAGGGCAAGGGGTATGGTCAACCCCGCTTCTCCACGCCTCATCAGGGCAGTCTACCGTGGTTTTCGGCACGACCGACGGGAAGCCTTACGGGATAGATGCAGCTGACGGAAGCGAAAAATGGTCATTCTCAACAGCAGGAAGGGTGAATTCCCCTAGCGAGTATTCTGATTCATTCATATTCACAACCGAGAAAGGAAAGGCATACTCGATTTCAACCTCTCCCATCTGCAGCTTCTCCTCGCCAAAGGACAGCGAAGTGGTGGGGGACTGGGCACTTGAGATAAGGGGGCGCGCAAGCTCGGACTCCCCAATCTCAAAGGTGGAAGCAAGGGCAAATGGGGGCAGCTGGGTCCTGGCATCAGGCACCACCAACTGGACTGCCAATATTGACGTTTCCAGCCTTCCTGACGGCAGCATGAAGCTCGAATGCCGCGCAACCGACAGCTCGGGCAAGTCCGAAAGCGGCGATTTCTCCTCGCTTTCGCTCATCAAGATGCAGGGCGCCCCTCTGCGCACAGTTTCTGTAATCTCTCCGCAGAAAGTCAGCCCGAACGAGACATTCTCAGTTTTTGTAAAGGACGGCAATGGCGTCGATTTGCGCAGCCTGTCAGTGAGCGTGGGCGATAAAAAGACAACTGAGGACAGCCCATTCTCCCTTTCGCTTGGGAAAAGCGGGCAGGTCGAGATAACAATTGAGAAAGGAGGCTACCAGAAAACCTCATTTATCGTGGTCGGAGTCGGGGAAAGCTCGCCGTTCACCATTCCAATTGTGCTGATAGTGGCTGTTGCAGCCATCCTAATCGCGTACAAGCTGTTCTTCACCAAGAAAAAGTAGCCGTGCTTATTTTCCCCGATACTCCATCATTATCTTGTCACGCCATTTCCCATAGTGCAAATGATACTCCTTCAGGCGCGCCACCTGGACAAAGCCGACTTTGCGGTAAAGTCTTGCCGCCACCTTATTCCCGTCCGCATGGTCAATCCACATCTTGTGCGGCTTGAATTTCTTCTTCGCAAGCGCAATGCTTTTCCTCAAAAGAAGCTCGCCAAACCCGAAGCCGCGGAATTTTTTTGACACTGCAAGCCCGAATGACACATTGCCCTCATCGCCTTGCGCTGCTGCTTTCCTTATGTCGCATTTTCCTGAGACTTTCCCATCTGCAAAGAGGAAAATATTCAGTAGTTTGCCAGAGTCAAGCGCGCGTGCGCTCTCCGCAACATATTTCTTTTCTTCCGCAAGCGTCACTTTCTTCCGAAGCGGAAGATACGCGCGCTCCTCTATGAACGGGTTGATGAAATCCATCAGCGCGCGAGCGCCGATTTTCCTCAATCCAGCGCCTGAGCTGACAATGCGGATAACATGCTTTGGGGCGCGTTTCTTCGCCTGCATTCCAATCACGAGGCAATGTCAGCGGCTTTCTGGAACACCTTTATCGTGTTTGCCTTGATGGTGACCGGGATTGGCACCGCGACCTCGGTGAGTTCCACCGTCACCTCGTCCTTGTTGGTGTCTATCTTTATCACGCGCGCCTTCTCTCCCTTGAAGGGACCCGAGACGAGCTCTACCACGTCTCCCTTGTGTATCGAAAGAACAGCAGGCTTTGCAGCCTCTATCAGCCCCTCCATCTCGCTAAGCGCCATCGGCTTTGCCAGAACGCCCTTTATGTGCGGGATTTTCAGCCCGGCTTGGCGCACTGAAACCTCATCCTGCCCTTCAACCACCAAATAGCCCTTGAGATCCTCAAAATGAGCAACGGAATATACTGCAAGCTTGTCTTTCCGTATTCTCTTTTGGAGCATGTCCAAAACGACTTTCTCCTGCCCGACGGTTATCCTGTAAACGTATATCACCAAAACACCTTATCCTATTGGCTGATTGCGCCAATTATTACCATTATTATTATGCCGCAAAGGCCGACCAGTATCAGCCCTATCCCGGTTATTTTCACTATGTGCTCGAATTCCTTGCGCCGCGGCCTGCTCGCCACATTCATAACGCGAATGGATTCGTTTATGAATTTCCTTATTCCCATATCACACACCTTTAGCCAAGCAAGTCCAAGTCCAGCTCAGTCTCTCCTGATTGCGCGCTTGCGGGCGCTGCCGCCAGCTCAATGTCATACTGCGGGAACTTGGCGCCCGCCAGGCCTGCAAGCACGGATATGCGAGGTCGGATCAATTCTTTTTGAAACTTCGGAAACAATAAGCTCGGCTTCCCTCAAGGTCATGTCTTCGCCGCCAATCACGTTTATGAGCGCGCGGTTGGCAGTTGAAATGTCAACGTCGAGTAGCGGCGAGTTCATGGCAGTGTCGACTGCGATGAGCGCGCGCTGGTCCGGCTTTGCCTCTACTGACGCTTCGCCCACGCTCACCACAGCGCAGCCTGCGCTGGTTAGTATTGTCCGCAAATCAGCAAAGTCCAAATTCACCAAGCCGGCGCGAGTGACCAATTCCGCAATCCCTTTCACCGCGCCAGCAAGCACTTCGTCGCTTACCTTGAATGCGGTGTTGAGCGGAAGGTCAGGAACAATCGAAAGCAGCTTGTCATTCGGTATTACGATCACCGTGTCTGCGTGCTTCCGAAGCTTGTCCAGCCCCTCAAGCGCATTCCTCATTCTTATCTTGCCTTCGGATGCGAATGGAAGCGTGACCACTGCGATTGTGAGCGCGCCAGCGGCCTTTGCCTGCTCTGCAATAATGGGTGCCGAGCCGGTGCCAGTGCCTCCGCCCATTCCGCAGGTGATGAATACCATCATCCCGTCGGACAGCGCAGCCTTTATCTCCTCGTCGGATTCTTTTGCCGCTGCCTCGCCAACTGACGGATTTGAGCCTGCGCCCATTCCCCTGGTGGTTTTCTTGCCCAAAAGTATCTTCTTGTCAGCGCGCATCTTCACCAGATGCTGAACGTCTGTGTTCATTGCGATTAATTTGACTCCTTCTATCTGCACTTCGTGCATGCGGCTCATGGTATTGCAGCCCGAGCCTCCTGCGCCCACAACGTATATTTTGGGCTTGCTCTGCTCTATGAATTTGAGAAGTTCCGCGTCCTCGGGCGAAACGGTTATGCCCTCGGGAATCTGACTTTCAATTTTCGGGTTTGCCATCTTCTTTCCTCGTGTCCGTCAAAGCTCAGCCAGGGCTTTCCATCCCGCGCTCGCTAAGTGTGGTTTTTGCATGCATTCTTGGGCAAGGAAAGTTTATAACTCCGCCGCCCGCGCCTAGCCGACGCTGGAAAGCACGGTTTTCTCAAGCTCGACTACTTCCCAGCCCTCAAGCGCCTTTATGGCAAAGTCAAGGTTTGCCTCTGAATCCGAGTGTATTTCGAAAATCGGCTTGCCCTTTTCTATCTTGTCCCCGCGTCCGCAAAGCAAAAGGACTCCTGCGGACTTGTCGTTTGGCGCCCCAGCCGCGCGCGCTATTTTCGATATCATCCGGTTGTCAATGTGATACACCCTGCCGGTTGTCTCTGCAACCACGGTGTGGGTGTATTTCGCGGTTGGCAAGTCAGAGACATCCAGCCTTTTTGAGCCGCCCTGAAGCTCCACTATTTCCTGAAGCTTTGCAAAAGCCTTGCCAGAGTCTATTATTCTCTCAGCCGCTTTCTTTCCCTCGCCTTTTTTCACCTTGCCTGTTGCTTCCAGTATTTCGCCTGCAAGCATGCAGGACTTTTCGCGAAGGTTCAAGGGCCCTTCCCTATTGAGAACATCGATGACATCCCACTCGGCTCGCTGCCGTCTGTGACCAGCACTTTTATCTTCATGCCGGGCCGCTTTCCGATTGAGATGAATTCCTGCGCAAGTACATCCGCTTCTGCCCGGTTGGCAATCTTGACGCCTTTGCCAATCGGTATGTCAATCACAACATATTCTGCGCCCACGCTCTTTTTCTTTGCCATTATCGAGGCAAGCATGACGCCTCGCGGGTCAAGCGAGAGAGGGTTTCTGATCTTGATGAGCTTGTCATCTGCTGAGGCAAGTTGAAGCGCCCCGCCCCATACCACGCAGCCATGCGATTTTTTCACAATGTCGCGCATTTCCTCGAGCTTTATGCTGACTGAACACAAGGTTTCCATTGTGTCTGCCGTCCCTGCGGCAGAAGTTATGGAGCGGCTGGAGGTTTTTGGAATGTAAAGGCCTGCGGCTGCAATTATCGGGACGGTTATCATGGTGGTGCGGTTCCCTGCCACTCCGCCAATGCAGTGCTTGTCGCATACCGGCCCCCTGCCAAGCGCAAGGGTTTTTCCGCTGTCCACAACAGCCTGCGTGAGCCCGACCACTTCGTTCTCGTTCATTCCGCGTATGTAAACCGAAGTTATGAATGAGGCAAGCTCAGGCTCGGACAATCTGTTCTGCATAAGCTCGGACATTATGGCCGTCATCTCCTCCCTTGAGAGTATTCCCCCGTCCAGCTTCTTTTTTATGTATTCAATCGAGGACGGGCGCTGCATATGCAGTATCTCGATATCTGCGCCGTCAGTTATGCCCAGCTCGTCAGTTGCCTCGGAAAAAAGCCCGATCTCGCCTTTCTTGACCAAGTCGGATGACAAATCCAGTATTGCGATTGCCTCTGCTTTCTTGTGGCGTAGCACCACGCGGTGGGAAGTGTACAAATCGTTTGCGTGCGCGTCAGCCTCGTTGAGCACCACTATCTTGCTGCCTGCGGATATGTCAAAGCAGGTGGCCTTGCAGATGTATTTCTTGTATTTCCACACCTCGTCCTTGGGGTGAAGTTTCCCAGAGCCGGGCATCAAGTCTCGCAGGTTCATGCACTGCTGTTCGGTTGTGAAATTTATAAACCATCGCAGGCGCGGCATTTATTTCCCCCGCGCATTTCGTCGGGAAGCGCTTACGCTAAGGTTTGTTTGTTGAGTGCGCTTGGCGCACTGCTCTCAAAATCCTCGCTTACGCTCGGATTTTAAGATTGTGTCAGCAGCAATGCGCATTCCCGTGCAGAGCACAGTACAAACAACATCGTAAGAGGGCTTAACTTCCGAGTTCGGAATGGGTTCGGGTGTTTCCCCTCTCCTATGACCGCTGACAGGCTGGATATTGACCTAACTGTTTTTAACCGTTGCGCTCAAAGCCCTTCGATTTTTCCGCTTCTGAAATCCATATACCAGCTTCGCGCCGAGCCCTTTCTCACTATCATTATGGCTGCCTCGTCGCTAATCTCCTTTTCCGGATTTTTTCTCTTCTTCTCCACGCCAACCCTGATTCCTGCGACTTTTTGCATCGCATCGAAATTGACTCCGTGCCTCTCCGCAATAATCCTCATGCAGCCAAGCTTTCCTGCCTTCGCGGCTTTTGTCTCATGCACGCGCAGCACTTCTTTTATCTGCTTGAAAGCCTCGTGGTTCTTCAGGTTGGGGATTTCATGCTTGGGCTGGTGAGAGTCAAGCATGGCAAGGCTGTTCTCAAGCTTTTGCGCCGGCAGGGCGGACTTCAGGCCAAATTTCAAAGACCCGGACCGTTCATGAAGCACAATGTAAATGCTGTCCATCCGGCAGTTTCTCAGCCGCCTGTCCTTTATTTCGCCTGCCTTGTTGAGTTCTGCTATGGTTGCCAGGAGGCGCCCTTCCTCGGAACCGATGCCAGCGAGCGCTATATAGAATTCGCGCATGAACGTCCTTGTTTCGGAGTGCTTGACTGCATCCTCAACTGTCTTTGCCCTGATGGGCTTTCGGTCCTTTGGCACGTTTTTCAGGAAGGCAGTTATTTCAGTCTCAACTCCGGTATTCACGCCGTTCCCGAGTTTCTTTTCAATATCATTCATGACAGCAATCTCTTCATTGTATATCCGAGTATACCTTGGGTGCAGCATCTGGAAGAACAGCCCCGGTCCGCCATTCCTGTCCAGCCTGGACCGGATATTGCGGTTGAATTCCTTGACCCTTTCAGGGCTGATGTGGTCAATATGCTTCTTCTCATTTTTCATGATATTGGTTAAGTTCATATTCATAAAATCACTCTTAATCGCTTTTACTTCTCCACACTGCCCTAATTTGTGTCAATGTATTTAAAAATGTGTTGCTTATTGCCTGCCAGCGCGAAAACCCGACTCCAAGAGTTTTAAACCCTAGAAACCAAACACCTAGCTATGCAGGTCGGAATATTCACTGACAGCTACCTTCCCAACACTGATGGCGTGGTAAGCTCAATCCTCGCATTGCGCAAGGGCCTCTCTGAAAAAGGGCACGGCTCGGTGGTTTTTGCGCCTGATTCTCCTGGCTACAAAGACTTGCCAAGCGCGCGTGTCAGGCGCTTCCGAGCAGTGGCATTTCCCCCTTATCCGGACTATCGCGGCGCGGTTTTTCCATATTCCATCCCTGCAAGCGTGGCAAGGGAGGAAAATCTCTCCATAGTGCACTCCAAGGCAATGGCAATGATGGCAGTCGGCGCATACAAATTCGCGCGCCGTTCGCATCTTCCCTCGGTGGCAAGCGTGGAAACTATGATTCCTGATGGCGTGCATTACATTTTGCCATTCAAGATGGCGCAGGAAACCGGCAAGAAAGCAATCTGGTCCTACCTTGGCTGGCTTTACTCGAATTTCGATATTGTGACTTCTCCTTCCCGCCACACGCAGAGGGTGCTTTTGGAAAACGGAATAAAAAGCGAAGTAATCCCTTCGCCTGTGGACACTGACAGGTTCAGGCCAAATTCCCAAGCAGGATTGCGCGTCCGCGAAAAGCTTTGCATCTCAGACAACAAAGTGTTCCTTTCGGTCGGAAGGGTGGCAAAAGAGAAGAATTATGATTTTTTGATTGAGGTGGCAAAAGAAATGCACGAGCCGACCGCACGGTTCCTCATAGTTGGCAAGGGGCCGTATCTGGAACAGCTTCGGAAAAACGTGCAGTTGCAAGGAGTGGCGCGCAATTTTGTTTTCTCCGGCTTTGTGGAAGACTCTTCTCTTGTGGATTATTACAATGCGGCCGATGCATTCGTTTTCCCCTCTCAGTTCGAGACGCAGGGGCTCACCTTGCTTGAGGCATTGTCCTGCGGAAAGCCTGCCTGCGTGCTTAAGGGCACCCCCATGGAGGAGATTGTGAAGGGGAGCTGCGGGCGGGTGTTTTCCCAGGATGCGCGCAGCTGCGCGAAAAGCATGATGTCCTGCCTGCAAAGCCGCAAGGGCATGGCTGCAAAGGCTCGGAAAACCGCACTGAAGTATTCCATTCCTGTCTGCACCGGCAGGCTGGTTTCGCTTTACAAAAAGCTAATCTGACTCCAAAAAGGCAATCTGATTCTGTAAAAAGCCGTTTTATCCCATCTCACAATCATCTCGTAACGGAGGAGAGTTTATAAGCACACTCAGTGAATTAGCCAACGTGAGGCTATGGTAGATACGCGTTATTTTGCTTATGCTGCCGCGGCGATTGCGCTGACTGGCGCGCTGGGCTCGTTCGCGGGCGGCGGGCTGGGAATCATTGCCGGAATCCTGTGCTTCATTGGCGCAGTGGCTTCGATTGCAATCTACAGGTGGTGGCATCAATTGCAATCTACAAGTACGGCTATGTCATAATGCCAATAGTGCTGCAGCGGAGCAACGTGGTCCAGATAATGGAGGGCGGATTTGAGATTCCCCCGACAAACGACGTGGTGCTCAAGAACATCAACGGAGTCTATTATGCAAGCAAATACCTGGGCGTGCGCATATTCGAGTCGGCATCGGAAAAGTCTGCAGAGGAGAATTTCGTCTACTCCGAGTATTTCGAGCGCGCAATCTCGTCGGTGAAGCACGTCACCAAATTCGCACTCATGGTCTACATGAAGGATATTTCAGAGCACCGGAGCAGGATAGAGACCAAGCACGCAGAGGCGCAGCTTAGGCTCGCCCGCGAGCGCGACAAGCCAGACCCGGATGTTCTTAGGCTCGACCGGTATGAAAAGGAAGTCGCCATGTGGGAAAACCAGATAACCAAGCTCACGCGCGGCATCAAGCCAATGGGCGTGGTGTCCTACGTGATGACGACTGCGGTCGGCGTGAGCAAGGAAGCCGCGATTGCCGCGGTGACCGGGCAGGCAAACGAGCTCCGGGCGACAATCGCAAACGCGCTCAATGTCCAAGTCGATTCGCTTAACGGGGAAGAAA
>JAPLWY010000092.1:35160-39548 GCA_026396355.1 Microcaldota archaeon
CAGTGGGAAGTCGCGATACCGCCAACTCCGCAGGAGCTGGAGCAGTCCGTCATCTAGGCATTCATTGCAAGAGTGGTCAAATGGGGAGGCTACAAATCTCAGAGCTTGACAATGTCGACCTTGCTCGCCGCAACATTTTCGTGCGGCCGCCAGAGCCTCCGGAAGAGGTGCTGATGGCAGACCCAACGAATTCAATCTTCATCGGCAGGACCAAGATTTTCCACGTGCCATTCTACTGGACTTTCCAGAAAACTACCAACCCGCACATCTGCATAGTGGGAATAACCGGTTCTGGTAAGTCTTATTTTGTAAAGACCTTCCTCACCCGCGCCTCGTTCGTCTGGGGCACCAACGCATTCATCATAGATTGGGCAGGGGAATACAAGGACTGGGTAAAGCAGACTGGTGGGAAAGTGATTTCGCTTGGCAGGGGCGCTGCAATCAATCTTCTTGACTTGGCAGGCATGAAGCCGAATGACAGGATAAAACAGGTAATGAGGACTCTTGACATACTCACTGACATTGGCAGGTACCCTGAGCAGCGCAGGCTCACTGAAATGGCAATCGAGAAGGCATACGTGAGTTCCAAGTTCAAGCTGGACTCGAAACTGCAGGTGGACGGATTGGGAAAGCAGCTGCGCCCGCCAACTCTCAAGGACGTGCAAAAATCCCTCGAGGACATTTCAGAGGCAGGAAGCTACGAGTTCCCTGCTGAATTGGAAAACGCAATCTACCGGCTCAAGCAGTTCACGCGCGAGGGCGAGGACTTCTTTGCCCAGCAATCCACGATCGACTTGGAAAAGCTCACGAAAGCCGGATTGGTCGACCTTGACCTGTCTGGCTTGCCTGATGAGACATTCCGCGGGCTTGCCGCGCTTTCCATGCTGCAGTTCATAAAGGAGAAAATGCGCGAAGAGGGCTGGTCCTCCACAAAAGGGCTCAAGCTTTTGGTGGTGCTGGACGAGGCATGGAAAATCGCAAAGGACGACAACTCGGATGCCGTGATGATTGTCCGCGAGGGCAGGAAATACCAGTTCGGCCTCATCGTCGCCTCGCAGAACCCGACCGACATATCCGAGGCGATATTCTCAAACGTGGGCACAACCTTCATACTGCGCGTCAAGTTCGAGCGCTTCCTGGATTACCTGCAGTCCACGCTGAATTTCACCGACTACATGCGGAACGAAATCGCCAAGCTGGGAGTGGGGCAGTGCGCGGTCAACATGGCGTTCCAGACAACCGCGGACTTTTCCGAGACCTTCCTGGTGGACAAGATAGAGGGCGAGGAGCCGATGCAGGAGTTCACGCTTGAAATGGCAAATGTGCTTACGCGCGAGGAGCTGTCGATGGAAGGCACGCAGCACACTGTCTCGTTCGAAAAGGACGAGCTGAAGAAGAAGCTGCGCCAGTACGGGGTGGCGGAAGAGCAGTCCGACGAGATAATCGCGCTATTCTCCAAGAAGGGGCGCAGGATGGAAGTTTCGGCATTCGTGGTGCTGCTCTCGCGCTACGGGATTGCGCGCAACAACATTTCCGGCTTCCTAAAGGAGCTTGGCCTGGAGGACAATACGGTGATAAACGTGCTTACCAAGGGCGACGAGCTTGAGATGTCGCTTGGCAACCGGGACATTGCCGACTTTGTGCTGGAAGCAGCCGAAGGGCCATCCGAAAAAAACCGGTGAACAAATGGCAAAGACGATGTTTTTCGCAAAGGAGGAAATCCGGAAAAGGATGCGCATGTTCGGGCTTGATGAGATGAGGGTGGCCGAAATCACGGCGATTTTCGACCGGAACAACCGGCACATGGACGTGGTGTCATTTGTCATCATGCTCGAGCGCTACGGCGTCCAGCGCGTCGACATTTCCTCGTTCCATCATGACTTGGGGGTGGATGAAAGCACCACCATCGACATATTTTCAAAAGCCGATTTCACCCGGCTTGGCGCGGGAAGCCGCGAGATAACTCAGGTGGTTCTGGCTTAGGGGGGTTTTTATGGCGAGGATTTGCATAATCTGCGAAAAAGAGTCGGCATCAGGCAGGAAGGTTGCCGATGATTTGGTGATAAGCTTTCTCCGGTGGGTGAAGAAAACGACCAACACCGCAAAGAACAACGAGCTTGTGGTCTGCCCGAACTGCATCGAGGTTCACAGCAAGAAGCGCGCCGCATTCGAGCGCAACATCGTGATTTACATAGTGTTTGCAGGCATCATATTCGTGGTTGTGGCGCTCTTGCCGCTGTTCTCGGGCAAATTCTCGCTTGGCGCATTCGCAATCGGCATTGTGATGGCCGCAATCATTGCCATACTTCCGATCCTGACTTCCTATTCCCCCAAGCTTGCCGGGGAAAGCGGCGGGCAGATTGCAAAAGTGGATGAAAACGCCACCAACGCAAAGGAAAGTGCGGGCAAGGGCAAGAAGAAAGTGAAAGCCAAAAGGTGAATGATGAATGGCTGACGCAAAACCCCAAGGCAGCGCTTCTTCGCAGCAGCAGTCCGGCTCTCCGTCACAGCCAGTGATGGCCAGCCCAACGGTCAGCGGCTTCCGCATCCGCGGCAGGCGCAAGGTCTCTCCAACCGAGCTGTCCCGCAATTTTTCGGAACTCTCCTTCCTTGAGCTCTCCATCGAGGGCGATTCATTATCCGCGCTTAACGTGGAATCCCGCGACATACAGAAAAACCCCTACCTGTTTTCCATCGTGACATTCTCTCCCTCCATGGTGGATGTCAAGTACACCTGCCTCCCGAACACCAGCCCGAAAAAGCGCAGAATCGAGGTGCTGCGGCATTTCCTCAATCTCATCACGATTTCGGAAGGAAGCTATGAAATAGGGATGGCCGAGATATTCCAGCTTCTCGAATCCGCAATTTCCAGCATGACCGAATACGTCTCATCCGATTACGACAAATTATTCGCAGCATATGACAATCTTAAGAGCGAATACTCCGCGGTCAAAAAGAAGGTGTCCGACCTGGTGGAATCCAATTCCACGCTTTCAAAGGAGAATTTCGAGCTCAAGGGCAGAAACGATGATCTGACCCTGAAAATAAGGGATCTTGAAACTTTTTCGGACTCCGTCCTCTCGCTTAAGATTCAGGAATGGCTGTCCGAGCACAAGGGAGAGATAAACATCTCGGATTTCTCCAAGGTCTACAATATTCCTGAAAACCGGGTGGAGCAGATGCTCAACAAGCTAGTGACCGAAGGGTACATCGAGCTTAAGGGCTAATCGCAGGCGCTAAAGAGATGTCACATGGCAGCCGAAACTCAACTCAACGCGGACCGTGCGCAGCCGCGGGCGGGCGACACGCAGCTGTCAAAATTCAGGATAGCCAAAAAGGCATATGTCTTTGACGTGAAAAGAAAATATGCCGCCACGCGCCAGTTCAGCGTCAAGAAAAAACCAGAAACCCCGGCTGAGGACATACTGGCAAGCCTGACCGTGTTTTTCCAAAAGAAAAAATCCTCCGGGCAGCCTGAAAAAAAAGCAATGCAGATGGACCAGCCCGGGAAAAACGCGCCAAAGCAGCCCAGCTTCATACTGAACGCAGTCAAAATCGCGTTTGTTCTCCTTTTGCTTTTTTTCCTCGCAGTCGGTTTCATTGTTTTGCAGTTTGGCGCCCAGCCGCCCTCCGCGCTGCCCGTCGCGCAATCCAGCGAATTCGGAGGAAATGTGGATTTTTCAGTCTTGCAAAGCAGGATAATCTCAACAAAATACTCCGAAAATCCCAGCGGCGTGGAGGGCGTGGCGTATTTGCTTGTGGATTACAATTCAAAAAACCTGTCAAGCCTGAATTTCTCGGCGTATGCTTACAAGGAAAAACCGCCCGTGCAAGTGTTCATGCTTGACCATGTGCGGGAAAGCGCCTACAATTACCCGATATTCAAGAACAAGCTGGTGGCCAAGCTGTCCTCGCTCGGGATAAGCGCGAATGACATCGGGCTTGAATCGCTTGACTCATTGCCAGGCGGTGCCATCCTTCTGGTGTCCACCGGCTATTTCCCGGCAAGCCTTATGCCTGGCTCGGAATACGCAAGCTACGACACCCTTCTTTCCCGCGGCATTGACATAGTCTATGTGGGCTATCCGTTCGACACCACCGTGCTTGACCTGGGCGGAAGCACCACCAGGGTGTCCAACAAGGATTTCAGGTTCAGCCCGTCCAAGCCTGCCTCAAGTTCCGGGTTCGAGCTGTACGATCCGCAATACACGGTTGAAGGAGCAGCCCTGATTTACGGCTCGGTCTCAGCTGTGAATCGCGGCGCAGGAACCTTCGTTTTCCTTCCGCAGACCCTTGATGGCGGGTGGGTGACCGATGACCGCTCGGACGGCTCGGAAAAAGCTGCGACCGACCTGGCCCGGCTCATTTCCGAGCAGGCCTGGCGCCCA
>JAPLWY010000044.1 GCA_026396355.1 Microcaldota archaeon
AAAAAAAAAAAAAGGAGACCGAACAATCTACTTCTTCTCATTCTTTAGAAGATTGTTCACCAGGAACACTCTGCTATATTCCGGTGTGTCTGCAATGCAGTACTTGACAATTATCTGTTTGTTAGGGGCGTAAGCCACAACTTCCACACCGTTCTTGTCTTTGGTTTCACTGTTTGCTATCTTGCCAACCTTGAAATCAGGCACGCTGGTTGAGACAACATCCTGCTTGTACTCAAACGCCAGGTTGGTCTGGACAGTGGCGGTTTTGCCATCTGTCTTGGCTGCGCTGAAATACCCATTTAGCCATGCAGTTGGCGGGGTAAAGTCAGTGGTTTTGCTGATGCTGACAACCGAGGTGTTTTTCGCCTCTTTGCCATTGTTGACAGCATAGTTGTTCATCTCGCCTTTAACGCCATAGTTGGTTCCAAGTATGCCCTTTTCAGTCACAACATAGAACACCCTGGCATTTTTGGCCGAATCAAGCGCGTTTGCGAGCTCGGTTTTTGGCGTTATGTCGTACCCTCCGCACACAACATCAGTCCTGTCGAAATTGGTTATGCCAACTTTTCCAAAGATGGAAGCTGTCACGTTTGCCCCCTCAATAGGGTCGAACACGCCCCGTCCGCCTATTTCGTAGCCTTCTTTGCTGGCGCTTTGGGTCTTGTAGACGTAATTGTACGTCGCTATCTTGGTTTCTGGCTTTTCCATCGCATTTTCATATATGCGCCCGACAGCGATTGGCGTGGTTCCATTAAGGAGCTGGACTTCCTTGTCTCCCACAATCAGCTTTGCTCCGGATTCAGGTGTCTCTCCAAAATAAAACTTGACATAGTAATCCTTTGTGCTTGGATACCAGTTAAGTGCATACCCTTTTTTCTCAGTTGTCACAAAGGCAAGCCCATCCTTGTTGCACTCGAGCATGTACATGTTCTTTATTGCCTCCGCATCCTGCCTCAAGTAGAATGTCTTGTTGTTGTCGCGTGAGAGCATTTCAGTGCCGTCAGGAAGCAGTATTGCCCGAACCTTGGCTCCGTCGCCGTTCGTATTGCTTTCCTTGGTGGCAATCTGGATAAGCCCTTTTTCACTGACCACAAGGCCGGAATAGATGTTTTTGGCGGTGTCCCCGAAAATTCCGCCAACATCCTGCATCAGCTCGGTTCTGATTCCCACCCCATTGGTGATCCTTCCGTTAGGGAAAAGGTGGTTGAGTATCTTGTCGCTTGGCTGGTAATCTGTAAGGTCCTTGATATCGGTTCCGATCGAGATTATCTTGCCCTGCCCGCCCGCTGATGGCCTGACCACAGTATTCTGCTCATTTTTCGGAACATACGCTGTTTTGCACCCGTTCAGCAAGGCACCGAAAAACGGAGCAGCCGCTGCGGCTATTGCCACCGTCTTGACAGTGTTAATTTCCTTTGCGTATTTCCATTTTGTTTCCTTCATCTTCATTTCCACACCTCTTATCACAATTTTTATTCGATTTAATTCTGTTTTAATATCCTACTGTTTTTGTTCGGAGCTGCGCACGCTTTCATAGTACCTGTGCACATGCGTGACCAGATTTATGACATCCGGCCTCAGATACAGCGTCTTAAACCGCCCATCAGTAATGTCAGCATCAATTTTCTCAATTCCCTTCCTCGCGCCATCCAAGTCTTCCTTGTCAATCATGTCCGATATTTGGGAAACTTCCATTTCGAGAACCTTGACAAGCGAATCGGCAATCGCCTTCTGGGTTGCAACATAAGTTCCCAACGTGTCCTGCCCCTTTAGCTGGTCCACTGGCTGGATTGCAATGCTGTCAGTGTCAACAGGCTTGATGCACGAATTCCTGGGCGCAACCTGTGCGCTGTCTTTTGGCGCTTCAGGCGCTGGCATTTCTTCCTGGCTCTTCTGGGAATTGAAATATGCCTCCACAGCCGTCATATATTTGCCTAGAACATCATTGTAAGCTTCTGCGCCCAGGACCGCTTTGGCAGAATCAACGGCATCCTTTATTTTCTTGAAGCCAGCCTCAGTCTTGGCAACATCTATCGCATCCAGTATGTCGTTGTAGATCTGGTTTGCATTGACAGTGTTAACCGGCATCTTTGTTTCAGTTTTCTGGTCAGCCGGGGCATCCTGTGCGCTATTTTGCGCCTGCGCAGTGTCCTGCCTGACTGGAGCCTGGGCAGTGTCTGTTTTTTGGACCTGTTGCTCCGTTGCCTGCGCTCCAGTTGCATTTTTTGCATTATTCAAATACTGCAGCGCCTGCGTCCTCTCAGGTGATTTAGGAAGGTTATTTATCAGGGTTTCCATTTCCTGGAAACCGATTGGGGTATTGCAGGCATCCATTCTATCATAAATGCCATTCCAATCCACAACCTTTGCCTGTTCATTTATTTCGGTTTTTTGGTTAGCCAGCGTGTCCTGTGCGCTATTTTGCACCTGCACGGTGTCAGCGCTTATTTTGCAAGAAATTTTAGGAAGTATAGCTATCTTTACAGTGCTCTCTTTGGGCGTTTCCTGTTTTCCGCCAGAAAGGCTCGCCAGTTCGCGGGAGAAATTTCCGTATGCTGCTGTGTCCACGTAATACTTGCCCTGGTTTGCAAGCTCCTTGTCTGTGAGCAGCTTTTGGGCAAAGACGCTGCCAGTGAATATCGTCGCACCGAACACTGCTGTGGCAAGCGTAATCTTGGCCGCAGCGGCGGTTTTCTCCCGGTAAGTCTTCATGGAAGTTTTCATATCTACACCAAACTCAACCTTTTAACACAGAACATTTTATAAAGCTATGGTTATTGCTGGGTAATCGTCTAAAACACACTTTCTAAAACAAACAAGATTTTCCTTTCTCGTCAGAGCTCCTAAAAATCGGGCATATTTATATAAACAAGTCGAGGCATAAACAAGCCGGTGGTCTGATGTTCATTTTCCAATCATCGGTGACGCAAATATCTCCTTCAACAGCAGCCCAAAATTACATAAAAGCCACGGAAACCAGCCTTTTCAACCTTTACAAAGAGACCAATCAAAAAACCCGCATTGACGCGGCGAGCCAGATTGCGACCACCACGCTTAAATTAATGGAGAACATGCCTGGCAAGAACCTCAATCCAGACCAGATCAAGGCTGCCGCGCTTTGCTATCAGACAATCGTTTATCTTCTCAAGGACCCTAATTTCTCCTGGCCTGATGAGACTAAGCAGCAAATGAATGCCAGCCTGGATAAGCTCTCCGCCGCATACTCTGGCAACACAGATTTCCAAACAGGGTTGAAATACTACGACTCATACCTGAAGGTGCTCAATGCAGGCGCAACTGCGCTCGACTTCAACTCAATCAAAAAACTCACCGAGTTTGTAAATGACGTCGCAACCTCCGACCTGCTCATGCACCGCTCGACCAAGAAATTCATATTCCAGGTCAAGGCAAACGATGTCTCCAACATCCAAGCCATCCTGAACCACATAGACGACGTGCGCGTGTTCAGCGAAGTGAAGAACAGCGACCTCAATGTCAAAATCCCGAAAGGCTCAGCCAATGTCGAGTTCTGGGGGGTTGAGGATGTCGCATGGAACGGGACTCCTCTCACAAAAACAACCCAGGTCAATACAACCGATGTGACTCGCAAGTCAAATATGGATGTATCTTCATCGGCTGCCTATGCGCCATTCACCGTTGCTGAGCTTGCCCAATTTGCGGCATTGATGGGGCAAGTCGACAACACAGACACCAGGTCAGGTGTAGGCAAGGGGGTTCTTTTCACTGAATTCGATCTTGCAACATTCAACTATGGCGAGCTTGTCAAATATTCAGCCAAATATTCGAAAAAATCAACCGAGCTTTACCAGAAAACACTCTCAGAAGCCGCCGATGACGCCCAATTCAAGGTGAATGCGCTTGTTTATGCGTATGCGGTAAAAATGAAGTACATCAATGATCAGACTTCCCCTGGCATGTCTCCCGCCGAAATCCTCCAGCTTGAGGCAAGTTCAGTCCACGATTTCCTGACTCACCACCCGGAATTTTACGCTACGCTCAAACAGCAAGTCCAAGGCGGAACTTTCAAGATAAACTGCTCGGCAAGCACGGAAAACGTGGGCAACCTGCCTGACTATTGCACGCAGATGCTTGTGGCAGAGCAAAGAGGCATAGTGATCGCAAAGGCGATCAACAACCTTCTCACCGATGCCGGGTTTGAGGAGTTAAACTTCGAAAAATGCATAACTCCCTCAATCAAGCTCATCAAGGAGATAGACCAGGCAACCCTTGACAAAATCATGGGTTGGAAAGAAGGAGACAAGATAATCGTGGGTGGCAAGGACCTCGCAAAAACGCCAGGCTTTGCGCTGCTTGTCGATTTTGTCAAAAACAGGTACAACGAGGCAGAAATCAAGGACCAGCGCCTGCTGGTAATATCCGACATTATGGCGAATTACAAAAAGGAATTCTCCGGGGCAGTGAAGGAAATCAAGGAAAACGGGGCTGTAACCGATTACGAAATAACCGACGTTGCCACGTTCAACAGCCTGAACAGCCTCAACCGGTGGTTTGCCGGGAAGAAATCCCTCCGCCTCGACAAGACAAAGCCAGGGACGGACAAATCATTCGAGCTTGGAAGCAGCCGCTCGGGCGGCCTCAGTTTCGAATCCCTGCTTGACCTGCATGTCCGGCTTGGTGCTCCGACGAGTACGCCCGAGGCGGGCAAACTGGCAGAGTTTCCTCTAGATGTAATCTACATAACCGATGGAAAAACAGGCAAAATCGCCCAGCCGCCGGTCGCCATGGTATTTGATGTCACAGACGCCAACGCGCCAGTGGAGGTCAAATCATCCACAGTCGGCTCAGACGGCAACTACACGGTTTCCTTCATTCCAGACGCCGGGAAGAAATACTCTGTGGTCGCCTATGCCGAAAATGACGCGAAATCAATAAGCACGAGCGTGGTGAGGCAGACTGTTGAGGTTGAAGCGCCACCGCAAGAAACCCAGGTGCTGCCGAAGATCAGACTTAAGAACAGGAGTGTGACCCCTGGCGAATACAAAAAACTCAAGTTCATTATCTCCGAAAATCCGCAGCAGCTTCCCATAATGATCGCTTTTGGAGTGCTGCTGTCCGGGCAATCTCAGCCAAAGTATCTCTATTCCCCATACAAAGGTTCGAAAGTCGGCGAGGAAGCGGTTTATTCAATAAATATCGGTAACGACAAGAAATCCATAATCGTGGACCGCGGGCTTAGGCACAAAACGACCAGCTATGAGAAGAAACAGCTTATCGCAGAAATGGACAAGGGCGCAGTTGCAGTAAAATGGACGATTGAAGACAAAGATAAAAACGTTAAAGATATGTGGGTAACTCTTGACGGCAAATACAAGCTCAGCGACGAAGATGTCAAAAGATATGCACAACAGGGCGGTTTCCTTTACTTGAAGCAATCCTCACCCATGCCTTCTTACGAATTTAAAAAAGTCCTTTCTACCAAGCCAAAAACAGTAAAAAATGTAGTGATTCCTGCGCTGCCTGATGATAAGCAGGAACAGCGCATTTTATCGATTCCAAACGCGATTGCCCTTTATGATGGGGAGTTGACCCGTAACGGGGTGACGTTCTCTAAAAAACAGCTCGAGGAGCTTGCCGGGCAGAATATCATTGCTTTTATTGCAAGTACGGGCGAAAAGGGCAATGTAAAAAAACTCTACGGCATAGATGGCCGGGAAATCTGTGATTTTTCAGTTCTTACCTCTGGCAACTTTGCCCCCAATGTTGAGGGGATATTCGTGCCTGTAGTCAGGAGCATCTCTGAACCAAGCGAGTTCAAAATAAATTCATATATCCCGGATATTTATGAACAAAAAAAGAAACAAAAGGCTCAGAGCACCGACTTCATCTCTCCAGCCATATTCTACGTTAATCCGGCAAATAAAAACTCAAATATTGAAAATTAGGGGGGATATGATGAATAATTTCAAAAATCCATCATTCGGTCCGCAAAATCAGCCATTTCCACAGGCTCTCTTCGAAGAGATCCATGCTCTTGGGGTCATTGGGAACTATTCCTGGCTCAAAAAATTTGATGATTGCATAACTGTCGATAAAAACGCACTATTGTCGTTATATAAAGATAATCGGGATGCTCTTCTTGCCGACCTAAAAACCATCATGAATTCCGCTCAAACTCCTGGCGACAAGCCAATTAAAGTTGACAATAATGACTTTTTCGTTGCAGGATTCATGTATGCGGTGATTCTCGAACAAAAGTTTAAGCTGAAAAAGAATTTTTTCACTGGCATGTCCGACCCATCCCCCATCGATGCTTTTTACAATAATGCATTCTCTTTCATAACCAATCCCCTGAGTCGTGCGCAAGCCATCAATGGCGCAACAACCGCGGCGGAGATCCTGTTTGCTAACGAAAAACCTGGCAAAAAAAGGGGGGTTAAGGAGAATAGCGGCATCTTAAGTACAGTCGGGCTCAATCCCGCCAACAAGAAGATAACGCCATTCAACACAACGTTTAACGTGCCGCGCAGTTTTTCTCAAAACACCACAATATCGCTGTCCATGGTCTCAGTCAACGCAGGTGCCATACCTCGAATAATCAATGATGGGTATGCCATTATCAACGCGGTTTATGACTCCAACGCCGGCACCTTCTCGGTTCCACCAAATATAAGCGGGGCGGCACTCAATAGCTATCGGCAGTATTTTCATGACAAATTCAGCCCCAACGGGGATTTTATGCACAGTAATCCAAATGATGGTGTTCACAATACCGTATATGATGTGATATTGGCTAACGCTGCTGGTGACACACCCGAGGAACAACTCACAAATGCGCGTAATTTCATAGCTAAAATGCAAAACGCGGAAATTGGCGACGCACGCAACTATCTTGCAGACAAAAGCGATCTCCGCAAAGCATGGGGCGCTCCGCAGATTGAGAAAAGATCGATACTGTTTGCCCGGTCTACGTTTGCTAAAATGGTGGAGTTCAATCTTCGAACCGAACTGAATACGACATATCAGTGGAAACTTGGCAAAAAAAACAATCTGGGGCAAATCCAGTTATATGCCGGCCGGGATCTTGACTTGCTGGTCACGAATGAAACCATAAATCAAAACATCGCTGGCATGAATCTGCTTGCTGTGATAATTCCCTCCAAACACCTTCAAGTTGATTTGATGGGAGGCACTTCTGCACAATGGGGGGAAAACCAGAATTTATTGATATCCGCCCAAGCCGGGACCGGTTTGAAGGTCCGCCTAAACAGGTTCGTGGGCATTGCCGGCAGTGTCATGGGCGTCGGGTTATTTCCAACAAGCTCCAAAAAACAAAACAATGAACAAAACCTTGGCACCATTGAAAAAAACCAGTACTATTTTGATTATCGCGCAGGCATCAATTTCAAGGCAAGCAAAGTCGATGCGGACATCTATGTTTCTCGCATGTTCAGCCTTAGCCAAATGAGCAAGGAAGAGAAGAAAGAGCAAGACGGATTTTGGAACCTCGAGGCTAACCTGACATATCACCCGATCAAGCAGATATATGTGACTGGGAAGGTTGGAAAGGCATTTTTTGCAGACCAGGACAATCCATTCGGTATCGACAGGGCATGGACATTTGGGGTAGGCCTAGGCGTCAGATTCGGAAAATAAGGGGGAATGGTCAATTGTCATCCTACACAAAATTCATTCTGGCGCTTTTGTTGATATGTTCTCAGATGGTCGTGGCAGATACCATAGTTAACAACCTCACCAGCCCGTATCTCACTACTCCATATGCTCATATACTTACGGATATGACCATTCAGCCGAGTTTTGGTTCGTCTAACCAAATATTTTGTACAGGCGACCCATTCAATCCAAATGCGCAGCTTCAATCCATCTGGTATGTCTCTCTCTACGATGCCAAATTCAAAAGCAATGCCAACTCGCCACAATGGCTTTATGTTTCATCAGAGGTCAATACAAACCAGCCAATAATCTGGCTCCAAAATACACCTTACCAATGCGCATTCAGGTCAGGCAGATCTCCTTATTTCAACAACGTTGCCGTCTTTACCCTCTTCATGCAAAACTGCGGAGTGTCCTCGATTCAGGATGTGAATGAGAAAACCTCCTACTGGCAACCGTCGCAGTCCGGTATATTCACCTGCCTATCTGGAAACACCTATGGCTGCCCGGTTGGAAACATCTACTTCAAGGCGGGCGTCGGAGTTTATTGCAAAGGAACTCTTTACATGAATTCATCGGTTTCTTCCTATAACAGGAATGTGGCAATAACCGGATCTTCTCCGTCACTGGGCACAGTCACTTTGCCTTCAACTCCGGCAAACATCTCCTTCCAGCTCAGGGTAAATGTTGATAGCTGCTCTGCTACCGGGCACTCGTATGTTGATGATTATTCCGGCGGGGACAGCGTGTACCTGCACAACGAAAGCTCAGCCGGCAGCTTCATTGTCTGGAGCGGGGTGAAGACCATCACAGTGAAAGACCGCTTCACCTGCGCCAACATAACAAGCGGCATCTACGCTTCCAGCTGGCAATTCGCGCCCAATCCGCTTTACCCGAACAACACTTTGAGCTTCAATGTCACGATCTCCAACTATGGCAGCCAAGCAGTGACTGTTCTTATCGGGCTTGGAAGCCCAAGCAACTTTTCCAATCCTTCAATCTCCACGCCAAATCCCTTCACCCTGAACGCAAACGGCGGAAGCCAGGTAGTTCGCGGGACAGTGCGCGCGCCTCCAAATGCAATGAACCCTGCCGACCTGAACCTGGTAATGCTCACGACCACTGTCGATTTGGACTGCAATAACTCGCGGCCATCCTGCCTCATTCAACTGGACCGCAATTTCACCGTCAACTCGACGCCGCCAATCAACATAACCTGCGCAATCATCAACCACAGCAGCACATTTCTCTCCGGCCAATGGGCATGGATACAGGCAAACTGCACGCAGAACGGAATTCCGGTCAACTGCCCGCTCCTATACAGGCAAACTGCACGCAGAACGGAATTCCGGTCAACTGCCCGCTCCTCCACTGGGGGAATTATAGCGTCGGTGGAATACTCAATCCAGCCCTGACCAGCCCGGGCACGCCCCCGATATACTCCAATTTCTCGGTTCCTGCCGGCACGCCTGCAGGCTCGGGCAACATCTCAATAACCTGCAGCAACCCGGTTGACTGCAGCGCAGTCTGCAACCTGCAGGTGCAAGTGAATTCCACCCCACTTTCAGGCATCAACATAGACTGCGGCATAGCCAACCACAGCAGCATATTCTTCCCTGGCGAGTCAGCATTCATGCAGGCAAACTGCACGTGGAACGGAACTTCCATCAACTGCCCTGATCTTAACTGGAGCACAAACTTTTTGGCAACCATTCCTCCCACGACCGTTGCGCGCATTGTGCCCACTATGCCATTGCCATTTTCATGGGCAAACTTCACCCTCGGTAATACGACTCAGCAGCGGGGAGTGGTGGTGGCTAGCTGTATCAATCCCGCCCTGTGCATTTCCAGTTGCAAGATTTTGATAAACACATCTCCCATCCCGGATTCCTGCAATATGACGTTTGAACCGCCAAGAGTCCCGGCTTACTTCAACCTCACCGACTCCTCGCTTGTGAATGTTACCTGCTACTATGGCAACCCTGCCCAGCCGGCTTCCTGCCCAGAACTTGCCTGGTATTCCAACATCACTCACAGTTCGTTTACGCCGGTACAGACCCAGCGGAACTGGACTCCGCAATCCAGTCTCTCAATAGTCAACGCGCTTCCGCAAACCGGCCGCATAGCGGTAAAAAGCATAACACCTGGGCTGATATTCGGCTGCAATCTCTCCCCGATCATGGTGGCTCCCGCATTCGCGCCGGATTACATCGTGACTCAGGTAATCTCCAACCCATTCACAACATCTCCTGTCCATACTGTCACTGTAATCGTCAACGTTTCCAACCAGGGGAACGTAAATGCTACCAACAAAACCACCACTCAGCTCATCGGCCCATCCTGCAGTCCAAGCGGAGTGCATAACACCCTGCCGCTCAATGTCGGCGAGTCTGTTCTGATTAGCTTTACCTGCACCTGCACATACAACAGCCCGAGAATGCACACCCTGGTGGCAACCGCCAACGTAGACCTCAACCAATACGAATCAAGTTACCTTAACAACAACAACACTGGCTATTTCCTCTGCCAATCCGCGGCTCAGCTTACTTGCCCCGACTTTGTCTGAACTGGCAAGAAAGCCACATTTCCCTTCCCTGACCCATACTTTTAATAGTATTAACCGCGATAGAGTGGCGCATGAGCAAGCTTTTGGACTTTCCGTTCCTGAAAAAGCAGCCAGCGCAGCCTGTTCCTGAGCCAAAAGAGCCAGAGCCTGAAAATGGGGATGAGCTTAAGCTCAAGCTCTACAGGCTGGTGATCGACCGCTACAGGGAGGAAATAGAGGCGCACGAGACAAAGTCAGTCTCAGACCTGAAAGCGCTAATTCTCCCAAGAGGCGAGAAAATAATCGAAATACGCGATTCAATACTGGAGAGCTTCCGCCCCTACATCTACCAGGAGCATTTTCTCCCTGCGGCAAAAATGTGCCAGGCATTTATCTCCTCTTTCAAGACAGTGCAGCTCCCTGTCTCCTTCTGGCTGGATTTTGCAGAAATGAAGCAATTGATGGCAGGGGATGAGATAGAAAAGTCAATACTGCTTTGCAGCCTGCTCCGCTCGATTGGCTCGGAAAACGCAAAAGTGATAGTCACTGATGCCAAAAGCTCATACGTGGCATTCGAATACGTGGGAAAACAGTACCTTGCAGGCCACCAAGGCGCCGAGATTTCCGAATTCCCTGGCTGGCAGGAATGCTTGGGCGCAATAAAGGGAAAGGCAATCTACTCCTTCAACGACAACGAATACGAGGATTTCCAGGAAGCGGACTAGGAGCAATCTGAAAGGCTTAAAAACCATGCCCTTCACAAATGAATAACTTATCATCAGGTGGTCAAATGGCATCTTCAATACTGAACAAATACGAGCTTGCACGCATACTGGGCGCGCGTTCGCTTCAGCTTTCATACGGCGCGCCTCCTCTCTTGGAGGTAAAGGCGGGCGAATCCGCAATAGACGTTGCCCGCCGCGAGCTTGAGACCGGCGTAATCCCGCTTGTAGTGCTCCGATAAATCTTCTTTTTTCCGGCACTGGCTTCTTTGTTTTTAAATTAAAGCATGGACAATATTATGGGCTCGTAGCTCAATGGATAGAGCGTCTGGCTTCGATGCGTTTTTTTCCCGATGGAAGGGAAAAAGCGCGATGATACCAGAAGGTCGCGGGTTCGATGCGTGGATTCATGGTTCTTGAATATGGGTCTATTGCGAACAAATCCCGTCGAGCCCGTCCGTATTCCAAATGCCCAGCATTACTGCCTGTTTCCATTTTTCTCATTCTTGCGTTAGCTCCGCTCTCCCATGCGCTCTTCCTCGCTTCGCTCTCGCCTGATGGCAACCTCTCGGTTCTTTGCGAGGGGCAGCGCGAAATATTCGTCTCTTCCCCGGACGGCTCGCAAGCAATGCAGCTTGATTATGCCTGGCAGGCAAGTTTCTCCCCGCCAATTTCAGGCCCATATACAGTGCAATGCGGCAAAGAGGCAAAAACAGTGGAAGTAACGCTCCAGCCAATTGCGCGGCAGGCTGCACCAGAGGATGGAAGCGGGCTTCTCATACTTGTTCTTTGCTGCCTTTTCATAATCTGCCTGTTTATCGCTTTTTTGGCAATTGCAAGGCACTTGAATTCAGGCAGGACGGAGTTTGTAAAGTCAATCGGCAGGAACAAGGCAAAACTTCTCCTGCGCGTGGGCGCGCGCCTCTCCCAAATCGAGATAACCGACCCAGTCTCAATGGACTTTAAGGGCCCGCCGCTTATCTTCTCAATCGGCAGCCTGGCAAACGGGCAGGAATGGGCTTACGAATATGAAACAGAGGGGCAGGCCTTGGTTCTTCCAGCCTCGCTCTCCGCAATCTCAAAAGAAGGAAAAGTGTCAATTCTCTCCAGCCTGTTCTCAAGCGATGGCAAATTATTCTCCCCAGCTCAAAAAGGTCCAGGAAGAACAGCTGAGCGCGCCAGCACATCTGGCCTCCCGCTCAAAAAGGAAAGGAAGAAACTCCCGAAGCTCTAAGTTAAAACCAGCTTCCTTGCCCGCCATAACTACCCATCGACGCTCCACAATGTGGACAGCCATGCCATTATCAATAGGTCCATCACCACAAACGGCCAAACCAATGACGGGAAATAATCAAGTATGATGATCTGGTTCCCAAGGACTGCGAACATGAATATTGCTTCTGCTGTGACAATACTTCTCCAGCAAAAAACGCTTCCCACCAGTATTGCCACCAGCGCCCCGCCGGTTGCCAGGCTCAGCGGGACGTTCAGGTACACGAAGAAGAAAAGCAGCGCTGCGCAGACCAGCGTTATTTCCGAGGCTATCATCACCGAGAGGTAGTTAATCGTCTCGTTATGGCTTCTTCTTTGGGTTATCTGCTCGTTTAGCATATGCTTCCAGCTCGTCAACAGTCTCTTTCGCCTCATCAGGCGTGAGCGTGAATACTTTCCTGTCCGCATATTTAAGGTTTTGGCAGGCCAATAGCGCAACCTTCTTGTCCTTGGTCCCGAACAGCTCCATCCTTGCATCCACCACGGCGTTTTTCAGGCTCTTTTTCCTGTGCGAAAACACGGCGGCAATCGTTTTTTCAGCGCCCTTCTCCAACGCCGCTCCCTTCCTGGT
Organism: Microcaldota archaeon; assembly: GCA_026396355.1. Classification (GTDB taxonomy): domain Archaea; phylum Micrarchaeota; class Micrarchaeia; order Anstonellales; family Anstonellaceae; genus UBA10161. The sequence continues at coordinate 12,764 of JAPLWY010000044.1, forward strand.
GAGCGAAATCAGGCACGAGTCCACCTTTGGCGCAGGCTCGAATGCAGTCCGCGGCACATAAGCCAATATTTCGACTTCAAACACCGACTGGGAGGAAACCGACAGCCTCCCATAATTCCTGCTTCCGGGCTCCGCCACCATCCTCTCGGCAAATTCCTTCTGCACGCAAAGCACGGTCCGGTCAAAATTCATTTTCGCAATCTTGAAAATTATCGGCGAGGTGATGTAATACGGGATATTCCCCGTAATGCAGTTGTAGCGCGCCGACTCGTCAAATTTCATGAAGTCCTCTTCCATCACTTTCACGCGCGGCTGGCGCTGGAATCTGATCCTAAGCTTCTTTGCCAGCTTATGGTCATATTCAACCGCAGTGATGTGCCCTGCCCCGCAGGAAAGAAGCTTTGCAGTCAGCCGCCCGTCCCCTGCGCCTATCTCCAAAACAGACTTCCCTTTCACATCAGCGAGCTTTGCCTCGAATGTCAGCACTGCCTCATCAACAAGGAAATTCTGCCCAAGTGCCGCTTTCATCAAAATCCCGTCAAAGGCAAGTCAATATTCTCGCAGAGTCATGCTCGATTACCACTGTGTGCTCGAACTGCGAAACCAGCCCCTTGCCAGTGTCCCGCAGCACCGGGTATGGATGGAGCGCGCCGGCATTGAGAAGCTCCCGCAGCGCCGCATTGAGCGTGATTTTCGAATTGAAAAGCCCGAGAATATCTCAACTTGCGAGGTGTCCGACACCCTGCCAGAGCCGGCCGAGGCAAAAGGCTCGATTGCAAACACGTCCCCCTCGCAAAGTTCATACCCTCCCTCCATCGCAATGTTGGGTATTTCCTCGCCTGCATGCAAAATATAAGGCTCAATCTTGTGGCCAGTGAGGTTCTCAATCGGCCTGAAGCCCCGCGAAACTATCTCTTTTTCTATTGCGGCTCCAACTTTTCCTACTGAAACTCCTGGCTTTGCAGTTGCAATCGCAGCCTCAAGCGCGGTTTTTGCCGCCTCGCAAAGCTTGCCCTGCCGGTCAGACAGGTCCACTGTGATTGCGGTGTCCCCAATACAGCCGTCAAAATGCACGCCAAGGTCGATTTTCACCAGGTCGGTTTCCCCGACCAGTATCTGGCTGCCTGCTTCAGGGGTGAAGTGCGCAGCAATCTCATTTATCGAAATATTGGTGGGGAATGCCGGCCTTCCGCCGGTGTCCATTATCATCTTCTCAATCGACTCCACAATGTCCGTATAAGACTCGCCAGGCATCACCAGCTTTGGCACTTCCTTAAGAACGCTAGCCGCGGCTTTCCCGGCTTTTCCGTAATTTTCCATCATCTTGGCAATCGCTTCCGCGTCATCCTCATGCGTGTGCTCATGGTCATGCTCACTGTCAATATCCCCAGCCGCTTCATCAATGTTAGCCATAAATATCCCGCAATATTTGACATCCTCAGGTTTATAAGCACAAGGCAAGACAGATATCCATGGCAGCGCGAAGAGAGCATGGCAAAAGCAAAGAAAAAACCGGGCAAACAAAAGGCGAGCGCACCTCATCTTCAAAACAAGAGGCGGACGGCGAGCGCATTCCGTCTCAAAAGCAAGCGAATCTTGAACCGGGCGACTGCCTCTTGTGCGGCAAGGAAACACGGGGCACTCCTGCAAGGCAGGATTTGCCCATAATTGCGGCAAGAAAATTGCGCGCACTTTTCAAATTGCAAAAAAGCCACACCATAGCCTGCCCACTGCACCTTGCAGATGCGAATGCAAAGCGCGCCAAGTTCGAAAAGTCCAGACGGAACTACGCGATTCTTGCAGCATTCCTCTTCATTGCAGTGATTTTGGGCACCTTTGCTTCCGGGCAGTTTGGCTTTGGGGAAATAATCGCAGCGCTTGCAGTCGCCCTTTTCACGCTTTCAATTTCCGCTTTTTACTATTACCCAAAATTCGACTGATTTTGAGGCGGCGGTTCGTCATAAGATATTTAAACATCACATCCATAGCCATGTGCATGGGTGCGGGGGCCAGTCCAAAAGCATTATTGCTATCCTTCTTCGCGCTAATTTTGCTGTCCAACCCGGTTCACGCAGCAACCGGGAACTGGTATGACAGCTTGTATGTATGGCTGGCGGTCGCAGTGGCAATTTCCTCCACTGTGATCGGGCTTGCCTATATGGTTGCCAAGCTCTTCGAGCTGCAGGTGCTTGAGGCATGGTCAAAAATCGAGCTGTCAGAGCTTATGACAAGCATAGTGATCGCGGTCTTTTGCGTCGGGCTGATTGCATCCGTGAATTCAGCGGCGCAGTTCCTCACAGGCCAGCACGGCACCGGGCAGCAAGGGGATGTAAGCGCGATTGCGCAGAATTTCCTCAACAACAGCGTCTATGCGGACGGAAAAACGATTTATTCAGCGCTTGGCGAAGCATATTTCCGCGTTGCCAAAATCTCCTCGTTTTCCTACACTGCCGGGCTTTCCATCTCGGTTGCCAGCGCAAGCTATTCAGAATCCCCGGCAGGCGGACTGTTTGCGCTTGGAACTGAAATAAGCCAAGGCATGGACTCGGTTGCGAATTTCATGCTTCTCGCAGCCTCGCAGGCAGCCTTCCTGATATTCTTCAGCAATGCCGCAACCATAATGCTTCCGGTCGGGATTTTCCTGCGCTCGTTCTCCTTCACGCGCAAAATCGGGGCAGTGGTGCTTGCCGGAGTGATTGCCAGCTCGGTGATTTACCCTGCCAGCTTCCTGATATCGCAAGACGTTTACAAGACATTCAGGTCCGAAATGATGAACGACGCCAACCAGCTGGTTGCAAACCTTCCAGCGCTTCGCAACCCTCCCTCCACCGAGCTCATTTGCAACCCGTGGCAGCAGGCAATAGTGCAAAGCCCGGTGCCCCTGGTAGGCGGGGAAATCGGATGGTATCTCATAACCTGCCCGGTGGCCTGCGCCGCATCCGCAATCGGAGGCGGCTTTGGCGCCTGCATGGAGAGCTGCAAGCAGATAGTCGCATTGATTTTCACAATACTGAAAGCGGTAATGCCGATAATCGACTATGGCGCCTCAATCGCCCCCTATAGGTTCGGCACCATCACGATAGGCAACCTGATGACGAATTATTTTGAACCGGTTTATGCCTATGCGCTTCCCACAGTGACCAAGTACGCCATTCTTTCAATAGTGACTTTCCTGATTCCGCTCATATTCACAATGTCCATGCTGCGCAGCCTCGCAGTCGCATTCGGGGGCGAGCCGCAGCTCTACGGGCTTTCGAAGCTGGTTTGATGAAATTCCATTTTGCATTGCTTTGCACACTGGCGCTTTTCTGCGCGGTCCACGCAGACAATCCCATCCCCGCTCCCACCTGCGATGCGGGCGGCTTTTCCAGCTCATTCGCATTTGTTGCAGTGGTGCTTGCCGTTGTATCCGCAGCAATAGGGCTTGCCTACATGTACTCAAAGGCGCGCGAAGACCCGGCACTTGCAGTCTGG
>JAPLWY010000122.1 GCA_026396355.1 Microcaldota archaeon
AGCCAAGTTTCCGGCAGCCGCGCCACTGCCGTGTCATTCACTGGAAATGGCAGCCTTGCGCTCTCCAACAACGGCTCGTACGACATTGCGGTCTACCGCCACCCGGATGGCGTTCTGCCTTCCGCGATTTCATTCATTGCAAACTGCAGCCAGAACGCATCATCCGTCGGGGAATTCAAGCCTGACCCCTCCTCTTCATCGCCAAATGGAACGCATTATTCCTTCCTGCTCGAAGACGGCACAGGCCGCACCTACTTCCGCGAATCCTATTTCCCCTCTTCCGCAAACGCCAGCATAAACGCGCTTTTCGAGGATGGCGCTCTCCTGTTCCTGGCAAGCGAATTCTCGCAAGCAGAAAACAAAACCTCGATTCATTTTACAAAAAGCCCGGGCGCAGTTCTGATTCTGCCATTCGACTCGAATGACGGCGGCTCGTTTGCGCGCGACTATTCACCCGCAGACTTGCAAATTGCCTCGGGCAGCGGAATTGCAGAGCCGCAATTCACCGAGGAAAACTGCACGTATGGGGGCTGCGTTCTTTTCAACGGCGAGGGGCAATATCTTTCCATCAACTCCTCCCCAATACCCGAGCGCGCAGTCCAATACATCCCGGGCGTTCAGCGCACAGCGGATGGCGAGCTCGAGCATCTTATGCCAGGCTATGCTCCAAACGACTACATATCTGACGACTGGTCAAACTGGACCGAAGTTTCAAACTCCAATGTTTCCTTCCTCGCCACCAACCTCTCCTCTCTCCACGGAAATGCGCTCAACATCTCGCGCACTGGCGTGCCAAGCAACGACCCGCGCGTTTACCAGAAAGTTTTCAACATGCTCAACAATGTCCCATACACGCTCTCATTCTATTCTCGGGGCGACGGCTCTTCGCAGGGCAGGTACAGGATACAGTCTGCGCACGGCTATCTCCAGCCTGGCGGCGCCTGGGGCGCAGGCGCCTACAATTTCAGCACCGGCGTTTCTTCCGCAGCATTCCAAAAAGTGGAAGTGAATTTCACCCTTCCGGTCACTGATGAAACCGGCGACGCGATTTTCGTGGAGCTGCTCCCTCCTGGCTCGGACGGTTATGCCATATTTGATTCGGTTTCACTTAAGCGAACAGAAGAGGCAAACGGAGGATTCGAGTATTTCTATTATGAGAGCGGCTCATCCGGCTCCACATTCACTTCGGAAACAAGTTCAGGCAGCACGCAGGGCGCAGCGCCTTACTGCTGGCAAAAGCAATGCAGCACTGGCGCAGACTGCACTTCCGGCGATGCGCCATTCTGCAACGGAGGCTGCAACCGCGAGTCAGGCGCCTGCTATCCCAACCTCGACTATGAGAACATCTGCCGCTTTGCAGGCGAAGCCTGCCCAGGCACGCCTGCGCTTGAATGCTGCGGCAATGCATACTGCTCCTCCGGCACTTGCGTTCCAAAAATTTCCTGCGGCGAGGAATGCGCAAGCTCAGGCGAATGCGCTCTCTCCTGTTCCAACTGCGCCGAGCCTGTTGGCGGAGGGGCAAGCACCTGCCTTTCCTGCATACCTCAAGAAAGTCCAAGCACCTGCACCTCGAGCGCGCAATGCTGCAATGCATCCGGCGTTTCGCCCGGCATCTGCGACCTTGGAGCAGCCAGCGCAAGCTTCTCGCACTGCGTTTCCTGCCTTCCAGACTACGGGATGACTTGCGGCTCAGACTCAGACTGCTGCACAGGCGCCTGCATTGCAGGCCAATGCCTGCCCAACGCCGCGCCCTACCAACCGCCTGCGCCAATAATTTCCCCCTCGCAGGCAAACCAGACCACGCTGATAAGCTGCATCTTCAACTGCCCCCCTTCCCCGATTCCGGCCGACCCGCAAGGCGACGGACCCCTCCTTGTCTCATACAAATGGTTCAAGAACAATTTGCCAGTCACATCCTACTGGCACAACCGCACTCTCTTCCGATGCGGTGAAGTTGCCTGCTCTGCCGGGAACAATATCACGCTTCAGGTGCGCCTGTGCGACAGCCACGGCGCCTGCACCGAATCGCAGCCGTCTTCGCCCACCACCATCCTTTCCGGTTCATCTCCTTCCTGCCAAGCAGTAAGCTCTGCCTGCAGTTCCCTCCAGCACTGCTGCCAGGGTCTAATCTGCCCGATTTCGCAAGGGCAAACTTCAGGCTCCTGCTGCATACCTTCCAACGCTGCAGCAGATTGCGCAGCAAATTCAGAATGCTGCTCAGGCAGGTGCATTTCCGACCCAGCGGTTCCGGGGAGGAATTTCTGCGCAGACCTGCCGGGCTGCGGGCAAAGCTGCACTGAAGTGTACTCCAGCGGAAAAGAAGAGTGCCCGACCTCCTGCCCCTACTGCGTGCCAAACACAAGTGGCACCTCCCCGATTTGCAGCTATTGCATTTCAATAAACGAATACATGAACTGCACTTCCAATTCGCAATGCTGTGAACGCGTTGGCGGGCTTACTGGCGTCTGCAACCTCCTGCCAGGAAGCGCAAACTATTCGCACTGCGTTTCCTGCCTGCCTGAAAACCACGCCTGCATTTCCGGCACCGACTGCTGCACTGGCGCCTGTCTTGATGCGGACGGAGACGGGCAAAGAACATGCGCTCCATCCTCCTGCGGCCAAGAGGGCGCAAGCTGCTCCGCCGATTCAAACTGCTGCCCAATTCCATCCGCAGGCTCGCTTTTCTGCGACAGTCTCAACCGCTATCCCTCTCCAATCGAGCCTGAGCTTCCAGGCAATCTCACATTCGCAGGCGCATGCACAAGCTGCTATCCTTCATTCTCAAAGTGCGATGCCTCAAACCACTCTCGCCAGTGCTGCGATTCCGATTTCTCCTGCTCTCTTGCCTCAGGCTCAACGGATTACTTCTGCCTGCCTGCGCATGCCATCTTCGCCACCCCGGTATTCTACAGCTGGAGCGTGCACGGGAATGCAAGCTTCTCGCTGGTGAATTCCTCAGTTGAGCCCCAGCATGTGAAATCAGGCTCGCACGCGCTTTCGCTTTCAGCCGATCTTCAGGTGTTTCAGCGCCACCTCGCCTCCGTTCAAAGGCTGCGCGGTGACAAAACCTATCTGCTTGAATTCGAGACAGCCTCAAGCGGAAGCTCCACCGGCGTGCGCTTTGCAGTGCACGACTCGTACAACAACGCATTCCTTGCGCCAAACGGTAGCTGGGTGATGGTGCGCTCGCCTGACGGCTTAGAACCAGTCACGCCCGACATTGTGCAAAGCACGGAAATTCTCACAAGCAGCCTCCAGCATTATGCAGTGGCATTTCACACTCTTCCCGATGCGAAAATAAATTTGCGCTTCTATCCTCCCGACTCCGGCACAGGCTATCTTGACGAAGTTTCATTGACAAAGGCGGACGACTTCACGTTTTTCGCCTGGGTGAAAAGCGAGGTTGCCAGCCCTGCGACTCCCCGCGCAATATTCTACCAAATGGGAAGTGAGAATGGCACATTGCAGGGCATTGACTGGTCAATTTCAGGCAGCGTGCTTAATGCCACTTTCAGGAGCGCGCACGCGCTTGCCGGAAGCTCCTCCAAAGTAGCATCCGCTCTTTTCACTCTTCCTCCCGGCGAATGGCACTCTGTTGCAGTGAGCGTTTCGCGCGCAGGCAATTACACTTCCTACTTGGATGGCTTGCCAGTCTCAACTGGTGCATTCAGGCTGGGCAGGCTCAACGCAAGCGATTTGTTCCTGATTGGAAAAGGGAACGAAACAAACAGCGGATTCAAGGGCGCGCTTGATGAAATGAGAGTGTACTCCCGCGCACTCTCTTCCCAAGAAGTTTCCCGCCTCCACTCTGCAAAATACTCTCTTTCCTGCACAATAAGCATGAAAGTGGATTACTCGAACTTTTCACAGTCCGAGCCGCGCGCATTTTACAATGCCGACCTCACGCTGCGTTCGCTTAGCCCCTCCACGCTGCTCTCACTTCCATTTGAAATGAACACATCAACACCAGGCTCTCAAATACAGGACTATTCTTCCTCGCTTCTGAACTGCACCCTTCTTGGCGGGGAATTCATTTCGCAAGGCAAGTTCGGCAATGCATACAATTTCTCCTCTTCAGGGGATGGCGTGTCAGTGAACAGCTCAGTGATTTCAGGCAGCACAGACTTCACAATTTCTCTTTGGGCAAAGCCAGTCTCAACTTCAGGCACAGCCTATCTTGCAGGCAACCGCGGAACAGGCAACCCGGACGGAGTTTCGCTTGAGCTTGCAAGCGGGTACCCAGTGCTGACAATTGGCGCAGAAAGCATAACCAGCTCAATGTCCGCCCCTTCCGGAAGCTGGACGCACATAGTTGCCAGCAGGGAAAACGGAATAGGCATGATTTACGTGAATTCATTGAACGCAAGCACAGGCGCGCTTTCAGGCTCAATTGGCAACGGGACATTCACAATAGGCAACTCCCCAAACTTAAGCGAGCCGTTTTCCGGCGCAATGGACGAGGTGCGCGCATACAACGGCTTCATAGGCGCGCAGGAAATAACCGCGCTTTACCTTGACCTTGGCAAGTCCTACAGCGGCACGCTTCCTGCTTCGCCTCCTTAGCGGCAACAGTTTTCTCGCCGTTGCAATCGCAAGTATTAATAAGCATGCAAGAGTTGTAAGCGCATGATTGAAACAAAAATAGACCACATTGTTTCATACCTGCAGAAGAAGCGGACAGTGGGCGTGGAAGCGCTCTCCCGCCACGTGCAGATCCCCCCTGCAACTGTCGAGCTCATCTGCGCCATACTCGAAAAGGGCGGGATACTGGACATCAACTACTCCTTAAACATCACCGAGAAGCCCACAATGTCATTCAGGCTGCTTCCCACCGAGCCTGCGCCGGTGGAAGACGGGCTGGGCAAGGGAAAAACAATCGCAAGTTACACTTTCCTTGCCGATGAAGTGCCCACAACCGTGACAATCACTGACAATGAAAAGGAAAAATTCTATTCTCTTTTGCTTGTGGATTTCGGCACAGCCACAAAAATATTCCTGGACTTGATCAAAGACGAGCTTCTGCGCAGCATGCCGACAAGCGCGCAGTCCGATGTCTCAGACATTGAAAAAGCGGCAAAGGTGCGCGCAGACTTCAAGCGCATGATAAAGAACTACATCTCGCAATTCTACCTCGGCACCGATGTCGAAAACCTCCTTGCCGGCGTTCTCCTGCACAAGCTTTTCGGGCTTGGCGAAATAGAAATACTGGACCAGGACGACTGGCTGGAGGAAATCATAATCAACAACAGCAAGAGCCCGATTGGAGTCTACCACCGCAAATTCGGCTGGCTCAAGTCCAATATTTACATGGCTGACGAGGAGGCGATATTCAACTATGCCTCCCAGATTGGCAGGCGCACAGGAAGGCAGATTGCCACCCTCACTCCCATTCTGGATGCGCGCCTTGAGACAGGCGACCGTGTCTGCGCCACCCTCTCACCAGTTTCCTCGCACGGCAACACGCTCACCATCCGCAGGTTTGCGCGCAACCCCTGGACAATCGGCAACCTGATCGGCGAGCCAGGGAACTCCATGACTCCCGAAATGGCAGGGCTTCTCTGGCAGGCAATCCACTACGAGCTCAACATCATAATCGCGGGAGGCACAGCATCTGGTAAAACCACGGCGCTAAACGCGCTTGCAGCCTTTATCCCGACCAACCAGCGCATCGTTTCAATTGAGGATACGCGCGAAATAGTGCTCCCCCCTTACCAGTGGAACTGGGTTCCGCTTCTCACGCGCAACCAAAACGCAGAGGGCTTAGGCGAAGTGACCATGCTGGACTTGATGGTTACCTCTCTTCGTATGCGCCCGGACAGGATAATTCTGGGAGAAATGAGGCGGCAGCGCGAGGCAGAGGTTCTTTTCGAGGCAATGCACACAGGCCATTCCGTTCTCTCCACGCTCCACGCAGATACTGGCATGCAGGCGCTTCGCAGGCTAACCAGCCCGCCAATCAGCCTTCCTGCATCCGACCTTGACGCAGTCCACCTCCTGGTAATACAATACCGCGACCGGAGAAAAAACATCAGGCGCACTCTTGAAATCTGCGAAATAGAGACCGGCGCAAAGGAAGACGACCTGGCAACCAATGTCATTTACCGCTGGCGCCCCAGGACAGATACGTTTGACATGGTGGGCGAGCCCAACAAGTACCTAAAGGAGCTCAACTTGCACACAGGAATGACAAAAGAGGAAATCTACCAGGACATCAAGAACCGCGCAACCATCCTTCGGTGGATGATAGGCAACAAGATAACCGACATGGAAAGCGTGGGCAGGATAATGGCGCTTTACTACAGCAAGCCAAAGGAAATACTCGAAATCGCGAAGAAATCAATCGACAGCAAGAAGAAATAATCCGATTCGCGGGCGCGCAAAAGGAAACCAACATGGCAATAAGCAGGATACCATTGATGTTCTTCCCATTCTCCAGCGCGCAGCGGTACGGCGCGCGCTTCCGGGGGCTGGGCATCCGCCTGTTCGGCTTCTACCCCAGCCTGCGCTACGATTTGGCAAACATAGGCGC
>JAPLWY010000048.1 GCA_026396355.1 Microcaldota archaeon
GTGGCAAACATGGTTTTTAAACCTGTCCGCAGAAGGACTAGTCATGCAGACAATAGTGCTCTCACTTGGCGGCTCGCTGGTAAACCCAGGCACGCCCGACCTGCAATACGTTTCCTCGCTGGTGCGCCTTCTCCGTTCCACAAAATACAGATTCGGCATAGTGGTCGGCGGGGGCAAGCTCGCCCGCATTTGGGCTGACGCCATGCGCAAGAAGGGCGCAAGCGAATTCGAGGCTGACGAGGTCGCAATAAAAGCCACCAAGAAAAACGCGCAGATTGTCGCGGACATCATAAAAAAGGACGTGAATCGGAAGGTGTGCGACTCGTTCGACTCCGCGCGCGAGCAGGCCAAGAAGCACAGGTTCGTGGTCATGGGCGGCACCATTCCAGGAATAACAACCGACAGCGACGCAGTTCTCCTTGCGGAATGCCTTGGCGCAAAGCGCGTGCTAAACCTGTCCAACATTGACGGCATTTATTCCGACAACCCGGTCAGGAACCATAACGCGAAAAAATTCAGGCGCATGAGCTACGCTCAGCTTATTGACCTTGCCGGAAAGAACGACATGCGCAAAGCCGGCACCCACTTTGTTTTCGATTTTCTTGCCTGCAAGCTGGTCGCGCGCTCGAAAATAGAGGCTCACTTCGTGCACGGAAAGAACCTTCTTGACGTTCGGAAAGCGATAGAAGGCAGGCAGCATGGCGGAACGGTTGTGAAGTGATGCTGACTTTCAAGGAGCGCAGCGACTCATGGAATGCGATGATGCTTTCCCCCTCAAAGACAATCGCAGCGCATCTCAGAAGGAAAGAGTTAGGTTTTCGCGACGGGCTTGAGAACTTCGGCACACCGATAATAATGACCTACTTTCCGCTCATGCTTTTTGCGCTCATACTCTCGGGCAAGCTCGAGCCGGTTTATCTTGCGGCAGTGCTCTTCAGCCTGGCTGCAACCGCGCTTGGCATATTCCTGATTTCCATCCTATTCACATCAATTGCGTTTTTCATTGCCTCTCTGCTCGGGGGCAAGGCAAAATTCGGCAGGCTTTACTACATGGTCAGCCTCGTCGCAGCGCCCACGTTCGTGTTCACGATAGTAATAAATCTCGCAATGCTTTTGGCAAAATCAATACTGGCAGCCATTTCCTTCTCGCTCTCAAACTTCAGCCTGCTTAATATTGCCGGAAGCGCATTTGCAGTGGCTGTCACATTCTATGGCTTCTACCTCCTCACGCTTGCAATCAGCGCGCTCTACCGCTTCAGCAGGGGAAAGTCGGTTGCAACCTGGCTTGCGCCAACAGCAATCCTCATGCTGGCTGGCGTGTTCCTGTTCGCAACAGTGCTTCTCGACCTTCTCCGGTTCCTGATTAAGACGCTGTGAGGAAAAGACTCACTCTTTCCCGAGCTTTACCTGCCTCACGGTTATCCCTGCCTCGCGCAGGAGCGAAAGCGGCATCTCTCCCAGCGGGTATTCCGAATTATATACGACTTCCTTCATGCCCGAGTTGATTATCATCTTGGTGCACATCAGGCAGGGCGAGAAAGTGGTGTAGATTGTCGCGTCCTTTATGCTGATTCCGTGATAGGATGCCTGCACAATGGCATTCTCCTCCCCGTGCGAGCACACACACTCGTCCAGCTTGGTACCCGAATCCGCAAACGAGTTGCAGCGCGGGCAGCCCCCCTCGTCGCAGTTCCTAATCCCGCGCGGGGTGCCATTGTAGCCAGTTGAAACAATCCGCTTGTCCTTTACAATGACTGCGGCAACATGGCGCTTGACGCAATTGCTCCTTGTCGCGACCACGCGCGCAATGTTCATGAAATACTCATCCCACTTTGGTCTTTTGGACTTGAATTCAACAGATATTTCTCCCAGAATTCCATCTATTGCATAATAAAGCTCGCGGAAGCCGGTATCATTCTCCACCTTTTTTGTGGCAAGCGCGAAAACTTCGGAAAGCGACTGCCCGAATTCGTCCTTGCTTTGCATCTCAGCCTTGTCTATTACCTGAAAAGCCTCGAAGCTGTGCGGGTCGCCCTCTCGTCTTCGCTGCTTCATCCTCTCAAAGCGCACCTTCAGGCCGGCAGTCACATAAATGAGCGTGGTTTTCCCGGTTGCCAAAAGCGCGCGCGCCTCGGCAGGGTTCCGAATCGAATCCACAACATAATTCCTGTCAGGCAGCAATTTCGCAATCGTCCTTTTCGCAAGCACATCCGCGCCGAAATTCCGCCTGAGCTCGTTCCCCTTGGCAATCAGAGCCTCGCGCGTGATTTCCTTGCCCTCGTTCGCAATCTCCTCACGTATGATGTCTGAGAGCGAGTAGTAATAGAACCCCTTCTGCACAAGATAGTCTGCAACAGTGCCCTTGCCCGCGCAGTTTTCGCCAGTAAGACCGAGAATTATTGACATGAACATGACCTCCCGTGGTGAAGTGCTGTGGAAAGAATAAATAACTATCTCGAACAGCCCTTTCCCCTAAACCATCAGCTCAAGCAGCCGCCTGATGTCCGCGAGATTGACAATGGGCTTCCCATACGCCTCGCCGTCATCCACTATCCTCGGGCAAGCTGTATTCACATACGCGCCGAATGCAAGGAAATTCGCAAGCGCGATCGGCGAGAACTCGTTTGCCACCAATATTTCCGCGCGCCTTCCTTTTTTCTCAATGAGCTTTTTTGCAAGCACTGCGCCGGCAACATTTGCCTGCCCGCACTTGGTTGAGACCAATATTCCGAAAGTTTTCGCCTGCGAGGCCGCCAGAAGCGCGCCCTTCCGCCTCTTTTCCTGCTTCTCTATCTCCTGCGTAATCCAATAAGCATCCATAAGATGAGGGTCAGCGCACAGCACTTTCTTTCCAGAAGCAATTCCAGTGGGGTGGAATTTCCCTCCCCCGAAATAAACAACTGCATCTGCGTTTTTCGCCTCGCCTGCATATGCGGCAGTGCCATCGCAGCCCAGCACCTGCCCTGCATGGCGCACATGCTCCCCGCCTTTTCCAACTGCAACTGAAAACCCGCGCGCCTCCAGGAATTCCTTCACTTTCCTTGAATTCTTCAAATGCTGCACCGGGAAAACCAGCGCCACTTTTCTTGCTGTTGCCTCGCGCAGCAAGCCAGCCGCCTTCTCAAGCATCTTCTCTGCCGTTTCCCAATCCAACTCTGCAAAATAAGGCACATACTCAATCTTCAGCCCTGCAACGCGCACTTCCGAAAACTCTGCATGCCCGAAATGAATAAGCTTTTTCGCGCCGACTGCGCGCGCCTCATCTAGCGCCAGGTCGCACGCGCCATAGCAGGCAGAAGCAGAAATGAAAACGTCATCCCCGTCCGCCTCCAGTTTGCTTGCATGCACCAACGCCTCCTGCTTGAGGCCTTCAGGGAATTGCAAAAGTATTTTCATGAGAATCACTTTTTCCTGTTGTATTGGAATTCCGATTCCAATGCTGAAAAAGCCTGTCTGCAGACTTTTTCACAGCCGACCTCGAAAATTGAAAGCGGCACATGTTTTTTCCTTTCAAGCTCCTGCCCCATCCAGTCCAGCACCATTTTCTTCGCCTTCAAATATTCTGCCTTGTCCAGTTCCGAATTCCCAATCGCATACTGCTTGCTTTTGGTATTGAAGCAGAGCATGCAGTTCTGCAAATTCTCCGCATTGTGGCAGAAAAGCGAGTCAGAGCACTGCCTGCTCGAGTCCATTTCAAAGCAGCGCTTGAGGTTCACCCCGTCAAAGCACTTGAAGCAGAACTCGGAATGGAAGACAAGCCCGCTTCCGAAGATGTGCTCCGAGTTCCTCGGCCATGCATTGTAGCCGCAGCACTTGTCATGCGACGCCACTGCTGTCCTGTAGCAGTCGCTTGACTGCGAGCCCCACTGGCATGCCACCAAATTCTTGTAAGTGCCCAGCCTTCTCTCAGGGGGGAAATAGGCAATTCCCTGCATTATTTCAACAGCATTTGAGAGTGTTGGCGATTCGGCAAGTTTCACATCAGATTTAAGCTTCTCTCCCAACACCAGCGCCTCTTCTTGCGTGACAATCCTGTCCATGGGGATTTCCCGCATCACAGGGTAATCCGAATACTGCAGGACTTCCTTGCCCAGCACTGACCTGGAATCATATGTCACAATGGTGTTTTCCGAAAGCCATTTTGCATAATTGTCAATTCCTGAAAGCTTCCTGCCAAGGACGATTGAAGATGCTTCTGAAAACGCCTCTTCCATTCTTGTTTTATCAAGGTCGCGCGGCGCGTACTTCAAGCCTTTCACAAAAGCCAATGCTTCTGCATGATCTGTCTTTCCCTGGCTGACCAGTTCTACCAGCGAGGGCAATTTCCTGTTCTTCACAAGCTCGGCTCTAAGCTCCGCCAGCAGCTTTTTCTTCAGGCTTGCATATTTATCGCGTGTCAGCTGCACATTCCCCACGCAATTGCTTTTCCCGATGAGATTGAACGAGAACATGCAATCCTGGCAGTCTTCCAGCCCATAAGAATAATGCGAGTCTGAAGTATTGCCGCAAATCCACGCCTCAAAATCACGCTGGTTTCTATAAACAATTCCGCAGCGTATGCACTCTTTTGTTTCCCCGCCCTCATTGGTGCCGAATA
>JAPLWY010000027.1 GCA_026396355.1 Microcaldota archaeon
CCGCGCGACTACCTGCTCGGGACTGAGAGAAGAAGCGTGAAAAAAGAGGCGTTTTTCGGGGATGTGTTGGGGAAGCGGAAGCTTGACAAGCTTGACTTTTCAATCCTCAAGCGCCTGGCGCAGGATGCGCGCGCAGGGGTGAATGAAATCGCCTCCTCGATAGGCGCCAACCCCAACACGGTTGCCTTCAGGATGAAGAAATTGGAGGCTGATGGCGTGCTTGTTGGCGCGGTGCCGCAGGTCTGCTGCCAATCCTATGGCTACCAGAGTTTCCAGGCATATGTGGAGACCGGCGGGCTGGATGGGAAAAAGAGAAAAGCGATCGGAGAATACGCGGCGTCGAACCCGAATATTATCTTCCTTATAGAAGCCATGGGGAAATGGGATTTTGAAATAATCTATGAAGTCAGGTCGCAAAAGGAAATACGCGCGCAGATTGCGAACCTGCGGGAATGCTTCCCGTGGATTCGGCAGGTGCAGACAGACATGGTGTTTGACCATTATGTGAAGTATGACCTGTTCCCGTTTGAAAAAATCGGCGAGTAACTATCCTTCCCAATTAAACTGGAAAGCACGCTGTACACGCGCACTGCATCCGCGTTCTGCACCATGCCTTAAAAATCCGTCCCATCATAGAGCACAACCCGTGGAGGTAATGCCATGGTTCCGGGTGCGCCATCTTTTGCAAGCAAGCTGATTCCTGATTTTTTCAAGCTGAAACATTATGTGAGCAAGCATAGCTTTGCCGACGGAAACAGTATGCTTGGCACAGGCAAGTACAGTGACGGGAAAGCCGCATACGAGGGCAAGCGGATTTACCTCCCGAAACCTGGCGATTTTCTCGGGACTGCGGCGCAAGTGAAGGAGATTCTCGGGGGGAAAGGCGCAGGCCTTGCCGAAATGACAGACCTGAAGCTGCCAGTTCCTCCAGCTGCAATCACACCCACCTCGGAATGCGAAAATTATTACAACGCAGGAAAAATAATGGATGGCGCATTGAGGGAACATGTCAGGGGCGCAATTGCAGAGATTGAAAAACAGACAGGCAAGAAATTTTTCGATTATGAGGGCAGCGGAGACATACTTCTGATTTCCGTCCGCTCAGGCGCAAAAATATCGATGCCAGGCATGATGGAGACTGTGCTGAACATCGGGCTTAACGAGAAGCGCGTTGAGCAGATGATTGACGGGGGCATGGATGCGCGCTTTGTCTGCGACGTGTACAGGCGCCACCTGCAGTATTTCGGGAGCGTGGTGCTGGAAGCAGGAACAATAGTTGAGAATGGCGAGAATGTGAGCCTGTTCGAGCGCGCGCTCTCAGCCAAAAGGGAAATGCAAGGCGTCAGGACTGATGCCGAGCTTTCGGTTGCATCGCTCAGGGAGCTTATTTCTGAATTCAAGCAAATAATAAAAGAAGCTGGAAAGGAAGTCCCGCAAGACCCTTTTGAGCAGGCAATGGCTGCGGTGGAGGCGGTCTTCCGCTCGTCATACGGGGAAAAGGCGATGAAATACAAGGAGAAGAACAGCCTTCCGCCTGAAATGCCGACCGCGGTGATAATCCAGGCAATGGTGTTTGGCAACCTCAATGCCAAGTCAGGAAGCGGCGTCTTTTTCACCAGGGAAAAGAACACTGGCGAAAAGTGCATCTACTCTGATTACCTCCCCAACGCGCAGGGCGAGGAAGTGGTCAGCGGAGTGCGCACGCCAGTCACCTTCAAAAGCCTGAAGGAATGCCCGTTTGACAGGAAAATCGGCAGGCAGCTTTTCAGGATTGCGGACAGGCTGGAGAAGCACTACAGGGACATGCTGGATATAGAATATACTATTGAGAACGGCAGGCTCAACATGCTCCAGGTCAGGACTGGAAAGCGCTCGGGCAAGGCGGCGTTCAAGATAGCCTGCGACCTTGTCGATGAAAAGATGATAACTGAGAAGGAGGCGGTGAAGCGCATCACAACGGACAATGTCCTGTCGGTCCTTCTCCCCCAGATAGGCTCTGAGGAGAAGGGGGGCTGCAAAGCCGACGCAAAAGGCGTGCCTGCCTCGGCCGGCGCAGGCTGCGGCATAGTGGTCTTCAATGCGAAAAAAGCCGCGAAGATTGCTGATGATGCGCTTGCAGCAGGGAAAAAGCCGCCTGCCATGATGTTTGTGGGCAAGTTCACCAAGCCCGAGGACTATAGCGGCATGATTGCTGCGGGAAAGAGCGGCGGAGGCGTGCTTACTGCCGAAGGCGGCCCCACCAGCCATGCAGCAGTGGTGTGCGGAGGCAATGGCATTCCTGCGGTTGTCGGGTGCAGGGACCTCAGGATTGACATTGCAAACAGCAGGGCATTCATCAATGGAAAGGAAGTGAAGGAAGGAGACTTCGTGACAATTGACGGCTCGACTGGCGAGGTGTTCGCGCGCAAGCTCGCACTTGTCCCGCCTGAGCTGACCTCTGATTTCAAGCGCGTGATTGGCTGGGCAAACTCAATTGCGCAGCTTCCAGTCATGGCAAATGCAGACACGCCCTCGCAAGCCAGGCAGGCAGTTGAGCTTGGCGCAAAGGGCATCGGGCTTTGCAGGACAGAGCACATGTTCAACGACAAGTCCAGGATAGGGATAGTCCAGGAAATGTTCCTTGCGGAAACATTGGAGGCGCGCCAGGGGTTCATTGACCAGCTCCTTCCCATGCAGCGCAAGGACTTCGGCGGCATCTTTTCGGAAATGACGGGAAAGCCTGTGACCATACGGCTCCTTGACCCGCCAATGCACGAGTTCCTGCCTGACTTGGTGAAGCTGGAGCGTGCGCAGGCTGGGCGGGATGCTGAAGGAAAGGCAGATGCCGCGCAGGACGCGCTCCTTGAGCGCGTGCGCGCACTCCACGAGGAGAACCCCATGCTGGGCGTGCGCGGGGTGAGGCTGCTTTACCTGCATCCGGAAATACTGGACATGCAGGTGAAGGCAATCATCGAAGGCGCGCTTGATGCCGCAGAGCAGGGCAGCAAGCCAGTGGTGAAAATAATGGTGCCTGTGGTCGAGGTGCCCGAGCTTTTCGCCTGGGCGCGCGAGCGCATTGACAAGGTTGCGGCTGATACGCTTGCAGGGCGCGGGGCAACACTGGACTACAAGGTCGGCACAATGATTGAAATCCCGAGCGCCTGCCTTTCTGCCGGCGAGATGGCAAGGCATGCTGACTTCTTCTCGTTCGGCACCAATGACCTTACGCAGACCGGGCTTGGGCTGAGCAGGGATGACACAGCGCTCTACATTGCCAGGCTCGTAAGCGACGGGCGGCTGGCGCATGACCCGTTCAAGACCCTCCATCCTGACATTGCCAAGCTTGTGGCAATGACTGTGAGGGATGGCAAGGCGGCAAACCCGCACCTGGAAATAGGAATCTGCGGCGAGCAGGGCGTGGACCCACTGTCAATAAGGAAGTACCTGTACAATGCCGGGCTGGACAGCGTGAGCGGGACGCCCATGCGCGTGCCACTGGCAATAATCGCAGGCGCGCAGCTTGAGCTTGAGGGGAATGGCATAGCCAGATGAGGCAGATGCCTGAACAAAAATCTGCGCCGCACTCTTTGCGCGCAGGGAATGGGCGCGCGCTCACTCTTTCCCAATTAAACTGGAAAGCACGCTGTACACGCGCACTGCATCCGCGTTCTGCACCACCATCAATGTGTCGGTGTGGCAGGAGATGAATTCCAGCACGTTTATGCCTTCTGCGGCTATTGCGCTCAAGATGACTGAGACGCAGCCAGGCGTGTCCTGCAATCCCTTGGGGCTGCAAAGTATGATGAGGGTGAGCCCGTCAATCACTTCCAACCCCTTTTTCTTGAGCTGCTTGGCATAGGAAGAGTCTGCAACGCTCATCACGCCTGACTTTGAGTTTGAGGTGGCAATCACCGGCACGCCTATGCCGCCTGAGGAGGAGACCACGCAGACGTCGGAGCGTATTTCAACTGAGCTTGCCTTGAGTATCTTCTCCACTCCCTTCTCCCAGTCCACGCCTGTTGTTTTTCCCTCGTGCACCATTCGCAGGAGAGCTGCCTTTATCGCGGTGAATGCGCCTTTGCTTTCGGGAAAAATCTCGCGCTGGAGCCTTCGCGCAAGCGAGGAGTAGTTGCAAAGCCCGTTGTTCACCATTGAGAGAAGCTGCGGCCGCTTCTTGAGGTAGAGCCGGACCATGTTTGCCGTAGTTGCCATGAATGCACCAAGCAGAGTGTGCGCGGGACAGGTATTTAACTCTTTGTTCCATATGAAACAAATTGTTTCTTGCTTGGGATGACGCGGCTGCGCCATCCCCCTTTTTTATTTCTTTTCCTTGAAAGTAGCCCCATGCAAAACAAGAAATCCAATTTCTCCGAATGGTACACCGAAATCACGAAGGAAGCCAAGCTTTGCGACCTGCGCTACAATGTGAAAGGCTTTGTGGTGTTCATGCCCTGGTCGGTCATTTCAATGAAGAAGATGTATAGCATATATGAGACAGAGTTGGAGCGCACCGGGCACCTTCCTGCCTGGTTTCCTGCATTGATTCCTGAAAGCAACTTCCATCGAGAGGCAAAGCATGTGGAGGGATTCACGCCTGAAGTTTTCTGGGTTGAAAAGGCAGGAGAAACTGTTCTTGA
>JAPLWY010000007.1 GCA_026396355.1 Microcaldota archaeon
CAGATTTGAACGAGTTCATGAGGAACAAGACTGCTGTGGGAGTGGTGGCAGTGCTGCTGTTGCTCTTTGCAGTTTCAATATTCTTCTACAACCGCACGCTGAATGATTTGGCTGCAGGCAGCTGCAGCGAGGATGCCAGCATCTGCCCTCACGCAAAAGTGGTGGAAACCCAGAATGTGATAATTGCCGCGCTTGTGCTTGTGATTGCGCTCATGGCAGGCTGGCTTGCTTATTCGGCTTATGCAAAAGCGCCTGAAGCGAAAGAGGAGCCTGCGCGCGCTTCCAAGCCTGTGAAGAAGAGAATAACTGCTGAGCTTGATTCGGAAGAGACGCGGATTGCAGGAATAATCAATGCGGCAGGCGGAAGCGCCTACCAGTCAGACATAATCAGCAAAACCNNNAGTCTCGCGCCTGATCGACAGGCTGGAACAGAAAGGGCTGGTAGAAAGGAAAAGGCGCGGGATGACCAATCTTGTTGTAGTCAAGTAAAATAAAAAAAAGAAGGGCAGCTACACTTTCTTGTAGTCTGCGTCGTATACGTTTCCGCTTCCGCCAGGCCCGCCTGAGCCTGCGCCGCCTTCGGGTCCATAGCCTGTTGGCCCGCTGTCAGGCCCTGCCCCTCCCGACCCGCCTTGCCCTGAACCTGGCTGCCCCTTGTAAAGCGAGGCGCCGGCTTCCTGCAGCACTTTTTTCAGCTTCTCAGTTGAGGTTTTAAGCGCAGCAATTTCCTTTTTGGAAAGCGCGTCCTTCACTTCAGTTACTGCTTCGCGCACCTTGTCCTGCAGCGGCTTTTCAATCTTGTCGCCAAGCTCGGTCAGTGTCTTTTCCGAAGTGTAAACAAGTGTTTCTGCCTCGTTTTTCAGCTCAGCCTCCTCGCGCAAGCGCTTGTCCTCCTCTGCAAACTGGTCTGCCTCGCGCATTTTCTTCTCTATCTCGCTCTTGTCCATCTTGTGCGGAGAGACAATTTGCATTTTCTGCTCCTTACCAGTGCCGACATCCCTTGCAGAGACGTGGATTATTCCATTGGCGTCAATGTCAAATGTCACATCAATCTGCGGGATGCCGCGAGGCGCTGGCGGGATTCCCACCAATGAGAACTTGCCAAGCTCAATATTGTCTTTTGACATTGTGCGCTCGCCTTGCAGCACGTGCACGTCCACAGAAGTTTGCGAGTCTGCAGCTGTTGAGAATATCTGCGACTTCTTGGTTGGAATGGTGGTGTTCCGCTCAATCAGCTTGGTCATCACCCCGCCCATTGTTTCAATGCCGAGTGAGAGCGGTGTGACATCCAGCAGCAGTATGTCTTTCACTTCACCCGAAATGACACCTGCCTGTATTGCCGCGCCCATTGCCACGCATTCCATGGGGTCCACGCCGCCCTCCATCTTCTTGCCGAAAATCCCTTCCACAAAACGCTGGATGGATGGCATGCGAGTCGGTCCTCCGACCATTATTATCTTGTCTATCCCGCCAGGCGAAAGCTTGGCGTCAGACAGCGCGCGCTGCACCGGAGTCTTGCACCGGTTCACAATGGGCTCGATTATTTCCTCGAGCTTTGAGCGCGTGAGCTTGTGCGTGAAGTGCTTAGGGCCAGTGCTGTCTGCTGACAGGAAAGGCAGGTTGATGTCTGATTCAAGCACTGTTGAAAGCTCAATTTTGGCTTTCTCGGCAGCCTCGCGCAATCTTTGCACTGCCTGCTTGTCGGTTTGCACGTTTATTCCGCTCTCGCGCATGAATATTCCAATCAGGTAATCCACAAGCGCGTTGTCCATGTCGGTTCCGCCAAGCTGCGTGTCGCCGGAGGTTGATTTTACCTCGAAAACTCCCTTGCCGAAATCCATTATTGTGACATCCAGCGTGCCGCCTCCCAGGTCAAAGACAAGGATTTTCTGGTCTTTTCCGACCTTGTCAACACCGTAGGCGAGCGCGGCTGCGGTCGGCTCGTTGATTATCCTTATCACTTCCAAGCCTGCAATTGCGCCTGCGTCCTTTGTTGCCTGCCTTTGGTTGTCGTCAAAGTAAGCCGGCACTGTGATCACTGCCTTGTCCACCTTGTCGCCCAAGTACATTTCAGCATCCTGCTTTATTTTCTGGAGAAGGAATGAGGAGAGCTCCTGAGGCCTGTACTCTTTTCCGTGCGCCTTGTAGCGGAAGTCGGTGCCCATCTTGCGCTTGAATGCAGAGAATGTGCCTTCAGGGTTTGCCACTGCCTGCCTGCGCGCAGGCTCGCCCACCAGCTTGCCTCCCTCTTTTGTGAATGCCACATAGGAGGGGAATGCCTTGCCGTAAAGCGAGGCCCCTTCTGCCGAGGGCACTATTGTTGCGCGCCCGCCTTCCATCACCGCTGCCGCGGAGTTTGAAGTTCCCAGGTCGATTCCGATTATTTTTGCCATTTCAATACACCTCTATTCAAATCCAGAAATATTTTCCTCATTTTCCAATCATTTTTCAGTAAACATTCAGCGTGGAAATGACCACGCGCTCCTCGTTCCCGGTTTCGCGGAAAAAGCGCACTTCAGTGCCAGATTCCCCCTCGATTGTTTCTGCGGACGAGATTCCGCTTATCTTGTAGCCTGAAGAGACCAGGAAATTTCCGAAGCGCTCGATTGCTGCCGAGCTTGCGCCAAGCGACTCATCGTATTCTATGCGGAAATACCCGTCGTTTCCTGCAACGAATGAGGGCGAGTGCGAGCCTGCCTGCATGTACTCGTTGAAATTGCGCAGCACGCCGTCTTCCACTGCAGCGCAGTCTGCCTCGAGCTTGACAATTGTGTAGCTATTCATAGTCCCACCTATTGTTTTTCACTTGTTTTCCCAGAGCCTTTTGTGTTTTTCGTTTCTGCGTCTGTTACATCTGTTTCATCTGCCTTTTCCTGCTTTTCGCCAGGCTTTTTGCCTGATGAAACCGAAACCAATGCATGCTGCAGCACCTCTCCTTTGTAGAGGTAGCCGTTCCGTATCACGCGCACTATGGTGCCTTCAGGCGCGCCAGAATCTTCACGCAGCGCAACCTCGTGCCTGAATGGGTCGTATTTCTCGCCCTTGAGCTTCATCTGCAGCAGCCCTTCCTTCTCAAATGCCTGCTGCAGCTTGGAAAGCACCATCAGCGCGCCTTTTGCAACTTCGGCTTCCTTTATTTTTGCAACTTCGCGCTCAGCCATTGCGATTTCCTCGTATGCTGGCAGCAGGCGGAGAATCAATTTCATCTCGGAATGGAGCGCAAGCGCCTCCTTTTCCTTTGCAGTTCTCTTCTTGTAATTGTCAAATTCAGCTGCAATGCGAAGGCAGGAGTCGCCAAGCTTTGCAAGCTCGCCCTCGCAGGAGCAGTTTGGCTCGTGCTTGCAGGGCTTTGCCTCTTTTGGAGCGTGCTCGCAGGAGTTTTCGTCGTGCCCGTGCGCGCACTTTGCCTCGTGCTCGATTTTTTTTTCGCAGGCGCAGTTTTTTTCGCCTGCGCATTTGTGAGCGTGAGCTTCAGCCGCCTCTGCTTCTTTTGCTGCAGGAGTTGCCGTATGTTTTTGCTTTTCGTTTTCCATATGAATCACATTAAAAGAAATCTCAGGGCAGGCGCCTCTTCCTCATCCTGTCCTCGAACATCTTGTCAAATGCCGCGAACTGCTCGTCTATGCCGCGCGCCATCTCGTCCATTTCCTGGAAGGTCTGCTCCATTTCCTTCCTGAATTCCAGTATCATGTCTTCCGCCGAATGCACGCGGAGAATGTACCGTCCTTCCTGCCTTTGCACAAAGCCTACGCCTTCCAGGCGCTTGAGGTGGTGTATTATAGTTATCCTATTGATGCCGGAAAGCTTGGAGAGCTCTGAGCCGCCCATTGGAGAGTCGCGCGCGTGCTGCATCATTGCTTTTAGCACCTGCGCGAGAGTGGCATCCACGTCCCGCTCAGACATGAGGCGCATGCGCCTGCAAAGCTCCACAAGCTCGGCGTCGATTTCGCCTTCCTGCGTTTTGCGCTGCGAGACGATGACTGCTGTTTTTTGCTTTTCCATTCCGACCACTGTTAACATTGTATTGACATACATTTAAATATGTTAATACCCTGTTAACACCAACGTGCAATTGCAAACACACTTTCCCTTG
>JAPLWY010000033.1 GCA_026396355.1 Microcaldota archaeon
TCCTGGCTGTAAGACGGGTATTCTGCCTTGAGCCTGCCGCGCATGTCATCAGAGCTGGCCGGATCGGCATCCAGTATGCGGGGCTTGCACTCGCCGAACGCGCTGCTGACACTTCCGCTTTGGTAAGTCTGGATGTCGTATGTTGAAAGGTAGCGGGCATTGTCCATGTTGCCGTTTGCAAGGTCAGAAAGAACATCGTTGAAGAACTCCGATTTCCCATAGCCGCGCTTGTAAAGGCGCTTGTAGATGCTGCCCAGGCTTTCGCCTTCGCCCACCGGGCCGATGATGTCATCCAGCGTCAGGCGCCTGCCATAAATGCGCTCGATGGGATGCGCCTCGGCATTATCCTTGGAGAGTATGGGGGAATACTCGTCGCCATCATAAGGAAGCTTGTACGGGATTTCCACCTGCAATGTGGTATTCAGGAAAGCCAAGTTGACCATGTTGGATTCTGCGCCGTTCGCGTCTTTCCTGACCGAAAACCAGTAATTGACCTCGAGATCTTTGCCCGTGTATCCGCGCTTGAGCAGGCCGTCGTAGTCGCTGGCAAGGTCAAAAGCGCGCCAGCGGGTAAATTGCAGTTTTGAGATATCGTCGATTATCTCTTCCAGCAACTCAGGCGAGGAAATGCTCGACAGTATCTCCGCGTTGCTTTTCACCAGGTGCGCCATCGTGGTGTTGTAGAATCCGATGTCGAGGCTGCCTTTCTGGAGCATCAGGCAGGCAACCGGATTGAAGTATGCGTTTTTCGCGTACTGCGACACGGTTTCGCCCTGCTCATAGCTGATATGATCCTGGCTGTTGTTCTGCGTCCGCTCGAGCCATGCGCCTCCAGAGGGGGATATGTCTTTGTTTTTGATTTTGCCTATGATATCGATCATTTCGGCACGCATCTTCGTGATCTCGACTTTATGGGAAGCGCGGTCATTGCTTGCATTCTTCTCGATTGTATCAAGGAGGGCGGCTTCACTGTTTGCGGCTTTGATAAATTCCTTTATACTGGAAAGGCAGGCCTTGCCCTGCTTGTCATTGATGCCGCGCCATGCCTTCCAATCGCCAAGCTCAGCCCATGCGCTGGCTTCCGCCCTGCTTACCCTGCAGAGGTTGGCAGCCATTTCAATCAGGAGCTTTTCCATCTCTTTTGCATATGCCTCGCCAAGGCATGATGGGTCTGGCTGAAGCTTGCTGAATTCATAAAGCGCCTTGCTGCGCCGGTCGGCAATTTCGCAAAGCAGCCCGAGAAGCTCGCCGGGCTCGCGGCCTGCCATTGACTTGAAATGCTGCATGTCAGAATCGGCTTTTGAGATGATGTTGTTTATAGTGTGGAAAACATTGTCGAATTGGTCCTGGTGCTCCATTATCCTCTTGACCTGGCCGTCGTTCGCGCCGCGTTTCGCATTATGGATTGCAAGCACAAAGTACGCTTCAATCTCGCTTTGCCTGTCACTGGTGTTGCGCTCGAGGAATTCCACCCCGAACGTGTGCGGGAATATTGTGCGCCCATACCTGTCGCACCATTTCAAAAGAGCGCTGCGTTCGCTTTCAGGAAATATTCTGATGAACGATGCTGCAGCTGCCTCGCCATTGCCGTTTGCCTGCAGGGGCCATTTGCCGGCAGCGGACAGAATCTCGGAAATGACATTGTGAAACACCTGTTTTGTGTTTTCTGGCTCGGATTTATTCTGTTCTTTCTTCGCTTGCTCAGCGTTGGTTTTGGCCGTTTTGCGGAGCTTGTTGAGAAGCTCTTCATTCTTCAGCCCGCTGGAGAGCGAAAATGCCCTGTCGTTTGCCTCAAGCTTTCCTGCAAGCTTGCTGAACCTGCCAAGAAGGGTTTCAAGCCTGCCGAGCCTGGACTCGGAATTCCCGCATGCTTCAAGCAGAAGGTCGTTGCGCAGCGCCTTGCATTGCGAAAGGTAGCCCAAAAACAGGGA
Source organism: Microcaldota archaeon (assembly GCA_026396355.1). Classification (GTDB taxonomy): domain Archaea; phylum Micrarchaeota; class Micrarchaeia; order Anstonellales; family Anstonellaceae; genus UBA10161. The sequence continues at coordinate 1,932 of JAPLWY010000033.1, forward strand.
AATTTTGGTGGCAGTCCAGATATCAAGATTGGAGCTTTTGCAATCCTCAAGATATTCTATTGCCTTTGAGAAATTCACCGGGTAGTTCTCCACCTGTATCATCCTAGAACCGCCCACCACGGTGTTCTTCTTCTCCGTCGCGGAATACTTGTCCTTGTTACGGGAGAACCTGTAATACACTTCTTTCCCCTTGTAAACGCCCTTGTTCACTTTTATACCGAGCATGTCCTGCAGCGAATCGTCGAAAAGCGCATAAGCCCCCGTACTTTCCATTGGCTTGCACAGCACCTTGTAGTCGGTTGGAACAGAGTTTGCGAATATCAGTTGTTCTGAGACTTTTTCCAGCATGAGCGCGAATATGTACTTCTTGAGGAAGCGGTCGGACTGGCGCATGGGATAAGTGCGTGGAAAAAGGTCGGTTTCACCCTGCACCAGGCTCTCGCCGTTGTAAAAAGATCTGTTGGTCAGTTTGCCTATTTGCCCGCTGATGTCTTGGGTGTGCGCCTGGGTTTTGCCTTTTAAGTTTGGATCCTGATATATGGGTGGCATTTTAATCTGTTATAATTAGTGTTAATGTGTTTATAAAGCTTTCCTTGTCATCTGCCTGTGCGCGCCTCTGTCTGCGCCCTTGCGCCCGTTAGCCTCAACCAACCTGGTTCACGATTTTGACGAATCCTGGCTTTATCTTGTAGAATTCGCCCTTGTAAACCAAATCATCCACCATGCGCCTGACGGTCTGCTCATCGGCGACATGCTCGTCCACTGCCTGCGCTATCAGCCGGTTTATCTCGATTATGCCAAGCTGGGTCTGGATTTTCTGCGCAAGCGTGAGTATGGACTGTATCTTGTCCATCTGAGACTTCGGCTTGCCGGTTGCGATTATGTCAATGTCCAATTTGCCGGTCTCGCGGTCGCGGCTCACCTTGTCAAGAACGTAAGTTATCAGCCTGATTGCGCGGTCTGCATCGGTAATCTCCACTGTGTTGGAAAGCCTGATTTTCGCCGAGGATTCTGAAAGCCTGACCAGCCCCTCAATCTGTCGCGGGGTTATGGGAACCGAGCCTTCCGCCTTGCCCATTTTGCGAAGCTCGACGTAGAAATTGCGGATCCGTGTTATCGCCTCATCGGAAAGCACCGGCTTGATGCGCTGGCGCGCGTATGCGACGTATTGGCGGAGAAGGTGCGGCTCGATGCGGGGGTGCTTGGAGTCTGCAGGGGTTTCAACGCCCTCGGCTGAATCGCGGTGCACGCGCAGCAGGTGGGTGGCAAGCGCAGAGTCTTTTGCCTCGTCAAGCACGTCTATGATTGGGAATATGAGGTCGAATCTTGAGAGAATTGTTGGGGGGATGTCGAATTGCAGGCCAGGCAATTTATTCGGGTCAAATCTGCCGAACTTGGGGTTGGCGGCAGCCAGTATGCTGGTTTTTGCCTTGAACTGCGCAACTATGCCTGCTTTTGCCACTGAAACGGTCTGGGATTCCATCACTTCGTGCATTGCCGCGCGCTCGGTGTCGTCAATCTTGTCAAACTCGTCCACGCAGGCGATTCCGCCGGATGCGATTACCAATGCGCCGGCTTTCAGCGTCCAGCCTCCGTCGCCAAGCTCGTCCTTTTCCGCAGATGCGGTTAAGCCCACGCCAGTCACTGACTTGCCGCTCACGAATATCCCTTTTGGCGCCATGTCGCGCACATACTGCAGGAAGCGGGTTTTTGCAGAACCGGGATCGCCGATGAGAAGCACGTGTATGTCGTCGCGGATTGGCGCGCCCCCAGGCATGAACTTGTCCTTTGTGCCCCCGAACAGCTGGAGCGAGAGCGCTTCTTTCACCTCTTCGTGCCCGTAAATGCCTGGCGCGATGGACTCGCGCATCCTGTCGTAAATGTCAGGCAGCTTGGAAAGCTCGAGAATCTGGCGCTCGTCGTCTTTCGTGGTCTCGATTTCCTCGAAATCGCGCTTGGTCTTTTTCGCGTACAAAACGTCGATGTAGCGGCTGTAGATTTGCGCGGACTCGGATTCGCGCGCGCCCTTTCCCTTCCGTGGCGGGCGCAGGCGCATCACGCCGGTTATTATGATTGTTTCGCCCGGGCTTATCCTGTTCACCTGGTCGTCCTCGAACCATAAGTCGATTGTTGCGGCGGGCGCGCCGCCTTTGAGGCGCTCGAGAAGCTCCTGAGCCTCGGAATACTGGACATCCACGAAATATGAATCCTCTTCCTCCAGCTTGAGCGAGCGGCGCTTGCATTCGCTGCAGACTTGCGGGGCCTGCGTGTTTTTCGTCATGGGCACCTTCATTTTCGCGTCGCACATCTGGCATTTGTAGACTGCCACCCTTACCTTGTGGAGAATGGGCCCGCGCTTGGTAACCACTCCTTTTACAGAGATTAATTCTCGGATGTTGCGCGCGCTGATGTCCTGTATGAGAAGCCCTGAGTCTGGAAGATTGAAAAAGCGCACATGGGGCTCGAATTCCGAGCCTGGATGCGCGGTCTTGAAGGACATTTCCTGGGAGCGGATGAGCGCAGTCTCTGCGGCAGGGAGGAGAAGGTCGGGCTGCTTCACCAGCAAATCAGCCAGATTCCGGTCATAGCGCTCAAGCTCCTCGTAATCGACAAGCAGGCTCTTGGTGGAGGGGTATTCGGATAGCAGGCGATCTATCTTCTCTGCCAGCGCGGCTGAATAAAAGTCCTCGAATTTTTCAATGTATGGCGCAATGTCCACATCAGATGGCATGCCTACGCCTCCCGCAGGGGGTTTGTTTCGGGGAATTAATAATATATAGCTTTCTTGGGCTTGGTGCCGGTACCTCGGAAGCGCCGCGCGCGTGCAAGCCCTTGCAATAAGCGTTGCTTTATAATACCTTATATCACTAATTACCACATTATAAGGTGTTAATTTGAACAACTTCAAACAAAAAGCGCTCATATTTGCAGCCGCCAGCATACTCGCTGTCACTGCGCCAAGAATTGCGAATGCAAGAAATGCATACTTCCAAAACAAGAAAAATGCAGATGTGCCTGCGCTGTACGCACCTGCCAGCGCAGCCAAAACAAAGAGCGCGAAAGATAGCACGGTCGAGAGCGCATTTAGCAAAAGGCTGGCAAAAGCAAAGGAAGTGCTCATGAGCTATCCGGAGATAACCTCAATCCCGGGAATTGAAGCCTCAATGGAAAAGCCGGTTGGCAAATGCATACTCTTGGAGTTTGAAAGGATGAATTGCAGGAAGCGCCTTGTGAAAGAGCATGAAAATCGACGCTGAAATCCAGTGCAGGTTTGATTCCCTTGTAAAGGCAAACCCTGACCCGGACAGCGTTTTCCGCCTCTCGCTTCTTTCCGAAGCATTCAGGAATGTGATGGACAGGCACGAAATAACCTATGAGCCAGCATATTCCTTCCAGTACGCGTATGATGGAAAACACAAGGACGGGAAAACTCGCAAGTACAAGCTTGACTGCGGCACCTCCACAATGCAGTATGCGCAGTCGGCAGGCAATAACGGATTTTCCGTTTCGTGCATACATATTGAGCCAAGAGAAGCGCAGTATCGCATGACTCAGGTTTATGGCGGTGTGGCGCCTGAAAGGCATCTGCTCGCCATGGTTATGATTGGGAAAAACGAGCTTTGCATTGAGACCACCTGGCTTTTGCATGGGATAGAGGAGCGAGATACTTTGCAAAGGCAGGACACGCTTCTGACAAACAGCAGGGAACTTGCCAGTTATTACGGAATAAAAGCCAAAAGAGACAGCCTGGATTCGGAGATTCTCAAGCTGACTGGAACCATCCAGCGCGTGAATGGCATGATTGCGCAGTCTGGAGAAGGGGCAATGTGCGACGGCATTTCACTTGCGGCAATCAAGGAAGCGGCTGAAGAGGTCCTGAAGGGAAGGAAAGACCTGTACGATGCATACACGCATGACATGCACGGGATTATTGCGCAGAACCTGATGAGGAACAAGATCATCCCTTATGGGCTCTGGGATGCTGTGAAAACCGCCACCTACCCTGGCTCGGACGCCATAAAGAAGAGCGTCGACAAAACCATTGACGATTATACTCGCTGAGTTTTGGGGCTGAATGCGCATTGAAACTGATTAACTCGAAGGCGCAACGAATGCCAGGTAGTTGGTAAGATAGCCTGTAAGGTAGGTTTTTCTCGCTTTCAAGTAGTTGAAGTCAAGGCAGGGCTTTATTGTGACGGGGGACTTGTCTGGCGCAGCCGGCTTATTGAGCTTGTTGAGATCGTAAATAACGTATGGCGATTTGCTGGATGCATAGTCATCGTAAGGTGATGGGCCGTGCGTATACTTGGCTGGAGGCCGATATGCTTCAACCATATCTACCTTAGGTGGCGCAAACTGAGGTAGCGAAAAGAATTCTGCCATTTTTTGGTAGTTGTTCTTGCCGCCCTGCGCTGCAGTGGCGTTCTTGCCAAACAGCGCGTCAAATCCGCCCAGCGACATGGATCCTGGGAAGTATGTCCCGCCGTTTGCGCTTATTTCGCTTATGCCGTACGCTTTGCAGACAAGCGTGAACAGCTCGAATGTCTTGCTGGGGGGATATACGCCTTTAATCGGCTTGCCTTTAAGCGAGCCATCTATCTTATAGCCCTCCAGAATGCCTCGGATTTGGGAATGATATTGCGAAAATCTGGCCTGCCCGAGCATGTTTTCAGCGGTTATGAGCAGATTCTGCTGGAAAATTGCAGTGTTTGTTCTTTCGATGCCGCGATTGTGGCAAAACACCGTGGTGAATTCAAGGTCGTATGCGCTTTCGCCCTGGCCAACATACTTGCGGGCATTGTCGACTATGATGCTTTTGTTTTGCCGATAGAGCTTGTTTGCGAAAAACAGCCCGATGCCCAAATCAGTGAGCAGCTCGTCTGCGATGAATTTCCGTTGCTCATCTGTGCCAACGGCATTGAGATTGTTCAGTGCCTTTATTTGGTCATTACCGAGCCTGTCCTGGAAGAGCGCAATAAACGCCTCGCGGTTGTTTTTGTCTGCCAGGAATTTGCGCGCGTAGTCGATATTGCATTGGAACATGCCGTATGAGTGAATTTTGTTAACATTGGTGAGCAGAGCTATCTTTTTCTCTACTAATCTGCCACTTGCCACCCCGTCTGAACTGTAATTCTCATTGAAAAGGATTACCTTGAGCCCGTCTGTATCCTTTCGATCCACATTGAACTTTCCGCCAAGCCTGTCGATTTCCTTGCACTGTTTCACGAAGTCGTTTACGCGTAACTGGGTGTACTTTCCCTTTAACTTTCCATTTATTTTAAAATAAACATCAAACAGGATCGTTGGCGAAATGGACATCATTGGGGCTTTGAGAGACATGCCCGATGTTTTGAGATCTGGCTTGTTAATTGTTGGAGCCTTTGCCCAATCGGCTGAAGTTGCGTTTTGCTTGCCCAAGTAGATTTCCGGGACGTTGATCTGCACTGAAAGATTGGATACATTTTCCCTTGCGTCTGTCAAGTTGTTTTGGACCATAATGCTGTTGAATGCTATTTCAAACGGAATGTGATAGGTCTGGGAAATCAGGGTTGCGAATTTTTCAGGGGTTTCGGACTGCAAGCCGAAGTCGGAAAGCGAAACCAGGCGTTCTACCGCCTTTGGGAAATTCTCCATGACAGGAGCGTATGCGCCGGAGTTTTCCACGTATTTGAAATATTTTGGAAATTTCTTCATGAATTCCTTCCAGTCTTTTCTTGTTTCACGCGTAATAACGTAGCGCGGCGATTCATCATCCGTGTTATCGGTCCATACGCCAGCGCCAAGATAGACCATTGTGTGCGTAGGTTTGTTTGCCGGAATTTCGGTGTGATGGGTTTCAACTGCACGCAGGGTCAGGAGCGTGCCAACCGGCAATTTGTTGTCCTCATCGGTCATGAATTTTACCAGGTCAGCGTCTGATTTTATAGCTGGATTTAATGATTTGAACATCTTTGTGTATTCTGGCATTTTCATCTGGTCTGCCAATTTCCATGATGAAACCGGCATGAACGTATTGCAACGCCCTTTGTTTGTCGCGATTGTGGAAAACGCCCCTCCAATTGCAAAGCTTGCGCAGTGGATGGTTTCAGGTGTAAAACTGTAATATTGGAAAAGCGGACCGTAGTTTGTGGACCAAATATTTGTTTGTTTGGTGTTCTTGTCCAGGACTGGGGCGCCTGAGGGTGGGTTCGGCACTGGCAGGATATTGATCTGCAGTATTTTTTCAGGCGCTTTCAGGATCTTGTTTGGCGCGGGAAGTTTTGGTTTTGTTACTGATGTTTGCCCGTCCGGGTTTGTTCTTGGCTTTGGACTGGTCGGCTTTATTTGTTCTTGCGCTGTGGAAATATTTTTCGGTTCCGGCGCCTTTTGCTGTCCTGGCTTGCCTGATTTTGTTGCTGACTCTTGCCCGCTTGGCGTTTCCTGAACTGTGTTTGGCGCCTCGTTTTGCTGGCTGGAAACGTATTTGTTTTGGGGCTTTAATGGCAGCCACACCGACTCTTCCTGCGGCTTTTCCTCTTTGTTGACCTGCTGCCCGGCTGCCTGTGATTTTTCCTTGCCGTCGACCTGCTGGCCCGTTTGCGGAGCTTCCCCGTCCTTGGCTATTTGGGCGTTTTTCAGGTCTATTTTGTCGGTTTTCAGGTTGGTTACGCCCCAATATTTTGCAAGCACTTCCAGGCTCCCGGTTTTTTTGGTAACGTAATCGTAATAGATGTCAGTGCCAAATTCGTTCGTGCCTTCGAAGCGCAGTATCTTGCGGCCAGACTTGCCAATATAGGAATACGTGGCAAGCACGTGCTCTTTTTGGGCGTTTTCCGCATTTTCGGATTTCTTAAGCTCAGTAAGCACGGCGTCTGCCTTTTTCTTTATGAGGGAAGGCATAATGCAGATATGGTAAGATATGAATTTAAAGGTTGGTAAAGGCAGAGGCTATTTTGGCGCAGATTAATCTTTTGCCCCGGATGGGAAATAGACGTAGATTCCGTGGCTCAGCCATGCCTGCTTGACTTGGCTCGTCATCTCGGAGCGCACCACTGGCAGCCCGATTCGCTTTGCATCTTCCGGATTGACTCCGAGGCAGCCGTAGGTCAGGTATTTGGGGGTTTCGTTGGTGCTGGCTAACGGGATATCCAGCATGTGCAGGAGGATGTTCCTTGTCCTGCTGTTGTTATTCCCGCGCTCCAGCCCCTCAAGCTTCCAGCCTTCCCATTCGCCTCCGTTCACTCCGCAGATGCGCAAAAGGCCGCCGGGGGTCGCAAAAGAATTTATTGTGTTTGAGACGCTGGCCACCCGCTCAATGTCGCCGCTGCCGGACCCGTGCATCACCTTTATCGCACCGACGAACTTTCCACTTTCAAAATCCACCACTGCAAGGCGGTTGATATTGCTTTTCATCGTTAAGTCTACCACAATAAACTTGCCCTTTTTTATGCTGCCGTTCATCACCGCGTTGGAATAGGACTTGTAAGCCGTGGCAAGCGATGCCTGGGAAACCGCGTTTTTGGAAAGCCCGCTCGAGTAGATTTTTTCGAGTGTTTGGACGGCTGAGATCACGGTGGAAAGCTTTACCTGCACCTGTTCGGTTTTTGGCGGAATTGGAATTGGCGGGAGAACTGTCAGCAGTTGCGTTTCAAGAAGGGGCTGAATAGGCTTGAGGCGGAACATCACTGTTGTTTTTTTGTTGGACTTGGGATTGTGAGAATAGACCGTGTACTTGTGGTGATGCTTTGAGTGATGGTGGGCAATGTGCCTGGAAGTGTGATATGGGACGCACCCTATAATCGCAGCCGTCAGCAGCACGGTTGCGAACTTTTTGAATGGCATAGCCTGGTTCATTGGATCACTTGAGTGGTTTTCTAGGAAGCAATGTGTTTATAAAACGCTCCACTGGAGTTCAGGTTAATTCTTTACCAGAGCAGCACGGCAGGTTAAGTTATATATAGCCAAAGCCAGCAAATGCAATAATATTGCAGGCCGCAAGCCTGCAGAATGGAAGTGAATTATCTGAAAATCCTCGTAACAGCCGCACTGCCCTATGCCAATGGGCCGCTCCACCTAGGGCACATAAGAAGCACTTACCTTCCTGCTGACATTTACGCGCGCTACAATCGGCTTGCGGACAATGACGTTTTGTACGTGTGCGCGACTGACGAGCATGGCACGCCTGTGGTGGCATCGGCGGAAAAGGCGGGAAAAAGCCCGCAGGTTTTCGTGGATGAATACCATGAAAAGGATAGGCGGGAATTTGCCGCGATCGGCTTTTCGTTTGACATTTTCTGGAGAACTTCAAGCAAGGAAAACAGGGAGATGACCCAGCACTTTTTCGAGAGATTGCGCGCTGGCGGGCATATTTACACAAAAGAGGTGGAGCAGCCCTATTGCGAAAAGTGCAAGCGGTATTTGCCGGACAGGTTCGTGGTTGGCATCTGCCCCCACTGCAAGTCAGAGGGGCAGTACTCGGACTATTGCGACAGCTGTTCAAATACAATACGCACAGGGGAGATAATCAATCCCTCCTGCATTGTGTGCAAGGAGAAGCCTGTCCAGAAAACAAGCAACCATTATTTCTTCAAGCTTGCGCAGTTCTCGCGCAAGCTGAAAGAGTATTTGACAAGCAGCCCCAATCTTCAGCCAGAAGTAGTGAATTACGTGGTGAACTGGATTGACGGCGGGCTGATAGACTGGGACATTTCGCGCGACCTTAAGTGGGGCGTGCCTGTTCCTGGCGAAGCTGACAAGGTATTTTACGTCTGGTTTGATGCGCCAATCGGCTATGTTTCCTCAACTGTGGCGCTCACCAAGAAATGGGAGGAGTACTGGAAAGGAAATCCAAAAGACAGCAGGATAGTGCATTTCATTGGGAAAGATATCATCTATCATCATTTCCTGTTCTGGCCCGCAATGCTCATGGGCGTTGGAGAGGGCTTCCGTGCGCCTGATGCGATTGCAGTGCGGGGCTACCTTAACCTGGAGCACAAGAAATTTTCCAAGAGTAGGGGCTGGTTTGTCTCGCTTGAGGACTATCTTTCCGAATTCCCTCCCGATTACCTGAGATATTACCAGACCGCGTTCACCCCGCACAATGTGCAGGATGCTGACTTCGTTTGGAAGGACTTCCAGTCCAAGATAAACAACGAGCTGGTGGCGTCGATTGGCAACTTCATCCACCGCGCGCTCGTGCTCACCGAGAAAAAGTGCGAAGGAACTGTGCCATCTGGAGCTGAGCTGGACAGTGATGATTTGCGCGTGCTTGGAGAAATAACTGCTGCAAAGAAGAAAATTGCAAAGCTGATCGAGGAATATCAGCTTAAGGACGGGCAGGAGGAGATACTTCGGCTGTCTGGCGAGTTCAACAAGTACCTTTCTGCGCGCGAGCCCTGGAAAGACACGGACGCAAAACGGGTGGCGCGCACTTTGTATGTCTGCTTGAGAGGCATTTCCGCGTTCTCCATTCTGCTTGAGCCTTACCTGCCATTTACTGCCGAGAAGATACAGAAGCACCTTGGCATTGCGCGCGGGAAAGTGGAATGGGGGAATGCAGACATTGAGCTTGTGCTGCCGGGAAAGAAACTTTCCGCGCCTGTGCATCTGTTCGAGAAAGTGAGCGACGAAAAAATAGAGGCGCAGGAGAAAAAGCTTGCAGGCGCGCTCAGGCCCACCTGAGGCTTTTCTCCATAATCTCATCATTTACTGCCTGGCTGATGATTTTTGATTCGTAGATCAGCGAATCCACTATTTTTGAACGCTCGACTGCGCTGCCTTACATTTTTCAGGATGGAGTTTGAGATGAATACGTTTTCCAGATGATAGCAATCTATTATTGTGCTTCTGTAAATCGTGACATGCCTTGCAAAGCAGGTATGGCCAAGGACCATGGCTGAATCATGCACGAAAATCTGGCCGGCATTATGGAAGTGGCAGCTTGCAGCCACAAACCCGCCTTTTGTGCCGTCGTAATTCGGGAAATTGAAGCCTATTGTCTTCTTCCCCTCTATTTCGCGCACGTGAAGCCTTATCTTGTCCTCTTCGCACCAGCGCTTGATGCGTATAGAGCAATTCATGAGTTCGTCGAAGACAACCTGGGCGTTTTTGCCATAGCCCTGCTGGAAAATTTCCTGCGCAACCTGCCCAAGTTTAATGCAGACCAGCTCACTGTTGTGCGGAAGCGGATGTTTCATGTGCCGTGCCAGTTTTGGGAAAAAAAGCCCGTTGATTTCATTTACTTTCTCGATTGCATCGGTATTGCTGTTGCCGAGATAGTCTTTCCAAGCGTGGTCGCCATTCTGCATGCCCATTCTGCGTTCATGGTATAGGATGCCCATTGCCTCCTTATTCAGTTTATTGCAGAATTTGCGCACTTTGCGCCAGCCTTCGCGCTGATGATGGATAGGGCGCTGATTCAGATATGCGCCCCTGAGGCTCTTGAATTCTTTTGAACAGAATTCTACCTTTGGGGTGTTGTGCACCATTGGTAGATAAAGTGTTATTAAGTATATTTAAATGTATGTATCTTTTGCAGCCCTATTCGCGGTCTTGCTTGCATCAAATCTGCGCGCTTGGCGGAGGCGCTTCCTTCTTTTCCTTTGGCAAGTACTGCGCAAAATAATTAAGGTGCCAAAGCGCGTGGAAAATCGCGATTGTCACAAGCGCAATCCCGAATTCGACATGCCAGAACTTGACGTCAATCGGAGCGCGAACGCCGTAGTTTGTAAGGAGCACATTGAGGAGCGAGAGAACCATGGTGGCAAGGAAGGAGACTGCAAGAAGAGCATTCCAAATCTTGCGGTGGGTTGGGACATTGAGGTATTTGCCCTGCTTTGAGAGCAGCCAGGAGACAACGTAGAGAACAATGAGCGTGCCTGCAATCGGTATGAGATGGTATATTTCTGGCATGGGAATGTGTTTGCGCGCAATGTTTAAAACCAGCCAAGCACCGCTGGCGGGCTAGTCTGAATAGTCCCGGTATGGATCAAAGAGATAGGCCTTGCTGGCTTTTTCGTCGAAAAATGCGTGCCCTGCGCGCACGTCATACAGGTTCTGCTGCGCGCTTGCGGATTCGCCTATGAGCGCAAGCTTCAGGAGCATGTCGATTGCCTTGCCGGAGTTCCTGCCCTGCGCGTTGGCAGCCGCCCCCAAAAGCGGCAGGTCATAGTAATCCGCCACAAGGAAGCTGTATTTGCCGTTGGTAAAGCCTGCATGGCACTTGATTGGCTCGAAATCGGAAAACTTCGCATCGCTTTTGATTATGGCAGACAGCTGGCTCAGCTGTATGAACTGGCTGATGCCGTCAGGCGCCTTGGTGTAGTAAAGCGGGTTTGGCGCGGTTTGCTTGATGAACAGGTCCTTGCCGTCAATGAACAGCTTGAAGAGAGAGGTGATGATCCCCGTTCCGCACGATTTTCCGGAGCCGGATGCCGTCAAGGGTGGCTTCGTGCTCGCCTTTGAGCCTGTAAAGCATCCTGTGCATTGCAACGAATTTCCTAAGCGCGCTTGGGTTTTGTGCGAGGAGTGACTTGAACTCGTCAGAGTAGAGCGGCGCGCGCTTGTGCATGCTTGAATTTTGTCCCGTAAAAAGCTTATAAAACATGCATAAGGGGGTACACGGGCAGGTGGCGCGGGTGCAAAGGCTACAGCCCTCTTCTTTTGTTCGAGTGCAGGAAGAGCGCCAGCCCGATTATGACCAGGATAAGGGCTGCGCCAATCGCCAGCCCGGGCACCATGAGCTCGCTTGAGAACAATGCAGCAAACAGGTTGTTTTGCTCAGGGGCGCGGTTTTCCTGGAGAGCTTCAGGAATGACTAAGCCCGAGGCATTTTCCTCCGCTAATTGGACAGTGAATTGCCTTGCCTCTGTGCGCAGGTCTGAGAGAGATGCTTTCTTTTTGAGGAGATAGGTGACGCTGTATTGGTCGCCAGGGGATAATCCACTTGCAATCTCCCAGGTTGCTGTGGTTGGGGAGGCTTCGATGCTTTTGGGCTGCACTGAGAAAATTATGCTGCTTGCGTTTCCCAGCCCCGAGGGCAGCTGCTCGCGCAGCGTGAAGGGGCCGGTTGATTCGTTTCCGCTGTTTGTGACAGTGAGTATCGCCGTGCTGCTGTTTTCGTCGGCAAATATTTCATGGCTTATGCCAAGAGTGGTTTTCCCAAGTTGAACCGAGCTGGAGTTGGACTGCACTGTCCTGGAGCCTGTGCTGTTGCTTTCATCTGTTTTGAGGCTTGTGCTGTTGCTTTCGTTTTTGCAGTTGGAAAGGCAGGCAAGGTAGCTTTGCGGGACATCTGGAAAGTCAAACCGTACTATTGCACCTTGCGAAAACGTTCCTTTTTGCAGAAGCATGTTGCCGTTTATTGAAAAAACAATCTCGCTTGAGGAATTGTCGCCTGCTTTCCGGTTTATTAGCAGATAGTAATTGCAGCTTGACTCGCCGCAGGAATAGGTTGAGTCCGGGCGTATCACCGTGGAAGTGGCAAAGCCGTTGATGGATGCCGTGAAAGTCTGATTGATGGGAGTGCCCGCGCTTGTGCCGACAATCCCGTAAAACGCGGTGGGAAGCTGGGTTGCAGCATCCGCGAATGCCATTGGGCATAGCAGAAGCGCAATGACGAGGAAACACGCCTGTTTCATTCCAATCAACACGCCCCCACGGCGATTCGAACGCCGATCACCGGCTTCGGAAGCCAGCATTCTATCCATTGAACTATAGGGGCAGGTAGTTCTTTTATTTGGAGAGAATGGAATTTAAGGGGAGGGGTCGGGGACAGCGCGAGCCGCGCCCCATCGGCACATCTGGACCGCATCTGGTTTTGCTTTTATAACGTTTCCGCGTGAATTGGAAACAGGCATGGTGAAAAGATGGCAAAAGTGAAGCAGACCGCGGTTATCGAAGTTTCATCCGAAGCAGGCAGGAAGATAGGCGGCATCTACACCGTGCTTCGCAGCAAGGCAAAATACCTCCACAAGGAATTCGGGAACAAATACCTCCTGATAGGCATGCTGGACGAAAAGTGCGGGGAGGACATTGCGTTTGAGAGCCCGCCTTCCGAGATTGCGAAAATTTTCTCGAAGCTTGAGGCAGAGGGGATAAACTGCAAGTACGGGAAATGGAAGTACGGCGACAACGCGCAGATAATCTCGGTCGATGCAAGGCAGGCCGGCGAAAAGACAGTGGAATACGTGAATGGCGCCTTGCAAAGGGACACGCAGAAAAACTACCTGAAGTTCCTGCTCTGGAAGAATTTCGGCGTGGATTCGCTGATGGAGAAAAGCTGGGACTTTGACGAGAACATCGTGTGGTGCTTCGGGGTCGGACGGCTGCTTGAGGAAATCTTCCTTGCCAATCTTTATGACACGAAATCCACTGTGCTGCAGTGCCATGAATGGATTGCGGGCGCTGCGCTCCTTTACTGCAAGATAAGGGTGCCCGAAGTGGCATCGGTTTTCACCACGCACGCCACAGTGCTGGGAAGGACGCTTGCCTCGGCAGGCGTGGACGTGTACGGCGTGGCATCCAGCGCAAAGGAGCCGATTTCCACCAATGCGGCTTACGCGAACAGGGTGGAGGGCAAGCACCAGCTCGAGGCTGCGGCTGCGCGCGAATGCACTGTGTTCACCACGGTGAGCGAGACAGTGGCGCAGGAAGTGAAGTACATACTTGGAAGGGCGGCGGACATTGTCACGGTCAATGGCATTGAATACGAAGCGAAGAAGATGGACAGCCAGGAGATGCGCGTGCTTTCGCAGCATGCCAGGCGCGAGCTTTGCCAGCTTTTGGAGGCGTGCTTCATAAGCTACTACGAGCAGAGGTATGACGACGCGCTTTTCACCTATATTTCCGGAAGGTACGAGTTCACCAACAAGGGATTTGACCTTTACATAGAGGCGCTTGGCAAGCTGAATGCAAAGCTGAGAAAGAGCAGCAAGAACGCGAGAAGGGTGTTTGCATTCGTGTGCGCGCCAAGCTCGGTTAGGGGCCCGAAGATTTCGATAATAAAGAATTACCTGCTGCTGGACAAGATAGGGGACATACTCGAGGTGCTGCCTGAGCTCCATGGCAAGCCCTACATAAACATGCAGTCCTCGCTTTCGCTCCTTTCCGGCGAAATCCGCGCAGATATTGAGAACATGGCAAAGGGGTTCATAAAGGACGGCGACCGGCCGCACATCAACTGCTATGACCTCACCTATGCCAATGACGCGATAATAAACGCCTGCGTGAAGGCTGGGCTGACGAATTCCAAGGACGATGTTGTCAAGGTGATATTCTACCCGACCTACATGAAGCCCAACGACGGGCTGATGAACCTGAATTATTATGATGTCATTTCTGCGATGGATGTTGGCGTGTTCCCCTCGCGCTACGAGCCGTTCGGCTACACCCCGGTGGAGGCCGCCTCGGTGGAAGACATTGCAATCACCTCGGACATGACCGGCTTTGGAAGGTTCATAATGAAAAAAGCTGAAAAGGGGTGCGGGGTGGATGTCATAAGGATGGCTGGCAGGAGCGCGTCGCAGTCGTCCGACGAGCTTGCGGACAGGCTCGAGGAGTATTACCGCATGACGCCTGAAAAGCTCGAGTCCGCAAAGAGAAGCGCATACAGGATGATGAAGCACGTGGACTGGGGCGCGCTGGTCAGGAACTATTACAGCGCCTATGAGCTGGCGCTGGAAAAGAAAGGGAAGGAAAAAATATAGCCGCCTTTACTGCTTGTGGAGCCGGAGGAGCGCCATGCGCACCTTCTCGTCGTTTCCAGATACTGCCTTGAATTTCATGGAGAGCGAATGCTCGCCAAGCATCTCAAGCCAGGGCGAGAAATGCCTGCCGTTCGTGTGATATATCACGCTTGCAAGCGGCACGGCTTTTATCCTGGCGAAAAGCTCGGGCACGCTTTTTGCGCGCCCCATCTCCTTCCCGTCCGGCGTCCTGAAGACAAACTCCTTTCCTGGCTGGCATTCGTGCTGCAGCATATTCATGCACCTCCTAGTCGTGACTTGAAGTCCTGGATTATGTTCATGTAATTGATGAAACCTTCATAAGGGTTTTGGTAATGCGAGAAATACTTGTGCACGTCGCCGTCGGCAAGCGACTTGGTGCAAAGGTAGTAGAGGTGGTCGCTGCTCTGGAGCAGCCGCCAAGCTTCCAAAGCCTCGCCGCCCTGGCGCATTGCCGGCTCGCCAAGCGACTGCAGCTCGTCAAAGCAGGCGCGCTGCATGTCATTGCCCAGCCAGGCGGACAGGTCGCGCTCCATGTCAGCCCACGAGGTAGGAAGGTGCACGTCGATTTCGCCGCGCGCGTCCCACTCCGCGACCTCGCGCGCCATCTGAAAGTTCAGGTTGGGATGCGACAGGCATTCGGAAGGGAGGTGGCGCAGGAAGGAGAAAATCCCGGTCTCGCTCCACTGGTGCTCGCCGAATGTCTCAAAGTCAAGGAAAATGTTGATGCACTGCCCGTCGCAGTTTGCAAGCCATTTTGCGTATTTCTCCGCGGTGAGGGGCCATTCCTTCCAGCCTCGCGAGGAGAAGCGGTAGCCCACATCGTCTGAAAGCGGGTAGTTGCGAAGAAGGGCGTTTATTTTGCTGCAGCTTTTGGGGCGGTAGAGGAAGTTGGGGGAGCGGCCGCCCAGCGCGCCTTCCGTGCCTTCTGCAACAATGCCGGAATAGCCCATTGCCTCTGCGCGCATGGCTATTTCGTTTGAGAAAATGGATTCTGTGTTGCGGAACACGCGCGGCGTGACGCCCAGCAGGGATTTGATTGCCTCGTGGTGCATTGCAACCTGGCAGTTGAATTCCTCTGGGTCGCGGTAGAAGGAGGCAAGCGAGTGGTAGTAGGTTTCAGCGAGAAAGTCCACGCAGCCCGTGTCTGCCAGCCTGCGGAACGAGTCCAGCACGTCCTTGCCAAACATCCTGCACTGCTCCAGGAATACCCCGGTGAGGCTGAAGGAGAACTTGAAGTCCCCGCCGTTTTCCTCTATGAGCTTGAGCAAAAGCTCGTTTGCCGGAAGGTAGCATTTTTGCGCGACCTTGCGGAACACGCGCTCGTTGAGCTCGCGGTTGAAGTAGGCGTCCATCGGGGAGGGAGGCAATTTGCCGGAGAGCACGCTGAGGAGCTGCACTTTTTTCAGCCGGAGGGGCTGGTGCACCTGGAAATACATGCATATGCTTGCCATTTTCCCAACCCATTCATTTTTCCTGCGCCTTTCCTGCGCAAATGCCTGCCATTTTTTCATCCTGTTTTCCTGATTTATCCTTTCTTTAATTGCCTAAAACCTCATTATAAACCCCGATTGTTTTTTTCGCGGTCTCGCGCCAGCCCAGCGTGCGCACCTCGACTATTTGGTGCTGAGACATGGTGCGCGAGAGCGGTGGGTAGCGCAATAGCGCAAGCAGCTGGGATGCCATTTCGTCAATGTCCCAGAAATCCACCAGCAGGCAGTTCTTCGCCACTTCTGTAACTCCTGACGTTTTGGAAATTATGCACGGAGTGCCGCTTGCCATTGCCTCAAGCGAGGTTATGCCGAACGGCTCGCTCACGCTTGGCATCACGTATGCGTCGCAGTGCGAGTAGATGTGGTGCTTCTCATTCTCAGGCACAAAGCCCCAGAAGGAAACCCTGTCTGAAATCCCAAGCTCTATTGAAAGCGAAAGCAGGCGCGGAAGCAGTGGCCCGTCGCCCACCACCAAGAAGCGCGCATTCCTCTCATAATCCAGCACGCGCTTTGCCGCGCGCAGGAACTGCTCTGGGCCTTTCTGGTGGGAAAGCCGCCCTAAGAAGAGCACCAGCTTTTCCTTGCGATGGCGTTCCGTCCTGTGCACGAATTTTTCAGCGTCAACCCCGTTGTGTATGACTCGCAGCCTGCCAGCATCAGCGCCGTATTTTTCCGCCAGCTGCGCGCGCGTCCTTCCGCTCACCGCGATTGTGCGGTCTGCAGAGCGGACTCCTAACGATTCAATGTCTGAAATCCAGTTCCAGGGAATCGGGTTGCGGTCAAACTCCGTGCTGTGTATTGTAAGCACGAGGGGCTTTTTGAGAAAATCGCGCACTGCAAGCCCTGCTGGAACAGTGAGCCAGTCATGGCAGTGCACCAAGTCATAATGCACGCCGCTTTCGCGCACTGCGGCAAGCGCAAGCTTGGCGAATTCGTCTGTGGTGCCTATGATGTCTGAGGGGTAGTTGCTGTTGTGCGGCATCTGGATTATGTTGCCGTATGCGCCTATCCTCTGCGCCAAGCTGCCAAGCTCGATGAGGCGGACATTTTTGTGGGGGGAGAAAATGCCTGCGCGCTGCTTTGGAAGGAACAGGTCCACTTCCACCCCGAGCGCGGCTAAGTTTGACACTAGCTCAAAGCAGTGCACGCCCAGCCCTCCGGTTATTGAAGGGGGGTACTCCCATCCAAGCATCGCTACCCGCAAAGAAACACGCCTTCAGAAGTTTCCCACGAAGATAAAGCGCAACTGTTTTTAATAAAGCTATCGATATACGTGCATGGCAATGATTTTTGGCCCGCTGAAGGCCGAGCAGTGCCTTGCGCTGGAATGGGTGCTCCCCGGCCGCACAGGCTCCTACTCGTCATCCACAGTCGCTTTTGCCAACACAAGAAAGCAGCACGGGCTCCTTGTTTCCTCAAGCGGCGCAGCGCGCCATCTTCTTGTCTCAAAGTTCGAGGAGAAAATGGAAAACGGCAAAGCAGAATGGTCCTTATCCACCAACCAGTACCAGGGCGCAATCCACCCAGACGGGTATGCACACCTGAAGGCTTTTTCCTCAAGCCCGCTGCCCACCTTTGAGTATGAGGCAGGCGGGGCAAGGGTGGAAAAGACGATTTTCCCGATTGAGGGCGCTGAGGCTTTTGGCGTGCGCTATGCGATTTTCTCAAAAGTTCCGCTCAAGTTTTCAGCAAGGCCTTTCCTGAATTTTAGGGCAAGCGACAGCGTGGCCAACTGGAAGGGAGGCTATGAGCTTGCCTGCGGAGAAAAATTTGTGAGCGCAAAGCGGCAGGGAATGTCTGCCAGCGTGTTCTCTGGGGAGTGCGCGTTTGCAAGAAAGGAGGAATGGTATTACAACATGCTTTACGCGCGCGATGCCGAGAGGCAGACCGAGTGCGTTGAAATGCATTTCTCGCCCGGCGAATTCTCGTTCCAGTGCAAGGGCAATTGCGAAATATTCATTGTTGCGTGCGAGGGGGAAGTGCCGAAAATAGACGCTGGCGCTGAATTCGAGCGCGCGCTTGCAAAAGCAAAGTCGGTTGTCGGCCCTGCAGGGCAGGAAAAGCCAAAGGACGAGTTCCTGTGCGCGCTTTTGCAGGCTGCTGATGCGTTCGTGGTTTCGCGCCAAGGCAAGCCCTCGATAATCGCGGGTTACCCGTGGTTTGGCGAGTGGGGGCGGGATTCTTTCATTTCATTGGAAGGGCTGCTGCTTTGCACTGGAAGGCATGCCGAGGCAAAGGGGGTGCTCCTGCGGTTTGCCTCGAGGATAGAGGCAGGCCTGGTGCCTAACTTGATTTCATTGGATGGCAAGGCTGCCTACAATGCTGCTGATGCCTCGCTTTGGTTCCTGCGCGCCTGTTCGCAATATGCGGCTGCGGCAAAGGATGCCGTGTTTGTTTCCGAGATTTACCTGCCCTCTGCCAAGAAAATCGTGGAAGGCTATGTGAATGGCACGCAAAATGGAATATGCGTGGATAAGGACGGATTGGTGCGCGCTGGCGCTGCGGGCCCGAACCGGCGGCAGCCCCACTCCACGCTGGGGAAAGCCAATTGAAATCAATGCGCTGTGGTATGATGTACTGATGTCCTGCAGCAAGGATTTCAGGAAGGAGGACGGGAAATTTTCCGAAATGTGCGGGGAGCTGGCTGCAAAATGCGAGCATTCGTTTGCCAAGTTCTGGAATGCAAAGGAAAAGTGCCTGTATGATGTGATAGAGCCGAACTCTGAAAAAGTGCGCCCCAACCAGATATTTGCAGTTTCGCTTGCGCACTCTGCGCTTTCTCCTGGACGGTGCGAGGCGGTTTTTGCCAAGGTTACAAAAGAGCTTCTCACCCCGCTTGGCTTGCGCACGCTTTCACCGCGTGACCCCGATTACCGAGGAAAGTATATTGGAAGCATGGCTGAGCGCGACCGCGCTTACCATAATGGTTGCGTCTGGCCTTACCTGATGGGCGCATACATTGATGCCAAGCTGAGAGTGGAAGGCGGGGATGCAGCCTGCCTCAAGCTTCTTGCCCCGTTCGCAAAGCAGATGGAAAAATACGGAGTGGGCAGCCTGCCCGAAATTCTGGAAGGAGACACGCTGCGCGCAGAGGGCTGCATTGCGCAGGCATGGAGCGTGGCAGAAGTGCTGAGAATCTACACCAAGCTGAAATAGCGCAAGTGTCTTCAATAAATCCAAACTGCCAGCTTCTTCAGACCTCAAACGTCTCGCCCAGCTTGGGCGCAACCGCGTCAAAGCCCTCAAGCTGCAATTCGTCCGCGAACTTCTGGCACGAGTCGCCATGCATGCAGAACACTTTTTTGGGCGAGAGGTGCTCCACCAGCTCGAACAATTCTTTCCTGCCTGCGTGCGCGGAAAAGTCAAGGTATGACCAGCTTGCCTTGGGCTTTATCTTCACCCCGTCGTATTCCACGTAATTCTTGTTTATCAGGTTGTGCCCGTTGGTGTCCTCCACGCAATAGCCAGTGCAAATCGCCTTTGACTCGGGGCCCAATTGAAGAAGGTAGGAAAGCGCAGGACCGCCTTGCAGCATGCCCGCAGTCGCGATTATCACGCACGGCTTCCGCATGACTTTTCCGCGGTCGCTCTTGCGCATTATGGGCGTGCATGAATCCATGTCATGCCTGAATTTCTTGAACTCGTTTATGTAGGAAGAGAAGTGCGAAAGCGTCTCTGAAACGCGCCAGCCCATCCCGTCAACGTAAATGTCCACATCCTTGTTAACCGAGCGCACTATGCGCATGAGCTCCTGCGTCCTGCCGATTGCGAATGCAGGGAGCAGCACTGTGCCGCCCTGCCCTAAAGTCTCGTCGAGCTGGCGCGCGAACTCGATTTCAAGGTCTTTCCTTTTCGGGTGGTCGCGGTCGGAATAAGTGCTTTCAATCATGAGAACGTCCGGGTTTTCAGGCGGATACTCTGAGGGGAAAGTGGTTTTGGTCGGCTCGCCCTTGAAGTCGCCGGAATAGACAAAGCGCTTGCCTCCTGTCTCAACATCCACCATTGAGGCACCAGGAATGTGCCCGGCAGAGTAAAGCGTGACAGTGGACTCGCCTATCTCATACCATTTCTTGAAGGAGAGCAAGGTGGTGGACTGCTTGAGGCGCTTGTTGTGGCTTTGGTTGTAGGGGTGCTCGCCGCGCCTGTCCATCAGGCGCATGGAGTCCTCGATTATTATTTCGGAGAGCGCGGCTGTTGGCGGGGTGGAAATCACTTCGGGCGAGCCGGACTTGAAAAGCGAGGGGAAAAACCCGGAGTGGTCAAGGTGCGCGTGAGACATTATCGCAAAGTCAGGGTTTGCAGGAGGCTGGAGAGGGTAGGGCTCTTCTGTGTGTATTTTCAGGCCGCAGTCGAACATTATTTTGTCCTCGCCCGAGAGAAGCACGCAGCTTCGCCCGACTTCAGATGCAGCCCCAAGAAACGTAAGTTCCACTCAAACCACCAGTGAAAAATTTCCGCAGAGATTATTCGGCTATCGTAAATGTGCTTTTTGCTCGGCAAAAAGCATCAGACATCTGCCACTCGCGGCAGATGCAGATTATCAAATTTACGATACAATGGAAAAGCTTCCCGGGCTATGTTTATAGACTGATGCCCGACCAAGCGGACGGTCTCGGCGTGGAACAGGGCAAAACAGGGCAAGATATTAAAAGTTAGCGCTGCATACCAGACTGATGAACGAACTCACTTTTCTCGACCTGATAGTGCTGAAGAAAATCGACCCCGAGTCCTCAGTGGAGAAATTCGGCAGCGTGATAAACACCTCGTTTTTTGAGACTGCGAATCTCATCGGGACCATAAAGATCAAGGGATACATCAGCATCGAGCCCTCGATTGGCGGAATAAGCAGGGTTGCGCTCACCGAGGCAGGCAAGGGAATACTTTTGATGGCTGAGAAAAAGGCGACCGAGCCCATTGAGCCCCTGGACAACGCGCTTTTGCACACGCTTGCAGGCGGGGCAAATACGATGGAGACAATACACACTGCGCTTAACGTGAGAAGTGGGGACTTGGCATATCATCTCAACAAATTGATGGCGCAGGGCTTTTTGGACTACACAGTGCGTTCGTCCAAGGTCAGCTTTGCCCTCACCGAGCAGGGCTTCAATTC
>JAPLWY010000008.1:0-6351 GCA_026396355.1 Microcaldota archaeon
CGGGCTTACCTCAAAAGAATGTACGTGGACAAGAAGTTTCGGGGCACGGGGCTGGCAAAGGAACTGTTGGAAACCGCGCTTGCCTTTGCAAGGAAAAATAATTACAGTGAGGTTTATTTGGGGACGGTTCCTGAGATGGCAGCTGCCAACATGTTTTACCAAAAGCATGGCTTCAAGAAAATCAAGGCGCTTCCTTCTGATTTTCCGGAGTTTGGGGACACGCTATTTTACGCCCTGGCTTTGTGACTTGTTTTTGGGCGATGCAGGCAATGTTGAATATGTCCAAGCCCGGGTCTTTACCGCTTTCAAGCGCAGGCACAATCCTACGCAATAGCGCGCCTTTCACCTGCAGGTATTTTTCGCGCCCAACCTCTACATTTCCCACTGCGTAGCGAAGGTTTTTGGCATTGAAGCAGAATATCCCGTTCTGAACGTTCTCGCAGTTGTGGCAGAAGTAGGAGTCTGCGCAGTCGCGGCTGGAGTCAACCTCGAAGCAGCGGGAAAGCTTGACTGAATGGTAACAGTTGATGCAGAATGAGGAGGCAAAAATCACGTTAAAGCCAAAGCAGTGGTCTGAGTGGCGCGGCCAGAAAGAGTAGCCGCATTCTTTTGCGCTGACGGCCGGGGCGCTCCTGTAGCAGTTGGCGCAGTAGCCCATGACAGGGCATTCGATGATGTTCAGGTTCGTGCTCACATAGTGCTCGGTTGTGAAATAAGCGATTGAGCAGAGAATTTCGTGCGCTGACTCGAGCGTGAGCGATTCTGCGCTTTCCTCATCAATGCTGACAAGCGCGCCTATTGCCCTGCATTCGGCATGCGTGGCAAGCCTGCTTTGTGGTATCAGAAAATTCCCGCCATAATCTACTTTCAATATTGGCTTTCCGCTGAGCGCTGACTTTTCAGAGGCGAATTTGCCAGTGTGACGAGTAAGATAGGCTTTGTAATTGTCAATGCCAGATAATTCAGTACCGAAAAGCAGCTTGGTTGTTGAGGAAAATGCTGTTTCTATTTTTGACTTGTCATGCCCCATGTCCTCCTCACGGATTGCGCCCTTGATTTTCGAGTAGGTTGCTTTTGGCTCGCTTTTGCACCTGCCTGCGATTTCGATAAGAGAAGGAAGGGATTTTTCTTTTTTGAGTTTCTCCGCAATTTCAGAGAGGAGCTTCTCCTTCAGGGAAAAATATTTGCCTTTCTCAAGCGGCAGGTTGCCAATGCAGTGGCGCTTTGACTTGAGCTGGAAGGAGAACATGCATTCAGAGCAGTCTGCCAGGTTGCGTACATAATAGCAGTCATTGCTGTCTGAGGTGCACCATGCCTCAAGGCAGCGGATTGCCTTGTAGGTGTCGTTGCAGCGGATGATGAATGAGGAATTGCCTGGCGCGTCGCAGCCGAATGTGCTTTCGCATTCCTTGGCCCGTCGGCAGTAGGCAATGTATTTGCTGTCAGTAGACATGCTGGAGGCGAAAACTTGGAAGCTGTCGCTTATGTTCGAGCTTTGCTCAACAAAGCTTGAATTGCCTAGAACCACCCCTCCAGCGTAAAACGCATTCTCCGAAACCGCGTGCAGGAGGGAATCTATGTCCTTCATGTCGTTTATGCCCACTTTTGCCTTTTCCGCGGCAGCCTGTGTTTCGTCAAACGCAATCCTTTTCGAGCCTTCGCAGTATTCTCGGATTGCAAAATAAACATCCCGCTGGCTCAGCGCAGACTGCTTTTTTTCCAGTTCTCCAGCAGGCGCTGAAAGATAGCGCGCAAAATCAGAAAGCGCGCCAACCTCTTCCTTGAGCACCACTTTGCAGGTTGAGCGCCAGCGCTTGTCCAGTTCTGGGAGGGGCGAATCGGTGTCCATAAGTTCAGCCTTGGCCTTTTTTCCCTTTTTTGTACCCTGCAATGGAATAAATATCAAGCGGAAGCGCGTTTTTCTTTTCCAGGTTCTTGTGCATCCAGTCAAGAAGGATCGCTTTTGCCTGCAGGAATTTCTCCTTGCCCACTTCCACATTACCGATGGCGTAGCTCTTGTTTTTCGTGTTGAAGCAGAACATGGAGTCATGCACGTTCTCGCAGTTGTGGCAGAAATAGCAGCCAGAGCAGTTGTTGGAGCTGTCGACCTCGAAGCAGCGGGAAAGCTTGGTGGAGAAATGGCAGTTGACTGAGAACGAGGTGTAGCGTATCTCCCTTGAGCCGAAGCACGACTCGCAGTTGCGCGGCAGAAGGCAGAAGCCGCACTTCCTTGAAATCATGTTCTGCAGCCCGCAGTAGCAATCGCTCGAATCAATGCTTACAGGGCAGTTGATGTTGTTATGCTGGTTGCCGGCTTCCCAGTGCGGGCAGAAAAATGCGATTTTCGACAGGAGGGCAGGGGCGGATTGTAGCGAGAACCGCCCGGCATCGGCTTCGCTGAGCGCCAGCCGCCCGCCCAGGTATTCCGCCTCCTTCAGGGAAATCAGGCTGTCTTTGGGGAAGCGGAGGAACCCGGAAATGGCAGGCACTATCATGGGCTTGCCTGTTGCGCAGGATTTTGCAGGCTCGAGCCTGACCTGGGAATTGCGGCAAAGCCAGTCAGAGCAAGCGTCGGGCGAGGAGATGCCAAGCCCCAGCACCCCGGACGTGTCTGAAAATGCCTTTTCAATCCTGGATTTGTCCTTCTTTTCCTCAGGAAACGCAGGCATCGCCGAAGCTGCGGCGCGAAGGAGCGAATAATCTGGCTTTGCCATGCCTGCAAGCTCGTTGAGGCTGGGCAGGCGCTTGTCCTTCAGAAGCTTTTCCGAGATGCCCTGTAGCAGGCCCGCCTTCAGCTTTGCATACTTGTCGCGCGGAAGCTCAAGGTTGCCTATGCAGTTGCGCCTGTTTTTCAGGTTGAAGGAAAACATGCAGTCGCGGCAGCCGGACAGCCCGTGGGAATAATGGCAGTCGGAAGAAAAATCAGACCTTGAGATGCAGAGGCAGCGGTTGCAGTCCCAGCCATTGTCGCACTTCACTAGAAATGTTGCTGGGCCAAAGTAAAAGCAGCCGAAGATGTTCTCGCTGTAGCTTCCCCTTGTGGAATAAGCGACGTACTTTGAGAATGCCACGCGCTCCGAGTGGAGCACATAGTATGAATCGGTTATTGCAGTGCTGGCCTCCACGAATTGCGAGTTGCCAAGCACCATGTTGCCGCAATAGGCTGCCCTGTCTGCAATCGCCTCGAAGACCGAGTCGATGTCTTTTATGTCGTTTATCGAAAGGGGAGGGTATTTTTGGTCAAGGTCCACCTCGTCAAAGCTTGCGAATTTCGAGTTTTTCGCGTAGGCGGAATATGCGAATACCACCTCTTTCCCGGACAGGCCTGACTTTTCAGTGAGCCGGGGGCCGTTGCCTTCATAGAGCCACTTTGCGTAATCGAAAAGCTCGCCAACCTCGTTGCCCAAAAGCAGCTTGCAGATGGATTTCCACTGCTTGTTGAGCCCGGAGTATGAGCCTGCAGATACTTTTGTTTTCATTGTCAATCAGCCTTTTTTCCCTTTTTTGTACCCTGCAATGGAATAAATATCAAGCGGAAGCGCTTGTTTCTTTTCCAAATTCCCGTTCACCCAGCCAAGCAGGATTGCCTTTGCCTGCAGGAATTTCTCCTTGCCTACTGCCACATTGCCGATGGCGTAGCGCAGGTTCTTTGCATTGCAGCAGAGAATCGAGTCATGGCAGTTCTCTATGTTGTGGGAATAGTAGCAGCCAGTGCAGCTGCGCGCTGAATCCACCTCGAAGCAGCGCTGTATCCCGAACGAGTTGTAGCACTTGATGCTGAAGCTGGAGGCGAATGCGAATGCGCAGCCGAACACATGGTCAGAGTCGCGCGGCCAGGTTGAGTAGGCTGATTTTTTCACATATATGCAGCCATGCACTGCCTCGCAGTCTGAGGACCAGAGGATGATGGGACAGGCATAGACATTCAGGTTGGTGCCTTCGTGGAATTGCGGAGTGAAGTAGGCTATGCGCGAGAGAGATTTGCCGGAGTTTTTCAGGGTGAGGGATTCTGCCTCTTTCTCTGTGAGCTTGAGCGTGCCTGCAAGCGCGCGCGCCTCCTCGGCATTTATGTACCGGCTGTCAGGCAGTGCCTTGAGATTTTCGTATGTGCCAAGCACAATTGAGCAGGTTTCGTCAAATGCCTTTTGTATTTGCGCAGGGCTGACCTTGTCCGCGTATTTCCTTGCCGCTTTCTTTATTTCTAGCGGGAGAGCTGCTTTTTCCTTTGCAGCCTCAAAAAGGATTTGTGAGAAGTTGGGCAGCCTCTTTTTTGCCATGAGTTCTGCCCTTATCTGCTCAAGCAAAGCGGATTTGAGCGAGAGGTATTTTCCCTTGGGAAGGGAGAGGTTGCCAATCATGTTCACGCCGTTCCGCTGCCCGAATGAGAACATTGCGTTTTGGCAGCCAAGGCAATCATATGTGAAGTAGCAGTCTGAGGAGGAAGTGGTGATGGTTGCCTCAAGGCAGCGCGTGTTGGAAGTGAACTGGTTGCAGCGGATGCAAAGCTCGTCCTTTGATGCTACATTGCAGCCAAACAGGCTGTTGGAGTCCTTCACTATTGTGGAGCAGGCAACCAGTTTTGAGCCTGCCACGCGGGCGGATTTGTAGATGTAAAAGCTGTCGCTTATGTCCGTGCTTGCCTCTACAAACTGCGAATTGCCAAATACTAAGTTGCCGGAATAGGCAAATCGCTCGCTTGCTGCAGAAAAAAGCGAGTCAATGTCCTTTATTTCGTCCATGCTGAAAGGCGCGGCTGCAAGCTGCGATGCCTCATCCATTGAAACATAGCGCGCCCCAGCAGGAAAATCAGGAGATACCAGCGTGAGTTCCTTGCCTGAGATTGAGGACTTTGCAGAGCCAAGCGGCTGCTTGAGCTCCATTAGCCAGCCTTCGCAATCCAAAAGAGACCTTACCTCCCCTCCGAGGATGACTTTGCAGGCTGAGCGCCATTTTTTGTCAAGCTCTGCAAGCGGGGAGTCGTCCATTCAATCACTTCTTGCCCTTGGCGCCGCTTAGCTCAAAGATGGAGCGGCTGCAGGCTTTCTTCTTGTCAAGCTCGGCATTCACGTAATCGAGCATCAGCTTCTTTATGCGCGCGTATTCTTCCTTGCCCACCTGCTGGTTCAGCACTGCGTAGTGCAGCCCTTTTGCATTTGAGCAGAGTATGCATTCCTCGCAGCCTTCAAGGTTGTGGGAGAAATAGCAGCCGCTGCAGTTGGTGCAGCTGTCAATCTCGAAGCAGCGCTTGCAGTTCGTGATGTCGCAGCTTTTCACGCAGAATTCCGAGTCAAGCTGGCGCCAAGAGCCTCCGAACACGTATTTGGATTGTATTATCCCGTCGCAGCAGGCAGAGCGCTGCGAGGAGGTGGCATCCCAGGAGGAGTAGACTTCGCTGGATTCGATCACCTGGCTCACATCCACATAGTCGCGGCACGCGCCATCCACAAAGTCAAGCGTGAATGCGGCTTTGCCTGAAACCAGCGCTTCCATCCTTGCAAGAGGCAGCGAAAGCTCTTTTTCCGAAAGAATCGGCTTGTCCTGCTTCATTGCCTCCTCAAGCGTGCAAAGGCACTGTGGCGGGATGCCTTTCACTATTGGAAAGCCGGTGGTGAAAGTCGGCGTGCTGAACCTGCCTTTCACCTTCATTATGGGAAGGGTGCGCTCCTGGAGATAGGGCACAAAACCGGCAATTGGCTGGCGCCCCTGCCCCAGCACCACTTTCATGGTGTCTGAGAAAGCCTTTTCCACTCCTGGCGGGGCTGGCAGCGTCGGTATGCGCCTTATGTCGCCTTCGCTGTCCTTTTCCCTTGCAGCCATCATGGCAATGTCGGATATCGAGCGCGCGCGCTTCTTTTTCTCAAGCTCATCCGCAATTTCAGAGGTGAGCTTTTTCTTAAGCTCAAGGTAGCGGTCTTTCGGAAGCTGCAGGTTGCCGATCATGTTATGCTTGCCGCGAAGGTTGAAGGAGAACATGCAGTCCAGGCAGTTTGCGCAGTTGAATGAGTAATACATGCCGGATGAGTGCGTGATGTAGAAGGACTCGAACATCCTGTGCACGTTTATGCCCTCGTGGCAGCGGATGGAGTAGTTTATCTTGGGGAAGGGGGGCAGGCCAAACACGCATTCAGACTCGCGCACATACGAGATGAACGCGCCTTTTTTAACGTTCCGCACATTGTGCGCGCAATAGACGTCTATGCAGTTGATGGCATTGTCGGCAAGCTTTATGTTTATGTTCTTGCCGAATACCTTGTTGCCGCAGTATGCTGTGCACTCCTCTGCAGCGCGGAACAGCGAGTCAATGTCCTTTATGTCATTGGCGCTGATTTTCGCCTTTGGAAGCTGGGGAAT
>JAPLWY010000008.1:6381-8987 GCA_026396355.1 Microcaldota archaeon
TTTTCTGGTAAAGCGTGTTGGAGAGGAAGACGTCTTCGCCTGACACGCTGCTTTTCGCCAGCATGTAGGGTATCATTGCTTCCTTGAGGTAGGGCTCGAAATCCATCAGGCCGCCGACGTCCCTGCCAAAGAGAAGCTTGCACAAGTCGCGCCAGGCAGTGTCTATGGGAGCGATGTTGAATTCAGGCAAAAAAACACCGTTTCTGATTTGGCAGCCAACTTTTATATTTCCCAAAGCGCGCTTTCCCCTATGCTTTTAAGCCTATTGCTATCTAACGACGCTAGCAAGGTGAATGATTATGCTGAAGAACTGTATTACCTGCGGAAAGCAGACAAAAGACTACTCGGAATTCCCATGCCCGCAGTGCAACGCGAAAATTGCGCGCTGCAAGCACTGCAGGCAGATTTCCCTCCCCTATACCTGCGCATGCGGCAGGCAGGGGCCGTAAACAAAAGGTGTTCTTATGGGTCAAGTGGCAGTGGTAATGAAAATAATGCCTGAAGACATGGCAAAATTCGAGCAGCTGAAGAAGGATGCAGTGGCAGCGCTCAAGCCGTACAAGCTCGAGGAGCAGCCGGTTGCATTCGGAATAGTTGCCCTTTCCCTGACATTTGTCATCGAGGATGGCGTGGGCGGCTCTGATTTGCTTGAGGAGAAGGCGAATAAGCTGTCCAATGTCTCGGGAGTGGATATTGTGTCTGTGGACAGGCTGTAATTTCTTTTTCTTATTTTTCTTTTCCTGATTTTTATTTTCCGGTTTGGGGGCTTTTTATAAGTGTATTGTACCTATAGTTACATATGCTCATTTACTTTTACGACCTCAAGACGCGCTTGAAGGATTACAACAGGATAAAGCGCATGTTCTACTATGACCTGAAGAAAAGCAGGCTCTCCACCTACCCCACGAAAACAAAATCAGTCATAATAGTGGATGATTCCGGCGAGGCGCTGGCGGACTTGTTCTTTTACCGCCACCGCAAGTACCTCGAGTGCTACAAGGCGCGCGCAAGCTCGATTGAGGAGATATTTTAGTTGAGCAGAGGAGTAAAACAAAGGCTTTTAAACACATCTATACATTAATAGTAACACTGAACAGAACAATTACCTTAGCGAGATTGATAAAATGTTGAACCCTTTAGTGAGATTCAAGGTTGTGCGCGCAAGGGAGGGCTACCTTGAAGCGAAAAAAGACCTCAAAGCGATGAACGACTACCTTAAGGTGAAAAGTTTCGGCCTTGAAGCAAGAGACGATTACCTCAGGGCGAAAGGCGACCTTAAAGCCATGAAAACCGATCTTGCTGTGAAGAAGATGAAACTCCACGACGTCATGGAAAGAATTGAATTTTACCCGGAAGACAGAAGGCCAAATGACGCCAAGAAAGTACTTAAGCTGGCAACCAGCAAAAAGGGCGAGACCAAGGATGAGGAGAAATGGCTGAAACAGATCCGCAGGGAAATACTGCCGCAGAGCTGCCTGGCCGAGCCGCCTATGCGCGGATAGCGCGCGTAGGCAACTAATTTTAATCCGGGCGATTCTTGCCAGCAGCTGGCTTTGCCTACTGCAAGCCTAATTATTCTTTTCCTCCAAACAGTTGCGGGAGAACATGATAATTTCGCTTTCGCTTGAGAATTGGAAATCGCACTCGCGCTCCAGCTTTGGCTTTGCGCGCGGGACCAATGTGCTTGTGGGCAGGATGGGCGCAGGCAAAAGCTCGGTATTGGACGCGCTTTGCTTTGCGCTTTACGGCACTTTTCCCAAGATGGGAAGGCGGGACCAGAGCACTGAGACAGTGGTGAACATTGCCTCTGGCGCGGAATTTGCCACGGTGAAGCTGGAATTTGACCGCTCCGGGAAGAAATATTCGGTTTTCCGCAAGATTGGGAAGTCGGTATCTGAAGCCGAAATAAGCTGCGAGGGAAAACTGGCGCAAAAAGGGCCAAAGCAGGTAACAGAATACATAACGCAGATACTGGAAGTTGATTACGAGCTTTTCACGCGCGCAATCTACTCTGAGCAGAACAGGATGGACCAGCTGCTCTCATTGACCCCGCGCGCGAGGAAGCAGGAGATAGACTGGCTGCTGGGCTTGGGAAAGTTCGACGAGGCAGGTCGGAATTTCTTTGAGGGGTTATGTCTTAACCCCTCGTTGAAAATAAATTCTGATAACCCTGCATTATGGAGTAATATCTGCAAACTCCTCGAAGGAAACGGTGACTTTAAGATTGCGCTAACCCTCTGCGATAAGGCAATTGTTCGATTTCCAACAAATGAGGAATTTATCAAACAGAGGGCAACTTTACAAAAATTTTTAGATAGTGCCGAAACCGAGCGTAAAAAGCAAATAGAATCCAAAATTTCGGAATGCCGGGCATCTGCCAAAAAAACCGAGAACTGCGAAATATCCCCAATAAATCCCGGAAATACTATTGAAAACCCTAAAAACGAAAGCGTCATTGAGAAATCCAAAGAAATTTCAGAACATGAGCCCGTTCAAATTAGGAACCCCAATAATAAAGAAAAAACAGAAAATGCTGCTCAACCCCATTCAACAGTATCAAGCCATTATTCAATTGATAATTCTTATGAAGATACTCTCGTTGCACC
>JAPLWY010000098.1:0-3148 GCA_026396355.1 Microcaldota archaeon
GCTTTTCTCAAAAATTCCCAGCCCATTGCGTATCCTGTCCGGCTCCTCGCCCCAGACGCGCGCAATCTCCTCGACTTTGATCCTGTACTTTGGCACGCACGCGCCATAGCCTACGATTCCCACTGGCGAAACCATAATATCATCTCCTGAAAAATCAAATCTTGTTAAGGACTTCTTTTATCTTGGCAATGTCCATGTTGGTCGCAATCACCGGTATTTTCTCGCGCTCGGCAATCTTGACTGCCAAGGGGTCTATTTCAGTTATCCCGTGCAGCACTACCAAGGAGGGCTTCATTGGCGTGACTCTGATGACCACCATTGGCGAGCGGCCTGTTGAAACTTGCGTGAATATGAACGCGCGCTCGCTCATTGTGCCGTAAAGCTTGGGGAATTGCGCATAAGGCATCTCCAGTATGATTTTGAGGCTTTCCATCAGCGTATAGCCGTAAAGCTTCTTCACCTTCATCAGGTCCTCGTTTGCCACCACGCTTGCGCCTAGGAGCTTTTGGAAGTCGATTGCAGCAATGCTGGTGGCAAACTCATGGGTCTCGAAATACTGCTCGCTTTTCTCGGTTCCCTGCCCCAATTTCGAGAGTATGGGTGAGCCTCTTTCAGTATCAATGTGAATTAATGCATTCACAAAGCGCTTTATCACGCCAGAACCTGGCGAGCGGCGCCTGTTCCCCTCATAATCGCTTATTGTCGAGGGAGAAATCCTAAGCAGGCTGGCAAGGTCCACCTGGGTGATTGCAAATACTTCGCGCCACTTCTTCATGGTCGAGCCAGGGTTCTGGCTGAGCGTGATTTCGCCAGCCATTTCAGTCACTATTTTTTCCATTCTTGCACCTTATGTCCTCTATGCCGTTTACCTTGCTAAACTAGCCCCTAAAACCCTTTTAAATCTATCGAAGTACGGTTTGGCTCTTGACGAATTCTCAGAATAGAAACAAGAGGGCAAAAAATAGGCTCTTGAATGCATTTTTATCCTTTGCCTTCGCTTCAAAAACCATGGTTCTTTCTGACACTGATATCTGCGTTGAAATCGCAAAAGGCAAGTTGGTTTTTTCGCCCAAGCTCAAGCCTGACCAGATAGGGCCTGCCTCAGTAGACCTTACCCTTGGCTCGCATTTCTGGCTTTTCAAGAAAAAATACGTGCAAGGCAAGGGGCCAATTGACCTGTCCAAAATAGACTTTCACGAGGCAACAGAGGAAAAAAAGGCAAATTCCCTCACTCTTCCCTCTGGGGGCATGGCGCTTGGCATCACGCACGAGAAAATTTACATGCCAAACGACCTGATTGGCACGCTTGAGGGAAGGAGCAGGTATGCGCGCATGGGGCTCGCAGTCCACGTCACTTCCGCGCTTGTGCAGCCTGGCTCTCAAAACCACCAGGTGCTCGAGATTGTGAATTTCGCGCCCTTCCCAGTAACAATACGCGCGGGAATGAGAATCTCGCAAATAGTTTTTGAGAGGCTTACTTCTCCCACCAAAAAGCCGTACGCGAAATTCGGGAAAGTGGCGGTACGGCAGTAGGAATGCCAAAAAGGAGCAGGCAAAATCAAAACAGCCAGTCAACATCCTGCGGGTTTTGGTCACCGGCTTCACTTTTTCTGCTGGGGCATTTGCGTCGCCTTGACAATCTCCGCTTTCAATTCCAGCGCCATCTCGTTTGACGAATTCAGCTTAAGCGCGGCATCCAGGTCCGACCGCGCTTGGGAAAAATCCCCATTTTCCCTGGAAATTCTTGCTCGTATGGCATAAACCTGCGAAATTGTGCCTCTATCCATAGCAAACGCGTATTTCAGCGCGGAGCTGCAGCTTTCCTTTGCCAAGTCATAAAGGCCCGAGTTGTAGAACCACACTATGCAGTCGCAATAGTTCTGCGCGCTCTTGGCAGCATACATGTCTGGGAGATTCGTTTCGTGCCAAGCCCACATTCGCCCGCCCTTGTTGCTGCAGATTTCTCTCGAAATTCGCAGCTGACAAAAAGTAGGTTTTGCCCTTGCTTGCTTCCTTAGGGGTGAAATATGCCACATAAGCAGTTGCAGCCTGTGCAGGAGCCACCCCCATTCAAATCACTTCAGCATTCTGCTTTTTCTGACGCTAGGAATCATTGCGGCTTGCCCACTATCGCGTCAAGCCTCCCATCAATTTCCTTGTCCTGGAAGCCCGCATTTCTTATCTTATTGTAAATTACCTTGATTATCTCCTGCCCGCATACGTGCGTGACCTTGCTGACCGGCGTCTTGCCATTGAAAATGTCTTGCGCTTCCTTCTTGCTTATCTCTCCCCTATCTCCTACCTTTGTTTGGGTTGGGGCGATTTCCTGGTAAACCACGCGCGTTTCCAGCAACTCTATGATCCGAAGCGCATCCTCCTTGCTCCTGATGGTGCATCCGCTCAAAAACTCGCAAAGCGAATCCGCTTTTGCCACTTCCGCCTTTTTCGCGTCCTCCTTCCTGTAAAGGTAGGCGCTGTCAAAGACCGACAGGTTCTTCAATTCGGATTTTATTCTCTGGAGAGCCTCATCAATTCCTATCGTGCGCCCTGTTTGCAACGGCAGCGCGTACATTTTCCGAGTAGGCAATTTATCAGAACATGCAACGGATGT
Organism: Microcaldota archaeon; assembly: GCA_026396355.1. Lineage (GTDB taxonomy): Archaea > Micrarchaeota > Micrarchaeia > Anstonellales > Anstonellaceae > UBA10161. The sequence continues at coordinate 2,612 of JAPLWY010000098.1, forward strand.
GCCAATCATGACACCCAACATCACTTTTGAGGAGTTTTTCATTCAAGCCACCGTTTATTCTTCTGATGCCATCAGTTTATAAACATACATATATTGCCAAAAAGTAGAACTTCAAAACCTTTTCTTGTCAGTTATCCCAAGTATCTCGTCAAGCACCAGCTTCTCATCCGCAGGCATTGAGCTTCCCATTCCCGCGACCAATTCAGCAGCCTCATTGCGCGTGATATATACTAGCAATTCGCTTCTCTCTTCAAAGCTCTTGCCGCAGATTGCGCCCTCAACAGAAATTGCAAGCTGCTCGCCTACGTGGGTTTCCCTTGCAGGCTTTCCATCTTTCTGTATCTCTCGCACTTCGCCTATGATTACACCTTTCCTGTCCATCAGCCTAATCCCTTTCTTGAGCCTGCCAGCCATCAGCTGCACCCCGAATATTGCGGGCTTGCTCGCGCGGAAGGTGCAGCCAGGAAGCACCAGTATCTTTGCAGGAAGGGGCAGCCTTTCCTCCACGCTTCCGGCCGCCTTTTTCTTCTCCTCCGC
>JAPLWY010000098.1:3163-3824 GCA_026396355.1 Microcaldota archaeon
AATCATCGCAAAGCGCGTAAATTATCTTGGACGTGAATATCCTTATGCCCCGCTTGGCAGCCTCGTCAGCAGCATCCTCTGCCACTTCCACATTGAACGAGAGCACCACTCCATGGTAAGGCTCGGCCTGCGCCACAATCGAGGCATCGGCAACATCCTTTTTCGAAACCCTTCCCACTGAGGCGCGCTTTATCTCCAGCCCCTGCTTAGAGAGGAGTTTTCGAAGCGCCTCCAGCGAGCCCAATGTGTCCGCTTTCACAATCACGCCATTCTTATCAGTCTCGAACATGATTTTCTTGAGCATCTCCTTCATTTCCGCAAGCTGGTCTATGGCAGGATTGCCATCGTCAACTACTAGCGGCGAGCCTGAAAGCGCCCCTTCCAGCCCAGGCGCATATACTTTCACTCCTGCTGCAGCATGCACCTCATCAACGTATTCGTATTTTTCCCCATCCGCGCTTATGTGGCTTCTGGGCCTCAAAAGCCCGCGCACGCGCGCCTTTGCCGGGCCATTCATGGTGGCGAAGATTATCTCGTCATTCTTGCGAAGCGTCCCGTCGTAAATTATGACATCTATCGTAGTGCCCAGCCCCTTCTCTTCCTTGACTTCGAGAATGCTCCCCCTTCCTATCTCAGACACGTCCATCTTCAGCGCATCCTC
>JAPLWY010000051.1:0-12377 GCA_026396355.1 Microcaldota archaeon
GCGCCATCTATTCCGCTTATTGGGAATATTGGGGGCTGCCAGCTGGCAAAATACGGAGTGAAAAAAGTGCGTGAGGCGCTTGACGCTGTTGAGGCTGATGCGCTTTCAATTCATCTGAACCCATTGCAGGAAGTCTGCCAGCCAGAGGGGGACCATGATTTTACAAGCGTGCTTGCGCAAATTGGAGTATTTGCGCGCGACTTGGGGCTGCCTTTGATTGTGAAAGAAACTGGCGCGGGAATAAGCGCGGACGCTGCGGTTGCGCTGAAGAAGGCTGGAGTGAAAATGATTGATGTTTCAGGCGCAGGCGGGACTTCCTGGAGCAAAGTCGAATACGCCCGAAGCAAGAAAGAGCCTGTGTTTGCAGACTGGGGCAATCCGACCTGCGAGTCTGTTGTTGCCTGCGCTGAGGCTGCGAAGGGAATGGGAATAATTGCAAGCGGAGGCGTGCGGAACGGGCTGGATGCCGCAAAGTCGATTGCGCTTGGAGCTGATTTTGCAGGCGCTGCGCTGCCCTTCCTCCGCGCGCAAGAGCCTGCACTTGTGGCGCAGGAGTGGAAGAGCGACTTGAAGCAGTCCATGCTCTTGTGCGGCGCGAAGAATGCCGCGCAGCTGAAGAAAGCGAAGCTCATAATCGCTGGAAAGACCGCCGAGTCCCTCGCGCGCATGGGAATCGATGCAGGCAAGTACGCGAGAAGGTAGGGCACGTGAAGCTATTTATAGATTAGACGCGTAGCCTTGCATGATATTATGGAAAATGAAGGCTTCGGGAAAGTTTCATCATTCAGGCTAGAGAGATACTTTGCAAAGCACGAGTTTTCAGCGAAATACTTGCTATGTGCAAGCGATGCCCAGACGATGAGAATTGACGAGCTTCTTGCCCTGGAGCCGGGCTCGGAAAAAAAATTCCTTGAGATGAGGTTGGGCTACACGGAATCCCAGGGCAGCCCCAGTTTGAGAAGATATTGGGCCAGATGAGATAGTTGTGACTTCTGGCGCAGAAGAGGCCATTTTCCTATTCGTAAATGCAGCCTTGACCAGAAAGGACAGAGTAGTTGTTGAAACGCCGTGCTACCAGTCGCTTTACGAATTGGCAAGGCTGAATTGCGATGCCGTGAAATGGGACTTGGAGCAGGCCGGCGGAGCGTGGAGGGTGGATGTTGGAAGCCTGGCAAACTGCGGAAAGCTGGACGCGATGATAGTCAATTCCCCCCACAACCCTACAGGGCATCAATTTGGGAAGGGAGAATTTGAGGAAATTGTGGATATAGCGCGGAAAAATGACGCAATATTGTTTTCAGACGAGGTTTACAGGCTGCTGGAATATAAAAAATCATGCAGGCTGCCTGCGGCGTGCGATGTTTATGACAAAGCGGTTTCCCTTGGAGTCATGTCCAAGGCATTCGGGCTGGCGGGCTTGCGAATCGGCTGGATTGCGACAAAGGATGCAAAACTGAGACGGCGGGTTTCAGAGCTTAAAGATTATACGACGATATGCAACAGCGCCCCGTCCGAATTTCTGGCAGAAATAGCAATAAAGAATAGGGAATTGGTAGTTGGAAGAGCGCTGAGGATTGTGAAGAAGAATCTGGGGCTATTGAACAGTTTCTTTTCAAGGCATGGCGGGCTTTTTGGCTGGAAAGCGCCCAAAGCAGGGACTGTGGCTTTCCCGGAAATCAAGGCTGGCGGCTCGGATGAATTTTGCCGGAAACTTTTGGGCAGGAAAGGCGTCCTGCTGGCGCCTTCTTCGGAATTTGCATTTGGAGATGGAAACTTCAGGGTAGGGTTTGGAAGACAGGACATGCCCGAGGCGCTGGGGCGCTTGGAAGAATTCGTGGATGAAAATGCCTAGAAAATTGAAGCCCCACGAAGTTGTAAGACTGCCCCACCGTTGCGCGCCCCAAAAATCTATTGCATGTAGCAGAATTTGCCGTCTTTTTCGTAGAATATCTTCCCTACGAATTTTTCCCCGTCCTTGAAAAGCGGTGACTGGTAAGCTTGGTTCAAAATTGCAACAAGTTCCCCAGCCGCAGTCTCGTTTGTTGCGCCCGGATAGGCAGCTGTCAGGGAGTATTTGATGTTAAAATAAACGGCGTCCTTTTTTTCCTCTGACAATAGCGGGTCTTTGCGTGCATGCACTTTTTTGACTGTGCCCAGTTTTAGCTGGACAGCATCAGGCACATCGATTGCGGGCTTTATTATTTTCAGTGCCCTCCGGATAACGCTTGGCCTGGCACTGCAGTTGAAGAATGCGCGTGCCTTGCCAACTGGCTTATTTAATTCCATTAAACTATATTATAAACAACAGTATTATAAATGCAGAGGCTGCGCGCGGATTCTGCGGTTATCGCGGGCATCCGACATCGAAGATGCTCAGCGGGACCTCCTTTTTCCGGGAAAGCTGTTCGTTTGCCCACTCAAGAAGCATGTCCTTCGTCTTTTCGAATTGCACCTTGCCCACAACCGTGTTCCCGACCGCATAGGTCAGGTTCTTGGCATTGAAGCAGAACATGGACGAGCGGACATCTTCGCAGTTGTGGAGGTAGTATGAATCGCTGCAGGACTTGGAGCTGTCAGTTTCGAAGCACCGGTTCAGTTTTTCCGAGTAATAGCAGTTCATGCAGAAGTATGACTCGAACGCCATTGACGAGCCGAAAATGCAGTCGCTCGTCCTTGGCCAGAACGAGTAGGCAGTATTCTTAGAAAACGAAACTCCGGGCGAGCGATAGGAGTTCATGGACTGGTACTGCGTGGAGCATTCTATGACATTGATGTTCTCGCCGAAGAAGAATTCGGGGGACAGGTAGGCAATTTTTGAGATGCCTTCTGAAATTGAGGAAAGCGAGAGTTTTTCAGCCTCGCCTGGCTCGAGATGGAGGCTGTTGCCAATGAATTCCGCCTCAAGCAGAGTCACCAGCCTGGAGCGGGGATAAAGGAGATAATTGGAATAGTCTGCAAGAAGCATTGGCTTGTTGCTTATGATTGATTCCCCCACTTCCATTTTCAGCACGTGCGATTTCAGCCAGGCGGAGTAATTGTCTATCCCAGAGAGTTTTTTGCCGAGAATCAGTTCGGAGGTCCTGCTGAAGGCTGATTCTATCTTGGAAAGGTCGGGCTTCCGGATTTTCTCGAGTTTTTTCAGCTCGAGCAATATCTGCTTGTAGCCATGCCCCTTGCATTCCCCGGCAATCTCGACCAGGGAGGGCAAAGAATGCTCGCTGGAAAGCTTTTCTGCAAGCTCGGACACCAGTCTTTCCTTTATTGATGAATACTTGTCCTTGGGAAGCTCCAGGTTGCCAATGGCGTATCTTTTGTTCCGCACATTGAAGCAGAACATGCAGCTTGAGGAATCCATTACGCCGTTGATGTAGTAGCAGTCAGAGCATGCCTGGGATTTCCAGGCTTCCAGGCAGCGCGTGAGCTTGTAGCCTTCGTAGCCCCGGACCAGGAATTTGGACACGCCTATGCCGTCCGAGCCGAAAAGGAATTCACACTCCTTTATCCTGGCAGAGTTGCAGACGTACTTGGAATCGCTGATGACGCCGGACTCGAGAACATAGTAGGAATCCTTGCAGTTTGAGCTGCGCTCTATGAAGCTGGAATTGCCAAGGACCACATCCCCGGTGTAATACGCCCTGTCTTTATTTCGTTGATGGAAAGCGCAGGGAACTTCTTGAGTTTCCATACTTCGTCAAGGGATGCCCGCTTGGAGCCTTCGCAATAGTCAAGTATGGAATAGGTGATGTCTTTCCCGGTTAATGTGGAATTGGCGTGAATCAGACGGGGATTGAGGGAAGCGAGCCATTCCTGGAAAAGCGAAAGTTCGCCCACTTCCTTCCCGAAAAGAACCCTGCAGGTGGCTTTCCAATGCTTGTTAAGTTCGTTATATACTGGAGTTTCAGTTTCCACTGATTGATTTTGGGATAAATCCTTTTATTGGTGAATCCAAAGCAGGGCGCATATCGGATTCCAACTGGCTTTTGAATGCCCTGAAGAGAGGTGTTGCATAGTTTTATAAAAACATGTTATTTTATTTAGTGCCATGGTACAACTTTCCGCACATTTAATTTCATCTGATAATGCACCACCCAAGAAGGCAGAGATGGCAAAAAATATGATGGTAAATGCTTTCCAGGACCTTTACCGGAATCCGCGGATGAACGGCTCATTCGATTTTGGCTACACTGGTTCCGGCGTGGTGGTTGATAACAGGCTTCTTCTGGAAATTCCAGCAACTGTAGACAAAAAAACGCTGGAGTCCATAAAACAATATTCCAGGCTGCCGCCATTTGTGCCCGAAATAAGGAAAAAACTGGGCTTGAAAACGGTTTTCCAGAGCGCCCTTAGCCGCAAGGAAACAGTAGAACATGTTGGACTTTTTTTGGAATACGACTCGACTAGCAAGGAAATCACAAAAATCGAGGTGTTTTCAGCCCAGCACCAAGGCATGTTCGATGCTTATTGGGGACTCAGCTCAAAAAAAGCGGACATTTATTTCCTGTTTAAACGCGCCATATCGATAAACGCGAAGGAATATCCTTTCAAAAATCCAGATAAGACTGCCCATGCTGATCTTTACTTCAGCAGAAAAACCGGAATAACCGGCTTAATCAGAACGAGCGATTATGTGTCGGAGTACGTGGATGATATTGTTTTGGACAATCCCCTGCTCAAAATTGCAAAAGGCAAGCCTGCAAGTGAAATGATTGATCTGGCGTTCTATATGAAAAGGAAGTAACGCAGGCGGTTCGCATAAGATCTAAAAGTGCCCAAAGTGCGGCGCGCGCACTAAGGCTGATAAATCTTCTTTTCCAAATTCAGGCATGGCACCTACACTCGAAGAAATCATACTCAAGCACACGCTGAAAAACGCGCATGACTACAGGCTTGCCATACCTGGGAGAATAATAGGCAAGGTAATTGGGGAATTTCCGGATGCCAAAGCGGACATGAAAGGCACAATGAAGCTCATCAATGAGGAGGCGAAGCGGGTGAATGCGCTTTCGCACGAGGCAATGCTAAAGGAGCTTTCCAACTTCACATTCGAGGAGAAGAAGGAGGAGAAAAAGGAAATCGAGCTTCCGGGCGCAGTGCAGGGGCATGTAGTCACGCGCTTTCCGCCAGAGCCGTCAGGCTATCCCCACATAGGGCATGCGAAAGCTGCGTGGCTGGACTATGCATCCGCTATCCGCTACGGGGGAAAGATGCTTTTGCGCTTTGATGACACCAACCCTGAGAAGGAAAAGCAGGAGTATGTCGAGGCATTGAAGCGGGGGCTCATCTGGCTGGGAATCGACTGGGCTGATGAAAGCTATACCTCGGACAGGATGGAAGAGTTCTACACGCTTTGCGAAGAGATGTTCATCAAATACAAGGCTTACGTTTGCACCTGCACTGCGGAGCAGGTGAAAAAAGGAAGGGAAAGCATGAAGCTTTGCGACTGCGCTGCGCGCGAGCCGCAGGAGAGCATGCAATTGTTCCGCAAGATGCGCGAGGGGAAAATGGAAGAGGGAGAAGCAGTGGTGCGCTTCAGGGGCAACATGCAGTCAGACAATACCGTGATGCGCGACCCCACGCTTTTCAGGATAATAAAGGCGCCGCATTATCGGCAGGGCGAAAAATACAAGTGCTGGCCGTCTTATGATTTTGTCGCGCCCATAATGGATTCAGTTGAGGGAATAACGCATGCCATGAGAACAAAGGAATATGAGCTTCGCGACGAGCTTTACTTTGCCATCCTCACCATACTTGAGCTGCGAAAGCCTGCGCTCATTGAGTTTTCGCGCCTTGCAATAAAGAATGCGCCAATTTCAAAGAGGCTGATCACTCCTTTGATTACTGAAGGGAAAGTGGAGGGATGGGATGACCCCAGGCTGCCCACCCTTCCTGCGCTGAGAAGAAGGGGAATACTGCCAGAGGCGGTAAAAAAGTTCGTCTTGTCGTTCGGTCTTTCAAAAGTGGAATCTGTGCCTGGCTGGGATGCGCTTTTGGCGGAGAACCGGAAATTGCTGGATGAGCGCTGCGCGCGCCGTTTCCTTGTGGCAAGCCCAATCATGCTGGATGTGCAGGAAGCCCCGCCGCACGAGGCAGTGCTCAAGAACCACCCTGGAAAGCCTGAAATGGGAGAGCGGAAGCTTGCAGCAACTGGGGAATTCTTCATTGCCAAAAATGATGCTGACGCATTGCAGGTTGGCGAGACTTTCAGGCTCAAGGACCTGTACAATCTGGTGCTGGTGGAAAAAACAGATGAAAAGCTCGTGGCAAAGTACGATGCTGATGTCGGGCTGGCTGCGCGCAAATTGCAGTGGGTGCCAAGGGGCAGCGGGATTGGCTGCACTGTGAAAGTGCCGCATGACTTGCTGGATGAGAACGGGAATTTCAAGCCTGATTCAATGTCAGAGGAAAAAGGAGTGTGCGAGCCTTCCTGCAAGGAGCTTAAAGTCGGGGACATTGTGCAGTTCGAGCGCTTTGGCTATGCAAGAATGGACAAGCATGAGGAGAATGGCTTGGTGTTTGTCTTCTCGTGCTGAAACTACTTTTTCTGCGCCGGCGCGCGAAGCAGTGAGAGCACGGAAGAAAGATTGGCATTCAGCCTGTGAAGCTCGGAAACAAGGGACGCGAAATCTTTGCCGCCGCAGGGGGAGTCGGTGCTCACGCGAGCCTCTGGCGATTGCTGCGCCGCGCCCATCCTTGATTTTATCTCTGACACCAGATCGTATTTTGCCGCAATGCCGGGCAGCGTGTAGTCGCCCAGCGCATCCTTCATGCCTGCGATTGTGATGCTCACAGTGGAAATCCCAAGCAGCCGCTCAAGAATCGAGCGGTTGGTGTCTATCCCGGTCATGTGGCCATAGGGCAGCACGGTCGAGATCGTGGCGAACAGACCGCTCCGTATCACAAGCTCGGATTCGGTAAGCTCGTACGTGAACGCGTCGTATTCTGCGGAATAGTACAGGTAAAGCGGAAGCAGGGCAAAAACCACCAGCACGAAAAACGAGATAATTGCAAACAGGTAAACGTGCAGCCCGAAAACCGTAAGGTCGGGGTCCATGAAAAATATTGCGCAGACGATGAGCGTCCATGCGAAAAGCACCAGCAGGAATGCGGGCGCCAGCCAGATTGCCTTTATTTTCGGGTCAAGGTGCATCAGTGCCATTCTCCCACCTTATTTCTGGTCAGCCATTATCACAATGTCAGCAGTGTTCCTAAGCGCAATTGAGAAGCCTGGCTCTGAGCCTATCACTATTGTTTCTTTTCCCAGCTCCTTTGCCTTCACAAGCACAGGGCGAAAATCAATGTCGCGCGTCATCAGCGCGATTGTGTGCACGTGGGGGTTGTAGACCTGCACCATTGCCTCCACGGCCATTGTCACATCCACATCCCCTGTTGTGATGATGGGCTCAAAGCCCTGGTTGGTCATTGCCTCAATCAGCTTGTCTGATGCATACTGGTCAAGGAATATTTTCGAGACTTTTATCATGCCGTGCTCCTCTATCCTCTTGCGCACTGCAATGAGGTCCAGCCGAACGTCCTTCCTGATTACGTTGGGGCCGTCTATCAGAAGTGCGATGCTGCGCTCGGCTTTTTTCTTTTTTTTCAGCATTGCCGTGAATTTTTCGAACATGGTACCACCAGATTTGAAAGCTGGATGCGCCGGCGCTACTGAATCCTGAAGAACTTCATCGTGTTTTCCAGTGTTTTCTGCCTGACTGCTTCCTGCTCCAGCCCTTTTATTTCCGCGATAATTTTTATAGACTCCATGGCATCCGTGGGGGACTTGCCGATTGTAGGGGCGTCGGTTTCTGCAACCAGCCTCTCAAGCGAGAGGTCGCGCACGAATTTCCTGCGCTCGCTGTTGAGAATTGGTGGGATGGAAATTATTCCCTTGCCTGCGACATCGGCTGCGGACAGCGCCTGCTCGGCAGTGCCTGAAAAGCAGTGCAGCATGAAGGGAAGGTTGAAGTTGCGCAGTATTTCCAGGCACTGCGCTTCTGCTTCGCGCGAGTGGATTACAACCGGAAGCGAGAGGCGCTCGGCAAGCACAAGCTGGGAAATGAAGCACTCGTGCTGCAGGAAGCGCTCCTCCTCTGTTTTCGCCCAGTGGAAGTCCAGCCCTATCTCGCCAATTGCCACAAGCTTAGGGAATTTTGAGATTTCGTCTTCCCATTCGGAAAGCATGACCTTGATGTCCTTGTGCTGCATTGCCTCCTGAGGGGCAATCCCTGCAGTGAGATAGGTGCCTTCGCGCTCTGATGCGATGCGAGAGTTTTTCCTGCAGGAGTCGATGGACGAGCCGCAGGTTATTTGGAGAATGTGGGGCAGGATTTCGCCTGGGCAGGAGTCAAGGTGGCAGTGCGCGTCTGCGAATAGGTAGCTTGCCATGTGTCCGCCTTTATGAGCGCAAACCTGCGCGTTTTGCCTTGCGAGGCTTGCAGGTTACCTGAATCTTCGGCGCGCAAGGTGCTCTGCCGCAAGGGCGCTTTGCCTCAGCTGCTTTATGGAGTACAGGAACAGTATGAAGAACACCAGGAGCGAGACCAGCCGGACTATCTCTGCCAGGTTGTCCGAGAGCATGCCAAGCGACTGCATAAGCTCTGCAAGGAATATGAGCAGCACTGAAATTGCGAGGATTCCCATGGGGCGCGAGAACGGGCTTTTCGAGCTGGCGCGCGCGAAAGAGAAAAGCGCGTAGATAAGGTAAACGCCCAGCACCAGGTCTGCGAACCGCAGCATTGCCATCGCGGAGTGTACATCGTCCATGAGGAAGATTCGCTTGCACGCCTTATATTATTATCGGGCGAAAGCACGGCATGAGGCTGTTTGTCGCAGTAGTGGCGCCGCAGGAAGCGCATGCAAAAATAGAAAAGGCAGCGTTGCCGCTGCAGGGCGCGCTGGGCGTGAAAGTGCTTCCTCCGGATAATTGGCACCTCACGCTGAAATTCCTGGGAGAGGTGCCTGACGGGAAAGTGAAGGAGATTGAGGCTGCGCTTGCAACCGTGCGGTTTTCCCCTTTCACTGTTTCGCTTTCCGGCGCAGGTGCTTATCCTAATGAGAATTTCCCGCGCGCAATCTGGGTGGGCGGGAAGTCAGAGGGCGCGGAGGAGCTGGCGAAAAAGGTGGAGGAGGCGCTTGCTCCGCTTGGCTTGCCTGCGGATGACAAGAAATTCTCGGTGCACCTCACTGTGGCGCGCTCAAAATCAGCCGGAGATATTTATGATTTCCTGCAGAAAACGAGAAAAGTTTGCGAGTGGGAGGCGCGCTCGTTCACGCTGATGAGAAGCGCGCTTTTGCCCCAGGGCGCAAAGTATGAAGCTTTAAAGGAATACGCTGCACAGGGTGAAATTTGATGAATGCCCCGCGCACTGCTGAACTGCTGATTTTTGACCTTGACGGGACGCTTTTCCAGTCAGCCAAAGCCAACTTTGAGGGCATGAAAAAAGTCTTTTCAGGCATGAATCTTCAAATCCATATCAGCGAGAGAAACGTGGCAGAGAACCTGGGCAAGCCCTCTGAACAGTTTTACAGGAGCATCCTGCCCCCAGGCAAGTTTGCATTGTGGAAAAAAATCAGGGCTAATATCAGGAAGGAGTATTACCCGTCAATTTCAAGGCATGGCAGGCTTTTTCCAGGAGTAATTGAAACACTGGGTGCCCTTAAGCGCCGGGGTTACAAGCTGGCCCTTTACAGCAACTGCTCGGTCGATTATTTCAATGCCGCAATCAAGGCGCTCAAAATCAGGGGTTATTTTGATTATGCCGAATGCGTTCAGGAGAATGGCTTGACAAAAACTGCGCTGGTAAAGAAGATATCGTCGCGCTTTTCAAATCCGAAGGCGGCAGTCATCGGGGATAGGGAAAGCGACCTGGAAGCGGCCAAGAGAAATGATGCACTTTCAATAGGCGCGCTTTACGGCTATGGAAAAAGCGAGGCAAAAAAGGCAGATATTTCAATAGGGGAATTTGCAGAGCTTGCAGCTATTTTTGACAGGAGACTGCCTATTTTCGAGAGAGTGCTCTCAGAAATCAGCAGGAAAAAGCAAAAGGGCAGGGCTTTTGTGGTCGGGATAACCGGAATAGACACTTCTGGAAAAACAATGTTTGCAGAGGCATTTGCCAATTTCTTGAAATCCAGGAAATGCCGCGTGCAGGCAATCAGCGTTGACGATTTCCACAACCAGAGGGAGATCCGCTATTCTGGGAAGAATCAGGCAGATAATTATTACAACAAAAGCTTTGATTATGCAACCATAGCCGAAAAACTCCTAATCCCCGTCCATCGAAAAAGGAGTTTCATCGCCAAGCTGACACTTCTCAACCTGCACACGGACAGGTATGAGACTAAGAAAAGCTATGCGTTCGATGGCAACACAATCGTGGTTTTTGAGGGCGTTTTCTTGTTCAGGAAGGAGCTTGCGCCTTACATTGACTATAGGGTGTTCTTGGAAATACCGCCAGGGGAAAGCAAAAGGCGGGCAAAGGCGCGGGACGTCCCGATTTACGGCAAAGAAGTGCTGAGGAAATACGATGCGAAATACCTTCCAGCCCAAAAGAGGTATCTGCGGCAGTTCCCGCCTTCAAGAATGGCAGATATTGTCATTGACAATTGCAACTTCGAGCGCCCGAAAATAAAATGACTTTTGCAGCAGGGCGCAGGAGCACTACCCTGGTTTAAGAAAGTTTGGTGCAAAAAAGGAATGGGAAAACAATGGTTGAGATAGTTCCGGCAATTCTGGTCAAGACAAAGGAGGAATTCGAGCAGAGGATAACCTCTGTGGCACCCTATGTGTCGCGCGTGCAGATAGACATCATGGATGGCAAGTTCGTGCCCAATGCTACCCTTCCTGTCGAGGAATTTTCCCCGATACCGAAAAACCTGCTTGTAGAATATCATTTGATGGTGCAGAACCCGCTGGAATACGTGAAGCGGATTGGCAAGAAGGGCGCAATTTACGAGCTTCACATTGAAAGCCTGGCTAATCCGCAGGAAGCCATTTCCGAGATAAAGAGAATGGGCGGAAGGGTGGCGCTTGCAATTTCGCCGGATACGCCGGTGTCCGCGGTTGAGCCTTTTCTTCCGCAAATAGAACATGTGCTGGTGATGACTGTTTATCCCGGCTTTTCAGGCCAAAGCTATCTTCCTGCAATGGAGGAGAAAATGAGGAAGCTTCGCGAGCTTGGCGTTGTTGTAGAGGTGGATGGCGGAATCGTGATTGGCACTGCAAAGCGCGCGGCAGCCGCAGGCGCCACGCTCATCGGTGCGGCATCCGCAATTTTTTCAAAGCCTGACATAAAATCCGCGATTGAGGGACTGAAAGCAGATGCAGAAGGCTGAAGGGGCGCGAAATGGCTTCGGAAACCTACGAGAAGCTGAACAGGGCATGGAAATCCACCTGCAAGGTGCTTTTCGGGCAGGAAGCGGGCGAATTAAAAAAAGCCGAGCCGTGGCTTTCCGAATACATTGAGAAGCTTCGCACTGAGAAATCCTCCTTTTCCGGAAAGCGAGTCACCTTTTCCACTGATGAATATCCGCATGGGGCGCGCTATGCGGCCTATGACGAGATTGACTTTGGAAAGAAGTTCCCTCCCCTTTCCATAAACGAAGTGAAAGATATAGACTCTGTTGTGGGTGCTGTGCGCGAGCGCGCAATCTATTCAGGCAATGTGAATCTGGGCAACTGCAGCCATGTCGAGGGCTCAACTACCGTCAATGACAGCCATTTTGTGCTCGGCTCNAATACGTCCATGATTCATACTGCATCAAGGAAAGCGAATCCTCCTTTGGCAATTGCGGCGCATTCTTCGTTCGGCACACCGTGAAATGCATGGGCTCGGAGATCGCCCGCTCATTCGAATGCAACATGGTCGAGATGATTTCCGACTGCCATTATTGCGCAAAAATACAGAACTGCAGGGAGTGCATGTTCTGCTTCGGGCTGGAAAATGGCGCTTACCGCATCGGGAATACCGAGCTTGCCAAGGACAAGTACCTGTCAATAAAGAAGAAACTGTGCTCTGAGATGGCGCAGGGGATTGCAAAGGATGGCAGGCTTTTTTCCGTGCTTGACATAGTGGTTGGCGCGGCAAGGCACAAGCCGGATCCGCGGCTGAAATTCGAAAAAGGGGGCGAAATGGCATTTGACCCAAAGCCTGTTGAAGCGGCATTTGAAAAGACCGCCAGGCTGCTTTTCGGCAGAGGGCTTTCAGGCATGGCAGGCTATGGCGCGTACCTTGACCGGCATGTGCCCCAGAACCTGGCGAAAAAATCGGCGCTTTCCGGCGAGCCGTCCATCATGTGCAGCTACAGGAGGCATATTGCCGAAATGTATGACTTTACGGGGAGGCTTGCCACTGATGACGAACTGCGCAAAATCGGCACAA
>JAPLWY010000051.1:12395-21408 GCA_026396355.1 Microcaldota archaeon
ACAATAGGAATAGGGGAGGAAGAGGCAAGCAGGCTGGCAATTGACCTGGATAGCCTGGTTGAGCGGCTGCACCCGATTGCGTACACCAACATGGACAAGATTACCGGGAAGAATTCGAACTACAGGAATGCGACAGTGGTGATGAACGCGCAGGACGTCTGCAACGGCTCAAGCTTCAGCTGGTGCAAGAAGTGCGCGCATTGCACGATTGTGACCGCGTCCGAGTCGCTTTTTGGCTCTGCCTTGCTGTTCGATTCGTCGTTTTGCATGAAATGCTATTATTCGAAAAACATCACCCGCGCGTTCGAAGCCGATACCTGCAAGAACTGCGCGGACATCTATTATTCGCACAACTGCGAAAACGTGCGCGACTCGATGTTCTGCTTCAATGCAAAGAACCTGAGGAATGCGATAGGCAATGCCGAGCTTCCGCCTGAAGAGTACAGGAAAGTGAAGGGCGCGCTTGTTGCGCAGATGGCGGATGAATTGGAAAAGAAAAAAGACCTGAAGTGGGACATATTCAGCATAGGGGCAAGATGATCGTGCGGTTGGGGCTGGCGCGGCATTTTCACGCTTGGGAAGGGGCGCGCGTGACGCCTCTTCGCTTTCACCTCTTTTTTTAAACTCTCGTGGTGTGTATTTCCAGGGAGAGATGAAAATGAAGGGCACTACCGAGCTTGCGCTGATGGCAAACACGCTTAGGCAGGACATTATCAGGATGCTATTGCCAGCAGCCTCAGGCCACACTGCAGGCCCGCTTGGGATGGCAGATGTTTTTTCAGTGCTGTTTTTCAATGAGATGAAATTCGATTCGAAAAAGCCAGACTGGAAAGAGAGAGACAGGTTTGTGCTTTCAAACGGGCACATCTGCCCTGTGCTTTACTCTGCGATGGCGCGCGCAGGCTATTTCCCTGTCGAGGAATTGATGACGCTGCGGAAGCTGGGGAGCAGGCTGCAGGGGCATCCAAGCATGGCAAAGCTTCCGGGAATTGAGAATTCCTCAGGCCCGCTTGGCGAGGGGCTGGCAATTGCCTGCGGAATGGCGCTTGCTGCAAGAATGAATGGGGAAAAGCACCGCGTATATTGCGCAACCTCGGATGGCGAGCACCAGGAAGGCTCGACTTGGGAGGCCGTGATGCTTGCGTCCAAATACAAACTTGACAATTTGGTGGCGGTTTGTGACAGGAATTATATTCAAATTGACGGTAACACTGAAGAAATAATGCCGCTTGCAGACATGGCTGAGAAATACCGCGCATTCGGCTGGCATGCAATAACCGTGGACGGGCACGACATTGGGGCGCTTTTGCACGCGTTTTCAGAAGCAAAGAAAACAAAGAGCAAGCCGACCATGATAATTGCGATTACTGTGCCTGGAAAGGGAGTAAGCTTCATGGAGAAGGATTACAAGTGGCATGGAAAGCCCCCGAATGCAGAGGAGGCAGCACGCGCGCTTGCTGAACTTGAAGCGGAAAGAGCGAAGCTGGAAGCAAGCAAGGCAGAGCAGGCGCACACGAGCAAGGAGGCAAAAGCATGAAACTGAATCCTTCAATGCATTTGCTGGACTTGCACTTGCCTGAGATGAAAAAAATCGCCACAAGGAATGCTTTTGGCGAGGCGCTTGTCGAGATTGGCGGGAAAGACAAAAATGTGGTTGCGCTTTGCTCTGATGTCGCAGGCTCAGTGCAGTTTGAGGCTTTCGCAAAGAAATTCCCGGAAAGGTTTGTGCAGGTAGGGGTGGCTGAGCAGAATCTGGCGTCTGTTGCAGCCGGACTTGCTTACTCCGGAAAAGTTGCATTCATTGGCGCATTTGCCATGTTTTCGCCTGGAAGGAATTGGGAGCAGGTAAGGACGACGATTTGCTATGCCAATGCCAACGTGAAAATGGAAGGCTCGCATGTTGGATTGGATGTTGGCGAGGACGGGGCAACGCACCAGGCACTCGAAGACATTGCAATAACGCGCTGCCTGCCGAACATGACTGTGATTTCGCCCTGCGATCACCAGGAAACCAGAAAGGCGGTTTATGCTGCCTGGAAGACGCCAGGCCCGTTCTATATTAGGTGCACAAGGAATGCTGTGCCCTCGTTCACGACCCAGGAAACGCCGTTTGAAGTTGGAAAAATGAATGTGCTTGCCGAGGGCAGCGACATTGCGATAATTTCTGCAGGAAGGTGCGTGTGCGAATCGCTCCTTGCAGCCGAGAAGCTTGCCGAGAAAGGAGTGAGCGCGGCAGTTGCAAACATGCATACTATTTCGCACCCAGACGCTGCAGCGCTTGAGAAGCTTGCGCGCACTTGCGGGCTGATAATTACGGTGGAAGACCACCAGATAGTAGGGGGGCTGGGAAGCGCGGTTGCAGAGACGCTTTCGGAAATCTATCCAGTCAGAGTGGCAAGGCACGGGATGCGGATGAAATTCGGCGAGTCGGGCAAAGGAAGCGAAGTGCTCAAGAAATACGGGCTGGACGCTGAGGGAATTGCAAAGCTTGTGCTTGAGGAAATGAAAAGATAGGAAAAAGAGGTGGAAAAATGAAAATATTCCTGGACACTGCGGATGTTGAAAAGATCGGCAAGTATGCTGCAATGGGCTTGGTGGATGGAATCACCACGAACCCGACAATTATACTCAAGTCGGGAAGACGCCAGGAGGAAGCGATAAAGGAGATTTGCAAGCTCGTGGACGGGCCGGTTTCGGTCGAGGGAGTTGAGGAGAAGGAAGCAGGCATGGTAAAGGACGGCGTGAAATTTTCCTCGTGGGCGAAAAATGTTGTGGTGAAGCTGCCCATGACCGAGGAGGGGTTGAAGGCGGTGCGCGCACTTTCCAAAAAAGGGATCAGGACCAATGTGACTTTGGTATTCTCGCCAACCCAGGCGCTCCTGGCCGCAAAGGCTGGCGCAACCTATGTCTCGCCATTCGTGGGAAGGCTGGATGATGTTGCAGATGACGGGATGGAATTGGTGAGGAAGATACGTGAGATATTCGTGAATTACGGCTACAAAACGCAGATAATAGCAGCCTCAGTGCGCTCGCCTTTGCATGTTGCGCAGTCCGCGCTTTGCGGCTGCGACATCGCCACAGTGCCTCCTGACGTGATGGAAAAGATGTTCTGCCACGGGTTCACGGACGCGGGGATAAGGAAATTCAAGGAGGACTATGAGGCTGCAGGCAAGCGCTAAGCGGAATGCGCGCTTTTCGCGCATCTGTTTTTTAAGCACAAGTGAGAAGATGCCCCATGCAAACTGTTGCCGAAAGGAAAGCAGCGGCTGTTTTCAGGTCAGCCATTCGCAGGATTGAGCCGTCCGCGCGCGAGATGGCCGAGTCTTTTTCTGCCGCAAAGCTTGCGGGCTCGCTTGCCAATGGGACAAACCTTTCAGGCGGCAATGAGTTTGATATTTTCCTGCTTTTCCCAAGGCATTATTCGCACCATGACATGACAATGAACGGCTTGTCATACGCAAGAAGGGCGTTTGCCGGCATGAGAATGGAGTCGCGATATGCGGAACACCCTTATTTGCAGGTGTTCTCAGGAAAGTTCCATGCGGACATTGTGCCGGCTTACAAGATAGAGAGCATTGAACAGCGCGGCTCGTCGGTGGACCGCTCGCAGCTGCACACCGAGTATGTGAATTCAAAATTGGACGAGAAGGGAAAAACGGATGTGAGGCTGCTCAAGCGCTTCATGAAGAATTTCGGGATATACGGGGCGGAACTTCGCGTGGAAGGGTTCTCGGGCTACCTTTGCGAGCTTTTGGTAATCGTGTACGGCTCGCTGTACATGCTCATGCGCGAGGCGTCCAAATGGAACAATCCTGCAATAGACATGGAAAAACACCTCAAATACGGGGAAGCGAGGAAAAAGTTCGCCTCGCCCCTCGTAGTTATCGACCCGACCGATCCTACCCGCAATGTGGCGGCAGTGGTGGCACAGACCTCGCTTTCGCGCTTTGTATTCGAGTGCAGGAGGTTCCTTGCCAGCCCCTCTGAAAAATTCTTTTTCTCTGAAAAGAATGTGAGGAGCGCAAAGGCGATTGCAGGCGCGATTGCAGAAAGGAAAACGCGCTGCCTCCTCCTGTGCTTTGACGCCCCGAAAGTTGTGCCAGACGTCCTTTGGCCGCAGCTGAAGAAAACGACCCATGCGCTGTACGCACGCCTGGAGGAATTGGACTTCTCAGTGTTTGGCAGCTATTACTGGAGCGATGGCAAAGAGTGCGCTGTGCTGTTCGAGCTGGACAGGTGGGAGCTGCCATCAGTGAAAAAGTCGCCAGGCCCGCAGATAAGGTTTGCATCAGACATGGAAGCTTTCGTTTCCAAGCACAAGAACAGCCTGAATTTGCATCTTGAGCACGATAGGATTGTGGCAGTGGACAGGCGTGAGTTTGTGGATGCGGAAGTTGCGCTTCATCACGCAACCAGGAACCAGGCAGGGATCGGGCTTCCGCAAACCATGGGAAAAATGGTTTCCAAATCCAAAATTATCGAGGGAACGGGAATGGTAAGGGCGAAATATGCCGAATTCCTGTCGGATTATTTCTTCATGAGGATTGCGTAATGGGATTAGATTTTTAATTATTAGACTAGAAAATGGCACGAGGCGATAGTATGAATAGGAGACACTTATTGATTTTCTCGATTTTTGCGCTTGCTTTGGTTGGCATGGCGCATGCGATTGACATTGATACCTCGCCTTGCGCTGACGGAACCGCGTATGGCAAATGCTCGAAGAACCCGCCCGGCTTCCTATGCACAGGTTCGCCCGGCGCCCATGCGCTGGTGCCAGACACTACCCATGCAATTTGCAAATGTTCAGACGTATCAGGCTATATCGAATCTGGAGAAGAATGCGTGCTTGCCAAATGCGGCAGCATTGATGCGGGCGCCTGCGACACTGCGAACAAGCCGAAAATGTGCATGCAGGGCGCACTTATCAACAATGCCACCAAGTGCGGCTGCCCGACGGGAATGCTGAAAAACTCCGACAGCCTCACCTGCGCCTATCCGCCTTGCAATGACAGCGGCACCATGGTGACAAACAGCATATGCTCGCCGAAGACCTCGGGCAAGAAATGCGTGAACGGAGCGCTGGTGGATAGCGCCTCGACCTGCCCGTGCAAGGTAGGCATGACCAAGATTGGCGAAATCTGCACTGTTCTTTGCGAGGATAGCACCAAATCCGGGGAATGCTCGACTGCGAAGCCGAAGAAATGCATGCTGACCGGCACTGGAACAGGCTATCTTACTGATGCTGCTGATGAGTGCGGCTGCCCGACCGGAAAAAACGTGGACGGGAAGCACTGCGCTGATTCGGTGCTTGGAGCGCTTGGGAGCGGGGCAGACATACTTGGCGGAAGCGCGCCATCCGACAACTCATCCGCCAGCGGAACAAGCGGCACTAGCCCATTTTCCTGCTGCTGCCTGCCTGCTGCGCTAGTAGGGATAGTGGGCGGGTTCGCATTCTCCAGGAAGAAGTAGGCTTCTTTTTCTCTTTTCCTTTTCTCAGTTTGAAGCTTAGAGTTGGCACTTAATTTTGCCTGCCGTCTGTTATAACAATTACAATCATGCAGGCAAGCGCGATTGCCCCACCGCCAATCGGGCTTAGGATGCTGGTTGGAATGAAGAAAAATCCTGCCACTGCACCGACTATGGGAGAAGCAATCAATGCGGATATGTGCGCTGGCTTGATTTTTGAGAAAAACGATCGGCGGCCAGAAGTTCCAAATGACACGGCATTGCGGTCAAGAATTGAAGCCCTCGCTTCATCGGCAGTGGATTGCGCGGCTGACTCGAATTGGAGCATGGATGATGGCTTGACGAAAAGCTCTTTCGGGTCCACGTACTTCCCTGTGGTTATGAATTTGCGCTCGCTTTCATCTTCCGCCTTTTCCCACGCTTTAAGGTAATCCCGCTCTGTTTTTGCCTTCAGTTCGTCATAGCTCATGCCCTTGTGGTCTTCGCTTTTCCCAGTCAATGCAGAATTGATTTCGGAATTGAACTCTTTCTTGTCAATGACAGTGTTGAGCGCTTTGTTGAGCCTTTTCTCAGTCATTTTTATTTTTGCGTCCAGCCAGACCCGTTTGATTGGGCCGGCTTTTTTCTGCTTTGCTTGAAGGAGATTGAGCCTGTCATTTAGGGCGTATATCCTGTCAGGCTGCGGCTGTGCTTTCAATTTCTGGCGCATAAGCGTATTATGTGTAGAAATATATATAAATGTGTATATATTCGTGTATCTTTGCCTAGAAAGTGATGGAAGCGAGTACTGGGCAGATGCGCTTGCTAAGGCGTGCAATACGCCCAAAGGCCGCCATCCCCGGCGTCCACGCAGGTGCTTGGAGGCGTGCAGTCCGCGCTGCTCCAGCAGATGTGGGTCAGGCAGTAGTAGGTCGGGCCACCGTCTATCTGGCAAGTCAGGCCTGGTCTGCAAGCGTTTGGGTCTGAGGGGTTGCATACGCTGTTGAAGCTGCCCATGTTCCCAAGGCCATTGCATTTGAGCATGAGCGGCTTTGAGCTGGTGAAAACACTGTTGATAACTGCATTGTCGATGTATCGCTCATAATAGATCTGGAAATCATTGGCAACGACAAACCCTGAACCGTCAGGATTGCAGTTGGAGTTGACGCCTAGCGCATTGCTGCTGTTCGCAAGGTCATGGCCTGCCGCTGGGCTGAGCATTGCAGGAAATACAGCCACGCCATTGCAATTTGGCTGTGTGGAATAGCTTCCGCTGCCAGCGCACAACTTCTCGCCTGACGAAAGGCTGATGCGGCTTATGCTGACCGCGCTTGCGCTTTTTGCAGTCTTGAAGCCAGTGATCACAATCCGGTCAACCACGTTATTCTGGAAAATCAGATAGTCATCAGAAAAAGACGCCCCCTCAGCCTGGCTTTGGCTGGGGGAGTAAACTGCCCCGCCCTCGACAATTGCGACCGGGGAGGCGCTTTTCCAATAAATTTCAGATTGAGACAGCTGCGCCTCGTTCGCTGTGCCTGGAAAGAAGCCCAGGAGGGCAATGCTGACTAATGCTATGACCAGCACAACTGCGAGAAGCACGAGATACTCGGTGGCGCCTTGACTGCGCAGGCCGTGGAATGCTTTTCCGCGGGAAAACTTTGGTGCGCCTTGCCCTACCAGTTGAAACGGCATGACGGGTTCTCGCAGACGCGCTTTATAAAATATAGAGAAATCCGCCTGTTTTTTACGCCACGGGCGCGCGGGTTTCCCAGACCTATGCCCAAAACTTAACCACGAAGAAGAATAGCTATTTAACCTGTTTCGTCCTGAAATCAGGATAAGCGCAAGGATGATGCTATGCTTTTGTTCCAAGTCCGCACAGAAGGGCTCAAGCAATCCAAGAACATAACGTTTATCCAGGCAAGCGGGCGCGCGATGCCGGACGGTTTTGCGGAATACAACCTCAGGAACAATGGCAAGCACATGGGCATAATCGTGTTCATGTCCAATTCCCCGGAAAGCAGGATGGATCTGCTCACGCGGGAAGAGACCCCGGGGCTCAGCTTCGCTGGCAACGAGGCGAAGTTCAATAAGAACGGGAAGATTGCGATGCAGGTGGCTGCGGCATTCCACGGCATGGATGGCCGGATCGAGGGAATGCTGATTGAGAAAGGGGTTGCGCAAAACCGGCTCCTTTCCAAGGACAGCGGAAGCGCCTTGGTTGTAATTGA
Source organism: Microcaldota archaeon (assembly GCA_026396355.1). Lineage (GTDB taxonomy): Archaea > Micrarchaeota > Micrarchaeia > Anstonellales > Anstonellaceae > UBA10161. The sequence goes on from JAPLWY010000051.1 coordinate 20,075, forward strand.
CGGCAATGGAAAGCCAACAATACATAATATTCGCGACTCCATTTTTTCGAATAGTTTGGAAATTGTCAAGTTTTTTGACGAGGCTGAAAAGAACAAGTGGTCCGTGTTTCAGCAATTTCTTGTAATAGGGAACGGCAAGCCGGCAGACATCGGCAAGTTCGAATTCAAAAGCTCGCCATTCTACTGCCTGAGGTTTCTTGTTGAAATGCAGAACATGGACGGCAGCAGCTCATACGGGATAATCAGCTTTGAAAAGAATGTGTCGCTGGAGGATGCGATGAAAATCATGCTGAACCTCACGCAGGGCGCAGGCGGCAAGCCTGCGCGCATGAAAAATGCCGTCTATCTTGATTCCGGCTCGGTCGGGAAGGGGTTTGTCCATTATGAAAATGGAACCAGAAGGCTGACTGGCGAGGGAGACTTTGATGATAGCCATTTCAGCAACATGCTTATCCTTCACAGCCAGCCTGAAAAAAACAATAAGTTTTTTACGAAGTGAACGCGCCCTTTTTCTCCGCAGCGAAAAAAAGTAAGATTAGCTTCGCCCCGACCGGGATTCGAACCCGGGTCACCAGATCGACAATCTGGGATGCTAACCACTACACCATCGAGGCACAGCCAAAAGCAGCAGCTTTTGGATGGATCAGACGAGCACGAAGCTCGACTGGACGGACAAGTTGCGCAGCAACTTGGACGAATTCTACCCTTTTCTTGATAGATAATATAAATATCCCGCCAGTGTGATTTGTTCGCCGTCCCCTTTACCAGCATTCGCGGGGTTTGGGGGGAGCCGCACTAAGGGGCGGAGCCCCTTGGGGTGGCATTGAACACACAACATCTTGATAACTGCCAGCACAATCGCCGACGGCCGTTGTTTTTCTACAGCCAAGCACTCTACCAGGTTGAGTTATGGCGGGATTGGATAGATTAAGGGCAAAACGTATAAAAAGCAGACCGAAGGCGTTTTTTCCTGATGCAGTCTGTTCAAAGAGTCAGAATTCGCCCTTGACCGGGACGTCGATCATAAAAGTGCTGTCTTTCTTCACTTTGGTGGTGGCAAGCAGCCCGTCTATTTTGTTCTGGGTGAGAATCGCAGAGAGGGCGGACTCAAATGATACGCCATACTTCTTGCTAACCTCAAGCGCCTTTTTTTCCGGGCTTTTGTTTGCTTCGCACACGAGAGAAACCTTTGTTGCGCTTGGGAAATTGTCCCATTTGGGCTTGTATGCCGCCGATTCTTTCACGATGATAAATGACTCTTCAAAACTAGCATATCCATCTATTTCAAGGGTTTTTGATTTGTAACCGTTTTTTGAACCAAAGTAGACCAGTTC
>JAPLWY010000051.1:21418-25666 GCA_026396355.1 Microcaldota archaeon
GGTCTCCTGGGTTGTGGGCGAATACGCCGTTGCCAAGCGAAATCAGGGTGTGCGTGGGCTTGTAATCGGGTATTTCGGTGTGCATGGTGCCAGTGTACCTCACTGTCAGCAAGGTGCCGGCAGGCATTGCGCATAGCTGCGCCCTCCTCTTTGCAGGGTCAGAATCGAGCGTTTCCATCTCGAATTCCTTTTTGTTTATGCGGCTCTTTATGTTCCAGGAGCTTATGGAAATATCATCATACACCTTGCCGTGTTCCTTTGCCATGACGTCAAGGCTGAAAAAAGCAAAACTGGCGCAATGTATTCCTTCGAGGCTTAAAAAGTAGCGGAAAAGGCTCTTTGTTTCAGTTGCGAGCTTGTTTACGAGCCCATATTGGGTTGTGTTTGATTTGAAAAAATAGTCCTCTTGCTCTTTTTTTGACGCGGTTGGCTTCTTTTTGTTGCTTTCCGCCTTTTTGTTGCTTTCCGCAATGCTTTGAGAGTCGCTTAGCCTTCCGATCCAGGGAAGCTGGAAAATCAACATGGCAATATTTGGCACGAAACGAATTTAAATCGGCATACGAAAGGGCGTTTTGTTTTTATATCTGCTTTGAGCTTGCCAGATCATGGTTTCTGCCATTGTGTTTGACCTGGATGGCGTGGTTTACCTGGGCGCGCAGGGAATACCAGGAGTTGCAGGCGAAATTGCCAGGCTGCAGAAGAGAACTAAGGTTCTTTTTCTCACCAACAATGCCACCAAGAGCAGGCAAAGCTATGTCCATCACCTTGCGCGCTATGGAATAAAGGCGAACAAAAACGATGTGATGACTGCCTCATTCGGCTGCGCGCACTATGTGAAGGAAAAATACGGCGCGGGAAAGCGCGTGTTTGTAATCGGGGAGCAGGGGTTGCACGACGAGCTTGTGAAAGAGGCTGGCGCAAAAATAGTGGAGAAGAACGCGGAGTTTGTGGTTGTCGGGCTGGACAGGCAAGTTACTTACGAAAAGCTGGATAAGGGGCTTCACAATCTCGTAACAGGAGCAAAATTCATACTTGCAAATTCAGACCCGACTCTCCCGCGCGAGCATGGCGCCTCGCCGGGAAGCGGAGCGATTGCGGCTGCATTGATTTATGCAAGCGGAAAAAAGCCAGATGCTGTAATTGGAAAGCCGTCGGTTTACCTAATAAAAAAGCTGCTCCAGATGCACAAGGTAAAGCCGCGCGAAGCAGTGTTCGTGGGCGATAGGCTGGAGATAGATATTAGGATGGCGAATGAAATTGGAATGAAATCCGTGCTTGTGCTCACAGGGGTGGCAAAGAGGAGCGATGTTAAGCGCGCGCCAAAGTCAGACAAGCCAGGCATTGTGATTGAGTCGGCTGCCAAAGTTGGGAAAGTGATTGGAATTTGAGATGATAAGATGGCAAGAAGAGTAATAATCATCCACGGCTTCCAGAGCGAGCCGATGCACGGCTTCCGCCCTTGGTTAAAGAAAGAGCTGGAAGCACGAGGATTTGAGGTCAGCATACCTGCAATGCCGAATCCTAATGAGCCAAAAGTCGAGGAGTGGGTTGCGACCATTGATAGGGAAGTTGGGCAGACTGGAGACGGCTGCATTTTGCTTGGGCACTCGCTTGGCTGCATCGCAATACTGCGCTATCTCGAGCGCGCGGATGTGAAAGTTAGGGGTGTTGTGCTGGTGGCTGGGTTTATCGGGAGTTTAGGAGGCGAATTTTCAATACTGGACGAATTCGTCCGCGCCCCGGTTGATGCGGAGAGGGTGAAGAAAGCGTGCAAAAAAATCATTGCAATTTTCTCAGACAATGACCCATATGTTCCGCTGGAGCAGGCAAAATTGATTGAGAAAAAGCTTGGCGCGAAAACAATTGTCTTGCACGCGCGCGGGCATTTCTCCTCAAGCGACGGGACAACGAAGCTGCCTGAGGCGCTTGAGGCGATTTTGGAAATTTCCAATTGAATGCTATTTGATCTTGGTTTTCCCTGCTGGCTGCTGTTTTGCCTTTTCCCATTCCTGCAAGATGGATTGGAGCTTTTGCATATTTTTCGTGAGGTTCTGGATCTCTGGGAGTCTGCTTCCGCCTGCCTTTGACATCTGCCCTGCCATTTCATTGCCGTATTTTGCAGAGAATGAGAGAACGGTCAGGAAGGAGTCGGCAAGCGAGGCGTATTCGGGCTCATTGCGAAGCGCAAGCAGCGCGTTGAGGCGCGCGAATGCCTTTTCCCCGTCAAATGTGAAAGTTGCCATGGTGGAGGCGAAAAATTCGCCGAAGTGGTCCATGGGATGCCCGCCAGAGCCTTTCGAGATCGTCTTGCTTTCCTCAAGTATGTTGGAGAGCCAGCTTGGGGCGCGTCCGTCATAAAGCGTGGGCTCGCCGAAAAGCGCATCCAGCCGCTTGGCAGTCGCCCCCCTGTTCTTCCTTCCTTCAGGCAGGAAATAGCAGGCTGCCTTTTCGAATTTGCGCTCTTCAGTCATGATTGCTGAGAGCACGTTCGTCAATGAGTTGTAAAGCTCGGCATTGCCCATGAGCAGGCTTGGGGATTTGCCTTTGAATGAATAATCTGCCAGGTTGGAGTAGATGCCTTTTGACCTTGCAAGCCAGCTGTGCGCCACTTCGTGCATGTACATGCACATGGGCAGCCCGAAATTGGCTGTTATTCTTGGCTGTTCCTCCCCTGAAGAGCCGCCAAGGCGGTAGCCTTCGACATCGAGCGGTTCATTTATTGTGGTCTTCACCCCGCAAAACACGCTGATGTAGCGCGAGGTGAAGTCGAAGAAGGCTGACTTTTCGCGCATTTTCGAAAGAAGCTTGTCGTCCCCGCCATCCATGGTGATTTTCTGGCAAAATTTGTTTTTATCACTATCGGGAGGTTACCTGAACAGGTCGCGCACGGCCTGCTCCACATTCGCCTTTGTCTCTGCCTCGTCATGCGCCTGCACGAGTGTTGCGGCTGGCGTTGAGGGGTCGGAAGGAGAGGGCTGTAGAGGAGAGGATGTCGGGGAGGCAAGGAGCGCTGAAACCGAGATTGCGATTGATGCCCCGCATGCGGAACAGCGCGCATTCACGGTGATGTCCTCAACTTGCATGTCCGAGCTGAAGTCGAATGAGTTGTTCGCGCCGCATTTGCAGGGAATGTACTTCTTGAGCGAGACCATGATAATCACTCCGTGATTATCAGACATCGCCAGCAGGGCGATGCTGATCAAACCACCGCAAGGGGAACGGAGACGCAATTAATAATCCTTATTCTACTGTGACGCTTTTTGCTAAATTCCTTGGCTTGTCAGAGTCCTTCTTCATCCTCACTGCCATATAGTAGGCAAGGAGCTGCAGGGGAACCGCATAGACAATCGGGATTTCAAGGGGCGAAACCTATGGCATGCGGAAAGAAAGCGCGCTTTTTGAGACTGCTTCGTTGGAGTCGGAAAACGCCACCATGAAGGCTCCGCGCGCGCGGCATTCCTGCATGTTTGAAATAGTTTTTGGAAGCGAATTGTCGGAAGGCGCAAGCGCGACCACCACCACGTTCTTTTGCAGGAGTGAAAGCGGGCCGTGCTTGAGCTCGCCTGCCGCGTAGGCTTCTGCGTGCAAGTAAGTGATTTCTTTCAGCTTGAGCGCGCCTTCAAGCGCCGAGGGGAAGGAGAGAGACCTTCCTATGAAAAAGAAATCCTTGTGCTTCACCAATTGCTCAGCAAGCGCTTCAAGCTCTGAGGCGCGCGAGAGAATTTCCTCTATCCGCTCGGATGCATTGGAAACCGCTGCAAGCTCTGATTGCTTGTGCGAAAGGGAGAGTGCTATCTTGGTGAGGACTGCGACCTGGCAGGTGAAGGACTTGGTTGCCACAACCGCAATCTCGGGGCCCGCGGCAATGTTCACAACAGCATCTGACTCGCGCCAAAGCGAGCTTCCCGCAACATTGGTGACGCCGATTATTTTTGCGCCGCTTCGCTTTGCAATGCGGACAGCAAGCAAAGTGTCGGCGGTTTCGCCTGACTGGGAAATAGCCACCACTATTTTTTCCCTGCCAGTGCAGGAAAATGGGAATTCCGAGCCGAGCAATACGTCGCAGTGGATGCCGTGTCGGGACTGGAGAAGCTGCTTGAACACCAGGCCGGCATAATAGGAAGTTCCGCAGGCAATCACTGACACCTGCTCCTTGCCGCGCAGGAGCGAGACCGCTTTTTTCACGTCTGCCGCAAGCGCCTCTCTTATCTTGCCGCCCTGCTCGTGGATTTCTTTCAGCATGAAGTG
>JAPLWY010000067.1:0-3689 GCA_026396355.1 Microcaldota archaeon
GTAGTCGCGCGGGTACTGGTCCACCCTGATGCGGATTGCAACGTCAAAGCCTGAAAGCTTGCCGCGCATCCTTTCCTTTATCCCATTGAGCATCCTGTAGAACTCAAAAGTGTCCTTTGCCAATAGCCCGAAAACAAAGTCGTACTTGCCGCCAAAATCCGCAGCCCAGTGGCAATTCGGGTGCGAGAGGAAGAATTCCCGTATTCCCTCCAGCTCATCCTTTCCCGCATAATTGCAGTACACCCCGTGGGCAACATAGCCCAGGCTTGAAATGTTCACAAGCGCCATGTGCTTTCTTATCGCGCCCTCCTTTTCCAGGCGCGCAAGCCTGTAGCGCACCACCTCTGGCGAGGTGCGGCACTGGCGCGCCAGCCCCTTCAGCCCTGCGCGCGAGCCCAAATCGACGTTGTAAAGCACTTTCCTGTCCAGCGGGTCAAGCTCCATGCCACTTTTTCACAATTAAAGCATATAAATATTGTGTTTTTTCAGACTTTTAGGGCAGAATTATTATATTAAACAATATACACACTAGACCACAGAAAGAAACAAATGGAGGTTGATTGGAATGATGAAAAACAAATTCAAGGTCCGCGTGCCAGACAACGCGAACTATGACGGCGCGGTGATGGTGGAGACGCGCATGATGAAGCTCCAGAAGCGGATGAGGCTGGTCGGGGCGGAAATAGCCAGCCGCAGGCACTTCGCGCGAATCAGGTCAGGGCACGAGCTCAGTTTAGCGTAAAATTTGGAGGTGGTTGGAATGGCATTGATTATGAAGGATGGGAAGGAAATTCGCGTGCCTGGGAGGGCTATCCCTGCGGCTCATTGCAGAGGCTGGGGAAGCTCCTGGAAAAGCACGCTTCGGGTGCTCGATTCGATCAGTCTTAGTGAATTTCGAAAATGGAGTATCGGGGCTCAGAAAGAGACGCTTGTTTGGGCAAGATACGAAAAAGCTGTCGAAGCCTACGAAAAAGGAGACATATCTACCAGCGTTTCGCTTCTGATGAAGCATGCACAATGGCATGAAGATGATTACAAAGCTATGGTTGCAAGTGGGGTTGCATCATCCGATAGGGCCGACTGTGTTTGGTTCGCTTGGGCAAAAGCAGGTGAACTTGCAACAAATAAAAGTGACCGCGACATGTGCGAAGCGAAAAAGAATTTTTTCAGAAAAATAGTTGCGCTGGGTGATGCAATTGACAAGTGCTGCTATGCGGCGACGTATGTCGCAAGCAAAGATGAGCGATTAGAGCTTATGCGCATGGTTGTGCGCATGGGTGAAATTGCCGGGCCATCATTATCTGTTTACTCGAACGAGAAATCGCTGAATTTGGCCAAATCGGAAATTGCAGGATCTGAAGGAATCATGAAGTAGTGTAAACTTTGGAAAAAATTTGGAGGTTGATTGATATGGTGACACGGAAAAAAGCTGCAGCAGATGGGAAATCCCTGTCAGTCAAGGCATTCATGGAAGATAACAAGCCTGGCAGCAGGGGCAAGTTCAGTGCCAAGCCTCTGGATGAACAACTTGCAATAATAGACAAAGCTCAGGCACAACTGCAAACTCAGTCGCTTGTGAGCGCAGACATGGCAGCGCTTGAAAAGGCAAAAGCCGTCTTTATTTTCAGGGAAAACAGCTTCCTCAACGCAATTTCTGCCAAACTTAAGGAGTGTTCAGGGGATGATTTTTGCACGATCACGATTCCCGCCGGAACCGAAAATCTCAGCTCGCAGGACAGAAAAAAACTGAATGAAGCTTACGAGGTTCTGAAACGCAGGCGCCTAGCATATGAGGCGCAGGGGAACAATGAATTTTGGCCGGAGATTAAGATAGATCAAACGATGAGAGATTTGGATGGAGATATCAGCATTCCAAAAATGTCCCAAGGAAAGCCTTATGCTGAAACAATTTCACTCACATTTAATCGCGAGCTGTTTGCTGCCTCCAAATACGATGAAGAGTATAACGGGTCAGAGGCAGCAAGAGCTGAATTTTCATTTGTCATAAAAGAAGCAGCAAAGCAAGCGAAGGAGAGGGGAGCAGAAAGTTTAATCGTAGTTCTTGGTAAAGATTATGGCACAGAGTGTATTCAATATGCGCTATATTCGCACGGTTCTCCATTGCATAACTCTGACCGGCTGAATTCAGACGAATATAAGGAATTGTACCTATTTATCTCGAATACGGCTGGCAAACACGGATTGAAAACATATCCAGCATTGTCCCGTTTTGCGGAATTGGTCGTTTTTGGCACAATAGATGATATTGAACTAGTAAATCAAGGATCAAGCATAGAGGTGTTCGGAATAAATAAGGAAAATATCCAAAATCTCGATATGGGAAAACAGGCGTTGTTTGCGGATCGCCATTATAAGGACAAAGACGGATGGAACGAATGCCTAATTGTTTTTGCCAAACATGAGGGGAGCATTGTAGAGAACGTCAGCCGTGAATTTCCGTACCACAGTGAATTTCTGCCTATATGCGATATTGATGGCAAGAATGATGTCGACACTGGCAAGAACGATATCGACACTTTTGTAGGGCGCATCCGTAAGGGACTCGGGATATAGTCCAAACCAGAGGCGCAGTGGAAATAGCAGTCAAACGCCTCAAAGAATCGGCGCGCGACTCCCATTGCGCCGGGAATGCGCACGCCGGAGCCAAGAAACGATTATAAACCCTTCTCTCATATATAGAGCCCACTTCTTACTGTAATAGGTAAGATGACACTCGCCGTCCTGGGAAAACCCTCGCGCGGCGAATCATTTGCTGAAAGTTCGCAGCAAAATTCCAATCAGTGATTCTCATGGGAAAACGTTCTGGACACAAGAAGGGCTCGGTCGCATTCAGGCCAAGGAAGAGGGCAAACTCGCAGATGCCGGCAGTTAACTGGTGGCCGAGCATTTCAGAGAAGAAGCTGTGCGGCTTTGCAGGATACAAGGCCGGCATGACCCATGTCATGTACATTGACGACACCGAATCCCCGTCAAAGGGAAACGAGGTGTTCGCCTCTGCGACCGTGGTCGAATGCCCGCCCATTACCGTTTTCGGCGTGCGCGGCTACAAGAACAAGCAAGTGGTCTCTGACGTTTTGTGCCCTGATGAAAAAATCCTCTCCCCCCTTGGGATTTCAAAAAAGAAGGATGGAAAGCTCGCTGCTTCTGATGTTGACTCTGTTTTTGTTCTCGTTTACACCCGCCCTGGCATGACCGGGCTTGGGAAAAAGACCCCTGAGAGAATGGAAATCGCAGTGGGCGGAAAGGACGTTCCTGAAATGCTCGAATACGCAATGTCATTGCTCGGAAAGGAAGTGAAGGTTTCCGACGTTTTCAAGGTGGGCGAATTCATGGACGCAATCGGCGTCACAAAAGGAAAGGGCTGGCAGGGAACTGTCAAGCGCTTCGGAACATCTATCCAGCGCAGGAAGGCAACCGGCAAGCGCAGGCACATCGGCACGCTTGGCGCCTGGCACCCTGGCTATGTGCACTACACGGTCCCAATGCCTGGGCAAATGGGCTATCACACTCGCACTGAGATAAACAAGAGGATAATGAAGATAGGCACCTCTGAGGACTTCAATCCAAAAGGCGGCTTCACCCACTATGGCGTGCTCAAGAACGACTGCCTCTTAGTGAAAGGCAGCCTGTCTGGCCCGCAAAAGAGGCTTATCCGCTTCAGGCGCGCA
>JAPLWY010000067.1:3700-7513 GCA_026396355.1 Microcaldota archaeon
GAATCACAACTTCCAAGGAGCCTGACCTCAAGTATATTTCAACAGAATCAAAGCAGTAAGTGATTTTCATGAAGGCACAAATATATTCAATGGATGGGAAGGCGGCAAGAGAGGCTACGCTTCCAGCGCAGTTTTCAGCAAACGTCCGCTATGACCTTATCTCAAGAGCTGCAATTTCCGACCAGACCAAGCACTACCAGCCCAAGGGAAACGACCCAAGAGCGGGAATGGAAACATCTGCGCGTTACAAGGGAAGGAAAGAAGACTTTGGCTCTGGAAAAAACAAGGGAACTGCCATCCGCCCGCGCGAAATCCTGCCAAAAGGAAGGCTGGGCAAGGTGAAAAGAATCCCCTCGGCAGTGAAAGGAAGAAGGGCCCACCCGCCGCACGTCAACAAGATTATATTTGAAAGGATAAACAAGAAAGAATACAGACTGGCGCTCATTTCTGCAATTTCCGCAACCGCGCACAAGGATGTGGTGGCAGCGCGCGGCCACACAGTGGCAGTTGCACTCCCAATCATTCTGGACAGCTCTTTCGAGGCAATCTCAAAGACAGCAAAGCTTCACGAGGCCCTTTCAGTAATAATCGGCGCAGACCTGGAGCGCGCAAACAAGAGAAAGCTGCGCACAGGAGTAAGAAAGCGCAAGGGCGGAAAAGTCTACCCCAAGTCAGCGCTCATCGCAGTCTCCAAAGACTCTCCGCTCCTGAAGGCAGGAAGGAACATCCCTGGGGTTGACGTGGTGAAAGTTTCAGATTTGACTGTTGAAGCACTTGCGCCAGGCGCAAAGGCAGGAAGGCTGGCGCTTTACACCGAGGCAGCGCTTGCAGAGATTTCAAAGCTGTGATAATATGGCATGCATACTTTACCCAGTGACAAATGAAAAGGCGGTCGGGCTGATCGAGCTCCAGAACACGCTCACATTCACTGTCACCATAATGGCGACAAAGCCTGAGATAAAAAAGGAAATCGAGACACTGTTCGGGGTAAAAGTCGCCTCGGTAAACACGCTTATCTCGCCGACAGGCAGGAAGCGCGCATATGTGAAATTGGCAAAGGGCTTCAAGGCCGACGACGTGGCGGCAAAACTCAAGATTGTATAGGTTGAGAAAATGGGCAAATTACTAAAGCAGCAAAGGCGAGGGAAGGGCTCGGTCGCATACCATGCCCCGTCCCATCGCTACAAGGAGGAACTCTCCTATCTCAAGTTCACAGGCACTGAAAAGTCCGGCTCGCTTCGCGGCCAGGTAATCAGCTTCATCGACGACCCGGCAAGAGGCGCGCTCCTCATGGATGTCCTGTTCGAGGACGGACAGAGAAACGCATTCATTGCCCCTGAAGGAATTGCAATCGGCGATGAAATATTGTCCGGCGCAGATGCCAAACTTAGCTTGGGCAACTGCGTCCCGCTCTCCAAAATACCTGAAGGCGCCTCAATATTCAATATAGAGATGGCTCCTGGCGCAGGCGGAAAGCTCGTCCGCACCCCAGGCTCGTACGCAACCCTGATTTCCCGCGATGGCGACATCGCATACATCAGGCATAATCTGCGGCGGAGGAAGGCTGGAGAAGCCCCTCATGAAGGCCGGGAATAACTTTTACAAGAAGCACGCGCAGAACCGCAAGTGGCCGGTCAACCGCGGTGTCCACATGTCTGCCTACACCCACCCGTTCGGCGGCAAGCAGCACCACAAGGGACGCGGCAGCATGACTTCGCGCAACGCGCCTCCGGGAAGGAAGGTCGGCCACATCGCCGCCCGCTCGACCGGCAGGAAGAAGTCGCACGTGGTGGAGCAGACGCTCGCCTACAAGAACAGCAAGAGCAAGTGATTGAGGTTGTATTATGCCCAAAGTTGACAAATACCGCGGCCTGGACAAGGACGCACTCTCCAAGATTTCACAAAGCGAATTCATCGACCTCATCACCTCGAGGGCGCGCCGCACGCTCAAGCGCGCTGTCAACAACCGCTCGATCACGGTGAAAATGCTCATGAAAAAGGCAGCTAAGATAAAGGCGACCAACCCCGCCAAGCCCATAAGGACGCAGGTGCGCGAGGCTGTGATAATCCCTGACTGGCTCGGCCTCACATTCTCGGTCCACAACGGAAAGGAATGGAAGAATGTCCACGTGTCAGTGGACAAGCTTGGCTACAGGCTGGGCGACTTCTCCCACACAACCAGCAGGGTATTGCACTCAGGGCCTGGAGTAGGGGCAACACGCGGCTCGAAATTCATCCCGCTCAAGTAAGTGATATTGATGGAATACGCATACATCGAAAAGGGAAAGCGCACTGCGCGCTCGAGGATCTCCAGCGTGAACGCCTCGTTCAAGGACCTGTGCGAAGTGTGCAGGAATGTGCGCGGCAAGGACACAGAATGGGCGCTTGAATTCCTGGGAAGGGCAGCTGAAGGCAAGCAGGCGATTTACTTCGCGCGCCACTGCAAGCAGAAAGGCCACAGGCGGGAACTCGGCGGAAAGAAGGGAGGCTTCCCGAAGAAATCGGCAAAATTCGTGCTCGGAGTTTTGGAAAACGCGCACGCAAACGCAACCAAGCTCGGGATGGGCATGACAAAAATCGCGCACATAATCGCAAACAAGCAGGATGTTTATCCGCGCATGTCGCCAAAGGGCAGGCGCATTGTGCACAACTACGAAACCGCCTTCATCGAGATTGTTCTTGAAGAAGCGCAGAAAAAGGCCCCGAAAATGGAGAAGAAAGCTCCGGTGAAGCAAACCCCGGCAGTGAAGCAGGTGTCATCTGCTCCCGCCGCAAAAGCAACTGAAGCAAAAAAGCCAGAAGCAAAGCAAATCAGCGCAACCCAGGCGCCCGCCGCAATAGCAGGCGCGGCAAAGCAATAATTCACGGTGACTAAATGGCAGACAAAAACAAGGTCGAAGGAAAATTCATCGAGGACGCGATAACCCACTACAGGGTTTCCAAGTTCCTCGAGACTGAGCTGGATCGCGCAGGGTTCTCCCGCGTCTCAATCCAGCGCACGCCAATGGTCACCCGCATTGCAGTCGAAGTGACCAACCCAGGGCGCGTTATCGGCAAGCGCGGAAAGACAATCCAGGACCTCACCGACGCAATCCACCGCGAATTCAAGATTGAAAACCCGCAAATTTCTGTTGTGGAGTCCATCAACCAGAACCTCGAGCCGCGCCTCGTGGCAAAGAAAATATGCCGCTACATAGAGATGGGCAAGAAAATACGCGCAATATTGCATGCTTCGCTTCGCGACACCATGCAGGCCGGCGCGCTTGGCGCAGAAATAGTCGCATCGGGAAAGATTGCGGCAAAGGGAGGCAGGAGCAAGACCTTCCGAGTAATGTCAGGCTATATTCCAAAGGCCGGCGAGCCTGCAAGGCAGGTTGCGGTCAACCACGTCACAGCCTACCCCAAGTCAGGCGCAATCGGCGTGCTGGTGAGAATCGTTCTCCCAGGCACTCGGTTCCCGGACAAGGAGTACGGAGCAAAGATTGAGATTCCAAAAATCATCACCGCTGCTGCTGACCTGAACGCCTCGACCCCGATGGAGGTCGCGCCAAAGGCGGCGCCGCAGTCGCTGATGAAGCGAAGAAAGATGATGCACAAGCGGAAATAAACGGATTTGATTTGAATGGCAATAATAAAAGTCGGAAAGCTTCGCGAGCTCGGCGATGAGCAGCTCACAGCCAGGCTTTTCGAATACCAAAAGGAGCTCAACTCAGAGCGCGGCATACTGGCAACAGGGGGCAGGACCTCCAACCCGGGAAAAATTGCCGAGCTGAAAAAGACGATTGCCCGCCTGCTGACAATCCAGCACGAGAG
>JAPLWY010000067.1:7551-18938 GCA_026396355.1 Microcaldota archaeon
AGCTGGGAATAGTGCGCACTGCAAAGGCAGAGAAGGCGCCAGTCAGGAAAGAAGAGAAAAAGCCAGAGGCGAAAAAAGAAGAGAAGAAAGAGGAGAAAAAGTAATCACAATATGATATTCCAAAATTCAATCTCCCGCCGCCATCAAGGCGGCAGGCGAAGGAAGGTGAACACGGTTGGCTGATATATGCCCGAAATGCGGACTCATGAAGGAACTGTGCGCGTGCGACATACTCGAAAAGGAGGAGACGCAGCGCATCCGCGTATACGCGACGAAAAAGAAGTTCAAGAAGCTTGTGACCATTGTCGAGGGAATCGACAAGGGAAAGCTTGTCGAAACCGGCAGGGAACTCAAGCAGAAGCTCGCGTGCGGAGGCACAGTGAAAGAGGGCGTGATAATCCTGCAGGGAGACCACAAGCGCAACATCAAGAAATTGCTGGTTGCGAGCGGCTACCCTGAAGCGAATATCCTGGTCCTCGAGGGACTGCAGTAAGAGTCTGGCGCGGATGCAAAGTTGGTCTGCATGATTACACCGGAAAACCTGCCCATTCATGAATTGATCGGGCTGAAGGTGAGGGTGGCGAACAGCCTCTCAACGCCTCATATCGGGATTTCCGGGACAGTAGTGGATGAGACAAAGAACACGCTTGTGATATCGGACGGAAAAAAGGAGCGCGTTGTCCCGAAGAACGGGAGCACGTTCCAGTTCTCCCTCCCGGGCGGCAAGCGCGCGGAGCTGGACGGAAGCAAAATCGCTTTCCGCCCTTATGACCGCCCCAAGAAACTGAGGTAATGCGTATGGAAAAAAACAGAAAAGGCGCGATTTCAACCAGGGGCCACACCAAGAGTGGCACAGTGGTTTCCGACCGCTCGAAAAAGACAGTGGTAGTGGAATCCGACACCCTGGATTATTTCCCGAAGTACAGGCGCTATGCAAGAAGCACCTCAAGCGTGCATGTGCACAACCCGGACGAGATCGGGGCAAAGCTCGGGGACACTGTGGAGATTGCGGAGTGCCGCAAAATCTCAAAGACCAAGGCATGGATAGTCACAAGGATAATCAAGAAGGCGCAAGGCATTGTCGTCCTGCAAAGGGGCGGCGGCCGCTCGCTTGATGACGAGGCGGAGCGCCTCAAGAAGGCTGAAGTGAAGCGCGCAGCGCTTCCAACTGAAGAGCAGAAAGCAAAGGACAAGGAAGAATAGTTATTGAAGAATAGGTTGATCATAATGAAAGGACTCGGAACCAGAGTGATAAAAGGCCTCCAAACCGGCTCGACAATGGTCTGCAACGACAACTCGGGCGCCAAGGTAGTGGCAATCATCGGCGTAAAAGGCGCAAAGGCAAAGCGCGCCATGTGCCCCAAAGTCGGGATTTCCGACATCGTCACAGTGGCGGTGAAGAAAGGCACTCCGGCAATGAAGAAGAAAGTGCTGAAAGCCGTGATAGTGCGCCAAAGGCAGTCCTTCAGGCGCCCGAACGCAGTGCGCTTCCCCAAGGTTGCTGCAATCGCAGCGTCAGTAGTTTGATGTGGTATTTATGGATTCAATACAGCCGCGGAAACAGAGGAAATTCAGGTACACTGCGCCAATGCACCTAAGGAAGAAGATGGTGTCCGCGCACATAAGCAAGGAGCTTCGCGCCAAGCTTGGCACCAAAAAGAGAAGCGCGCCTCTTCGCAAGGGCGACAAGGTCACATTAATGTGCGGGGACCAGGCAGGCAAGACCGGAAAAGTGATTTCGGTGGAGCTTGCATTCCTCAAAGTTTACGTGGAAGGCATTGTGCAGCGCAATGCCAAGGGAGTGGAAAAGCCGCTCCCTATCGACCCCTCGAACCTTTTGATAATCGACGGGGATTTTTCCAAGGACAGGCTGGCAATGATAAACCGTGCAGGAAAGATCGCGAAGAAGTAAATGTGAAAGTATTGAGTTGATATTTATGGCCAAGAAAGGCGGTTCAAACCACTATGTGCGCATGCGCGCGAACAAGGACCTAGGTGTAATAGGGCGCAAGTCCATACGCTGGCTGCTCGCGCCTGCTCCAGGCACTCACAAGAAGGAGGAGAGCATCTCAACAGGCGTGCTGCTGCGCGACGTGCTTGGCAAGTCTGAAAACACGCGCGAAACCAAGCGGATAATCCACACGCACAACCTGCTCATAGATGGAAAGAAAGTCTCTGACACAAAGTACCCGGTCGGGCTGATGGACGTGCTGGAGCTGCCTTCAGAAAAGAAGCACTTCAGGATGTCGCTCTCCGGTCCGAAACTCACACCAGTGCCGATCAGCGCAGAGGCGGCGGGCAAGAAGTACCTCAAAGTCACCCGCAAGCACACGGTGACTGGGAAAAAGGTATGCATAACATTCCATGACGGACGAAACTACCTGGGAGACGAGCACATCAAGACAGGCGACACCTGCGTTCTCTCAGTCCCGGGCTTCAAGCTCCTGTCGCACATCAAGCTCCAGCCAGGCGCGCAATGCCTGGTGATGAAGGGCAAGCACATCGGCGAGTCTGCAAAGCTCGAGCGCATCATCGAGAGGTTGGGCTCGCACGACACCGAGGTGCTGATGTCAGGGGCGCAGGGCGAATTCATCACAGTGGCAAAATACCTGTTCGCAATAGACGGAAATTTCTAGAAAATTGCATTGATTAGGTGAAGAAGAATGGAAGAAAACAAGATGAAAGCGGTTGTGGTCGACAAGGTCACGCTCAACATAGGCGTTGGAAAAGCCGGGCAGGAGCTTGAGAATGCAAAGACGCTTCTCGAGCGCCTCTCAGGCGCAAAGGCAGTGCCAACCGCGGCAAAAGTCAGGAATCCGGTCTTCCACATAAAGAAGGGGGACGTCATCGGGACCAAGGCAACGCTTCGCGGGCCATCTGCAATAGCGTTCGTGAAAAAGGCGCTCAAGGTAAAGGACTTCACCCTGGCTTCGCGCTCATTTGACAAGGAGGGCAACTTCTCGTTCGGGGTTCCAGAGTACATCGAATTCCCGGGCGCGAAATACGACCCGCAGATAGGCATGCTCGGATTCGAGGTGTGCGTAACTCTTCGCAGGCGCGGCTTCCGCGTGGCAAGGAGAAGGCGCGCGCAGGCAAAGCTTGGCGGCAAGCACCGCCTTTCAAAGGAGAATGGCATTGAGTTTGCCAAGGAGACATTTTCAATAAAGGTGCAATAAGAGGTTTTCAATGGCAGAAAAAGAGAAAAAGAAATCAAAGGGCGTCCCGCTGGAGCACAAGTTCCAGGGCAAGGGTTTGCGCAAGTGCCGCTTCTGCGGCTCGGCACGCGCCTTGATACGCTCGTACGGCCTGCGAATCTGCAGGAGATGTTTCCGCGAAGTCGGCGAGAGCGTGGGCTTCAGAAAGTATTGATGATTCATTGAGGGATATTTATGGCTAACGACCCATTGGCAGACGCGCTGAACACGATCAAGACACACGAGACGTTCGGCAAGCCTGCGTGCGAAGTCAAGCCCAGCAAGCTGGTGCGCGAGACTCTGAAGATTCTCCAGCGCCGCGGCTTTATCGGCGATTTCGAATTCGTGGACGACGGGAAAACCGGATACTTCAGCATAAAGCTGCTGGGCAAAGTGAACCAGTGCGGCGCGGTCAAGCCCCGCTTCGCGGTCAAGAAAACCGAGTGGAGCGAG
The DNA here is from genome assembly GCA_026396355.1 of Microcaldota archaeon. Taxonomy (GTDB): domain Archaea; phylum Micrarchaeota; class Micrarchaeia; order Anstonellales; family Anstonellaceae; genus UBA10161. Next base: position 11,199 of record JAPLWY010000067.1, read on the forward strand.
TGGGAGCAGAAGTACCTCCCCGGCGCAGGATTCGGCATGTTCATAGTCTCAACCCCGCAGGGGCTGATGTCCAACGAGGACGCAAAGGGCAAGGGCGTGGGCGGAAGGCTCATAGCCTACATATACTAAGGTTGATTTGGATGAAAATAATCGACGGAGCAAAGGTTTCGGTTGACAGGAACATTGTCACAGTCAGCGGCGCCAAGGGAACGCTGGTGAAGAACCTCTCCCACCCTGGCCTCAAGCTCTCAATTGCCAACGGCGAAATAAGCGCGGAAGGCGAGCTTGTGATGGTCAACACCGCATACGCGCACATAAAGAACATGATGAACGGCGTGATTTCCGGCTACTCCAAGAAAATCAAGATACTTTACTCCCACTTCCCGATTTCAATGGAAATCAAGGGAAAGCTGATGCTGATAAAGAACTTCCTTGGGGAAAAGCAGCCGCGGAAGGCAAAAATAATGGGTCAGACAAAAGTGGAATCAAAAGGCCAGGAGCTCACGATTTCCGGCCCCTCGAAAGAAGAGGTCGGCCAGACATTTGCGAACATAAAATCCGCAACCAAGATAAGGGACCGCGACTCGCGTGTTTTCCAGGACGGATTCTACGAAGTAGTTGAGTGATATTTATGGCAATCAAGAAAAGGACGCATCCCAAGTTCCTCCGCCCCAATTTCGGCAGGAGCAGCAGAAGCAGGATAAAGGCGGCGTGGCGCAGGCCGCGCGGCATTGACAACAAGAAGCGCGCCAAGATCGCTTACATGGGCTGCTCGCCCTCCATTGGGTACGGGCAGCCGACTGCAATAAAGCACTTCCACCCGGCAGGCTTCCCGGAGAAGCTGGTGCAGACGCCAGCCGAGCTTTCCGGCCTCAAGAACGTGCTTGTCCGGATAGCCTCAAGCGTGGGCAGGAAAAAGCGCCTGATCATTGAGAGGCTGGCAAAAGAGGCCAAGCTTCGAGTTCTCAATCCAGTGCACGAGCGCGCGCGCGACAAGCGCAGGAAAGAGGAAAAGGCTGACGCTGCTGCAAAGCTCCAAAAAGAAAAGGCAAAGGGAGACAAGCCAAAGGCGCCAGAAGCAAAGGCAGCTCCAACCGAGCAAAAGCCAGCGGCTCAAAAGCCGGCTGAGCAGAAAGCAGAGCAAAAGGCTGAGCAGAAAACAGAGCAGAAAAAACAATAAGTGATTCTCATGGCAATGAACACAGTAAGGCGGATCGCATCGGACATACTCAAGACCGGCGAGTCCAACATCAAATTCAAGCCTGATTCGATTTCCAAGGTCGGAGAGGCGCTCACCCGCGAGGACGTTCGCTCGCTCATTGCGGAAGGCGCAATCATCGCCAAGCCCAAGCGCGGAGTCTCGCGTGTCCGCGGGCGCGCAAAGCAGAAGCAAAAGGCAAAGGGCAGGCGCTTCGGCAAAGGAAGCAGGCGCGGCACCTCCTCAGCAAGGAAGGGCGACAAGGAGACTTGGATGCAGAAGATTCGCGCCCAGCGCAAGTTCCTCCGCCAGCTCCTTGAGGAGAAGAGGCTGGAGGACAAGTCAGCAAGGAAGATTTACATGATGGTAAAAGGCAACGCGTTCAAGGGCGTCAAGATGCTCGAAGTCTACCTGCGCGACAACAAGTACATCACAGGCGAGAAGCTTGAGGCTAAGAAATCAAAGTAAAACGGATGAAAACTACTAAGATGTGATTATGTGGGAAAAGCAACAGGACCGGTCTATAAAGTGGCATTCCGCCGCAGAAGGAAGAACCTGACCAACTACGCCAAGCGCCTCGCGCTTGTGAAAAGCCCCCCGCATGGTGGTGCGCAAGTCCACGACCGGGGTGCTGGTCCAATTCCTGAGTTTCTCGGACAAGGGCGACAAGGTGATCTCCAGCGTGCGCTCATCCGCGCTCAAGCAATACGGCTGGGCGCCCCGCTGCAATTCCCCCTCAGCATACCTGTGCGGATTGCTTGCAGGAAAGCTCGCCTCAAAAGCAGGCACGACCGCCTTCAACCTCGACGTTGGCATGCAGACTCCCTCGAAAGGCTCATTGCTCTACGCAGCGCTCAAGGGCGCGCTTGACTCGGGGCTCACCAGCAACTACACTAATGAAATGATTACCGAGGACCGGGTTTCCGGCGAAGTGATTGCAAAATACGCCAAGTCCCTCAAAGCAACGGACGAGGCAAAATACCGCAGGATTTTCTCCGCCTACATCAAGGAGGGCTTTGCGCCGGAAAACGCGGCAGAGGCATTCAAGGCGGCGAAAAGCAAGATAAATAGCGCTTGATTGGTGAATTTGATGGCAAGATTCCAGGAAAGGAGAAAGCGTCGCGATGACGACAGGGTCAAGCCCGAGTGGATACCAAAGACTGACATCGGCAAGCTGGTCAAATCCGGGCAAGTCACCTCAATTGAGGAAATATTCGCCATGGGCAAGAAAATACTCGAAGCCGAAATGATAGATCATCTTTACCCCAATCTCGAAGAGGAGACAATTGAAGTCTCAAGCACCCAGCGCATGACTGACAACGGAAGGAAAATGCAGTTCCGCGCAATAGTGCTGGTGGGCGACAAGAACGGCCACGTGGGGATAGGGGCAGGCAAGAGCGAAGAGGTAAAGCCTGCAATAGAATCCGCAATAAAGAACGCAAAGCGCAACCTGATTGCGGTTCCGCTTGGCTGCGGCTCCTGGAAATCAGGACCGGGCTTCAAGAATTCAATTCCAATCACTGTGGAGGGCAGGGCGGGAAGCGTCCGCGTCGTGCTCAAGCCTGCTCCGCGCGGAGTGGGGCTGGCTGCAAACGACATAGTAAAGAAAGTGCTCACGCTCTCAGGAGTAAAGGACATCTGGAGCTTTTCGCGTGGCCACACCCGCAGCATTTACAACATGGCAATGGCAACTGCCGATGCGCTCGAGCAGCTCTCAACAATGCGCATGAAAGGAAACTGGGAAACCAACCTCCCGGGAAAAACTGAAAAGGTGTCTCCATGAGCCAAATCGCAATAATACGCATGAAGGGCAAGTTCTCGCTTTCGCCCAAAGTCAGGTGCACGCTCAAGTCATTCTCGCTCAACAGGCTTTACGCCTGCACGCTGGTGCCCTCGAACGAGTCCATGCTCGGCATGCTCCAGATCTGCAAGGACGTGGTGTCCTACGGCGAAGTGGACGAGCAGGCAGTGCACATGCTCCTCTCCAGGCGCGGAATGACAAAGGACAACAAGAAGCTGTCCCTTTCCAAGAAGCCTGAAGAGATTGCCAAGCTTGCAAAGGAAATCTCGGCAAGCGACAAGAAAATGTCAGAATTCGGAGTTCTCCAGATATTCTCCCTCGCGCCCCCGCGCGGCGGGCTGGCGCACGGCAGGAAGCTTCACGTGCCAACAGGCATAATCGGGAAGAATAAGGGTATCTGCGAGCTTATCGCAAGCATGGCTTAGGTGTTTATCAATGGCAACAAGACAGAAGAAAAGGAGCCGGAAATTCTTCGGGACCCGCAACCACGGCAAGGGCAACACAAAGAACCGCCGAGGCAAGGGAGGCAAGGGAGGCTGGGGCAGGGCAGGAATGCACAAGCACCGCTTCACCTACATCACGCGCTTCGAGCGCGACTGGATGGCGCACGGAGGCAGGTTCGGATTCCACAACGTCACCAAGAAGCGCGTGCCAATCGTCAACCTCTATGAAATAGAGCAGCTGGCGGCATCTGGCAAGCTGGAAAAGCGCGAAGGCTTTGACTATTTCGAGTTCCCGGGGAAAGTGCTCGGGACCGGGATAATCACAAAGCCTGTGAAGATACTCGCGCTCGCATTCTCGGAAGGCGCGGCAGCGAAGATAAAGAAGGCTGGCGGCTCAATCGAGGCGATTGCGCCCACGCCTGCTGCGAAGAAGGAATAAGCGCGCTCTCATTTTCTGTTTTTATCTTTTCTTAGCTTAGTGTGCGAGCTTTCGTCATACTTTTTAAACACTACATAACGAATTAGACAGAGTCTCGCCAAAATGCTTCGCGCTTTTTCGCTTCGGCGAAAAAGGCGCCCCTTTTTGCCTCACGGCAAAAAGAGGGTTGCATTTTGCTATCTGAGTTGTCCTGCGGGACAACTTCCCACCAAATCGCTCTGGCGATTTGATGGTGCCCCTGTAGCTCAGCGGTAGAGCGCCAGTTTCGTAAACTGGATGTCATGGGTTCAAACGTACGCCGTGCTGGCGTGTTGCCAGCACTTCGTGCTGACAATCCCATCGGGGGCTCTCATTCCATTTACTTTTCAAAAGCCTCTAGCCATCTAGAGCCAGACCGAATCTTCGCGTCTTTCTCAACAAGCTCATTTACAAGCAGTTTGCCGTCTGAAAGTTTCGGCGAGAAACATTCACCGTATATATCGTATGTTTTTGCCATGCCAAGCAGCATTAGCTCGTTTTTTGTTTCGACAGGCGTAGTGTCTAAATACACATAGCGAATGTGGCTCTTATGCAGGGGTATGCCGTTGTATCCATCAGATGTGATCTCATCAGTTCCCCTCGAGACCGGCCTGAAGCGTATCGGGAACTTTGCTTCATCGTCCACAATCAGATAGTTTTTTTTCTGGTGCAGCGGCTTCAAAATCCTGCTAAGGGGAAAACGCATCTCGTTTCCGCCTATTGACATTGAAATTTCCAATTTTGACAAAAGCTCCACTGCCTTGAGCGTGCCCTCGAGCGAACAGGTATATATGGTGAATTCGCCATCGCCCACATCTCCGCCATGCAAGGACTTGAAACCAATATGCCCTGAAATGAGCTTGGAAAGCGCCTCATGGACAAATAGCAGGCCTGCCTTATGCGCATCAGAAAGGTCTTTGTAAGCGCCTCCCCCTGGCTTGGCAAAACTGGCAAAGTCATTGTTGTTCGTGCCGAACTTTGCAAGCTCTTCCCCGGAGAGATAATGCCGGAGAATTTCTCCGATGTTTTCACTGCCAACAAGCGCTTCGATTTTTGACGGGTTGAGGCAAAAGTGTATTTTCCATCCATTATAGTACTGCTGCTGCGCCTGGAATCTTTTCTGAAACTGGAATTCAAACTCCAAGAATTTGCCCTCAATTTCATGGAGTGCCTCCTTGCCAAGAGGGTTGATTGCTTGCACACTTACCGAATTTTTCAGTGTTTTTTTATCCATCTTAGGGCAAGCAATATTCAATTTTACTGTCGGAACAACAGGAGTCACTTTCTCCTGTTCCTTCTTGTGCTTCAATTTGTCTGTCAATGATCTGGAGCGCGGTCTGCTGCCTCTCCATGGAATTTTCCAGTTTCCTTCTCATTCCCTTTTTTGTGCACCATGGGCTTACCCATCCTATTCTGGTGCCATTCGAATAAAATGCTTTCCAGCTTCAAAATCTGCAAATTCCATCGAGGCTCGAATAATCTTATTATTTAGTGTCACGCGCGCCTATTCACAGCAAAACCAGGAAAATGTAAACAACCAGCAGGTTGAGCGCGGTCATCACAACTCCAATTTTCAGGAATTCGAAGAAAGATATCCTCTCCCCGCGCTTCTCCGCGCTTGCCAGTATTATGAGGTTGCTGGCCGCCCCTATGGGGGTAAGGTTGCCTGCAAGCGTGCTTCCTGCTGCAAGCGCTATGAACTCCTTGGTGCCTGCGCCCGCAGCTGCCAAAAGGGGCAGGTAAAGCGCGGCAAATGGCACATTGCTTACAAACTGGCTGGCAACTGCCGAAACCGCCAGGATGACCCCGATGCTTTTCACATCCAGCGCAAGCGATGCAAGGATGGACTGGAACAGCCCCTCGTTCCAAACCGCCTGCATCAGCACGAACATTGCGCAGAAGAGCACCAGCGTCTCCCAATCCAGCGTTCTTGCCACTTCCACTCTCCGCTTTGAAAAAATCAATACCGGCAGTGCGCCTATTATAGCAATTGCAGGCAGGGGAATAAGCGTTTCAAAGCCCAATACGCCTCCAACAATTCTGGCAATGATGAGCAATACAAAAAGCGCTACTGACAGCTTGCCCAAAAAGGCAAGCCCACTGTCCCTCACCATGCTGATATTGGTATTCAGGCCAAATTTCCTGCCTTTCTCCTTGTCAGGATAGAAAAGCTTGAGCACAAAATACGCAATGGCAAGATTAACAAGCGTGGGCAGGAGAAGGTACTGCGCAAACGCAAGGAATGGCGCGCTCATCCCGCTTTTGGTGGCTATCAAAAGATTCTGCGGGTTGCCTATCGGGGTAAGCGCGCTCCCTATTGTGATTGAGAATATGAGCGCGAACAGGAAAGGCTTGGGGTCCATGCCCAGCTTCCTGGACATCAGTATCACCAAAGGCGTGCCGATGACTGCAAACGGGTCGTTCATCAGGATTGCGGACAGCAAGCCTGCGCCGAACAAGATGATTATGAGCAGCCCGCTGTAATTTTCCGCCCGCCCGAATGCCTTGTAGGCAAAATCCTCCAGAAGCCCGCTGATCTCAAGCGCCCGCGCAATTGCAAAGGTGCCGAACAGGAAAAGTATGAGCGGGAAATCAATGGAGTCCAGCGCAGCCTGGGGGCTTATGGCGCCTGCAAGAAGCACAAGTGCCGCCCCGATGCACATGGCTGCCCAGATGGGGACTTCCAACCCGCCCACTCTCCGCAATACGATGAGCAGGATGACCAGTGCAAGCGCATATGCAGCAAACATAGGGGTTATTTGCAGGCTTCATGTTTTTAATTCCGCCAAGAGATGGCAGGTCCCAAACAAATGCAAACGCAAAAGCCAGCCGCCCTAAAGTATGCTCACTTTCTTCACTCCCGGGATTCTGGAAAACTTGTCCAGCAAAGCGCCCGGTATCCGCCTTTCGGTGATTATGACCAGCGTGGGGTTCTCGAAAAGCTCAGGGTCCTTGGCATAGACCTGCCGTATCGATATCCCGCTGTTGGCAAGGAGGGTGGTTGCGCGCGCGATTATGGACGGCTTCTTGGCATTCGCCTCGATCTCAACCGCGCCAAAGCCAAGCTCGTGCGCAATGTCCTTCAAAAGCGCGCCTGCGGGCTGGATGCCTGCGAAAATGCGCGAAAGCTTGGCATCAGCCAGGATGGATTGCACCGTGGAGGAGACCACCCTCCTGTCCACGCCGGACGCAAAGGCGAGGCTCACCTCCTTTATCCCGACTGAGCCGCAGAATATCTCCCCCTCGGGGCTCACGCGCAGGCCCAGCTCTATCATCTTGCGCGCCACCTGCCGCTGCGCAGGGTATGCCGCGAAAATGTCCGCTATGCGAAGCCACATGCGCATATTTGTGCAGCAAAAGTTTAAATATATGATGTATTTTTATGTTCAATATAGTATTAAATAGTCCAATGGACAGAAAACCCGAAAGGTGCGAAAAATGATTTACAAGAAACTCAACGTGAGCCTCAACCCATACCAGATGTACATGCTGGTCAACCGCGAATTCCGCGAGTCCTTCCTGCTCGAATCGCTCGAGGGCACCGAGAGGCTGGCAAGGTTCTCCTTCATCGGCTTTGACCCCAAAAAGCACGTGTCCGCCATCGGGAACACCGTGAGCGTGGACGGCGTGCCCTCTGAAGAAAAACAGCCCATCCGGGCGCTTGCAAGGGAAATCCCTCCCCGCCAGATGGAGATGGAAGGGTTTGTGGGCGGCGCGGTCGGCTATTTCTCATACGATTATGCAAGGAGCCTGGAGAAACTCCCTTCCAAGAACAAGGACGAGCTTGGCTTTCCGGACTTCGAGTTTGGCATATTTGACGACTGCGTGATATACGACCACC
>JAPLWY010000129.1 GCA_026396355.1 Microcaldota archaeon
GGGCCTGTGATTTCGCCGTCCAAGAGGGCGCGCGCAATCAAGAAGGGTAAGCCCGCAAAAAAGAAGGCGGGGAAAAAACGAGAAAAGAAAAAAAGGTGAACTCATCTGGTTGCGCTGTGGCGCAACCAGCTGTTTTCACAAGAAAAAAGGTGAAAACATGACTTGCGGATGTTGTTGCAGTGGCGCGAAAAAGCCAGCGAAGAGAAAGCCAGCCGTGAAAAAGGCTGCAAAGAAGAAGTCTTCAAGGAAGAAGTAATTGAATTGATAATCAAAAAGAAAGCAAAGGTGAAATTATGCCGGCTATTCAGGTAGGAAGGATTTGCATAAAGACCAAGGGGCGCGACTCAGGCGAAAAGGTAGTCGTGACCAAGGTCATTGACGGGAGCTTTGTGATGATTCGCTCGCCGGCAAGGAAAAAGGGCGACAGGAAGTGCGCAGTCACGCACCTCGAGCCAACTGACACCATTGTGTCGGTTTCCTAAATTTTTTTCCTGCCGTCTAATCCCAGGCAGGGGCGCTTTTTATGGACGAATCCGGGCAGGAACTGCCCAATTTTTCTTCCTCTCTTCAGGAAATTCTCCGCTGCTCATTCGTAATAATAGACAAGCCGCGCGGTCCCTCCTCGCACGAGGTTGCGGCTTGGGTGCGCAAAATCGCAGGCTCGAATAAAACCGGGCATTCCGGCACGCTGGACCCCAATGTTTCAGGCGTCCTTCCCGTGGGCTTGGGAAAAGCAACAAAACTACTCCCCTTCCTCACCACAAAAGACAAGAAATACGTCTGCCTGATGCGCACCAAAAAGCCCCAGACTGAAGAGCAATTCCTCTCCATGTTCGCAAAATACACTGGAGAAATAACCCAAACCCCGCCCCGCGAATCGGCGGTGGCAAAGCGCCCGCGCAAAAGGAAGGTTTATTATATTAATCCCCTCCAACTGAAACCCAATATAGCCCTATTCGAGGTACACTGCGAAGCTGGAACGTACATCCGTGTGCTGGTTTCAGACTTTGGCAGGATTTGCGGCGGAGCCGAAATGCTCGAGCTGAGGAGGATTGCCGTTGGCGGCATTCCGGAAACCTCGGCAATGAGCCTTCAGGATTTCTCCGACGCCATCTGGGCTGCACGGCGAGGGGAGGAATCCGCATTAAGGCGGTCTCTCATTCCCCCGCAGGAGGCGTTGAGCCTCCGGAAAGTCGTGATGCGCGATCCCGCCGTCGAGGCGGTTTGCGCAGGCGCACCCCTATACGCTCCCGGTCTCTCGTCGAAAGACGAGGGGATAGAGCCGGGCGATGCAATCTCCCTGCTGACAGAAAAGGGAGAATACGTCGGCGTGGGGCGTGCGCGCCTTCCCTCGGATGAAATGGGCGCACACAGGCAGGGCGTGATTTGCACGCCAGAGACAATAGTGATGGAAAGGGGCAGGTACCCGAAATGGTAGGGCGCAGGACAACCTTCGCTCCAGCCGCGGGCGTGCCAAATTCACAGTAACGGGGTCATCAATTGCCGGGGTCGCATAACCTGGTAGTGCGCACGCCTGGAAAAGCCGCCCGGTGAAAACCGTCGGGCTTTCCCGCAAGCGTGTGGTCGCAAGGCCATATGGGTTCTGGCATGGGCCGGAATTTTTCGAGGCAATGCCGCCTAAAAATCCCATCCTCGGCGTCCCCATTACAAGAGAAGAAAAGCGCGAAAGCGCGCGAATGAAGATGAATGAAAAAAGGGCGCCGGAAAAGCAGCGAAGGAAGAAACGCGCGAAAGGCGCGCAAAGGAAAGAAAAGGAATGAAAAAAATGAAACTGGAAGAAAAACAGTTCATGCTCAAAAAGAAATGAACAAACGGTGAAACTAATAGCAGGTGAATGATTATGGCTGAAAAACAAGAGGAAAAGTCCGGTTCCTTCAAGGGAAAGAAGCAGGACAAGCAGCAGGAAAAGCCGGTGCAGGCGCGCCGCCCGCAGCAGGCTCCGCCAAAGGCGCTGATTTCGCCGACAGGCAAGGAAGTGCGCGGAATCGTGCGCCTTGCAGGCAGGGACCTGGTAGGAACTCTCCCAATCCGAAGGGCAATCATTTCAGTAAAGGGAATCGGCCTCAATCTCGGTTCTGTAGTTTCAAAAATCGCATACTCGCAAATAGGAATAAACGAGAACACCATGGTGGGCGAGCTTACTGAGGAGCAGACCGACAAGCTCGAGCACATATTGCGAAACCCCGGCGAATACGGGATACCTTCGCGCATGTTCAACCGCCAGCGCGACATGTTCACCGGCTCAGACGTCCACTACATCGGCTCTGACCTGGTATACGTTGTCAAGCAGGACATTGACCATGAAAAGGACTCTTATACTTGGAAAGGCTACCGCCACACATACGGGCAGAAAGTCCGCGGGCAGAGAACCCGCAGCACTGGCCGCACCGGCATGACGGTGGGAGTGCTCAGAAAAGCAGTGCTTGCAAAGGCTGGTGCAGCCGCAACCGCGCAGACAGGCGCAGCCGCACAGGCGGCAGGCACAGCAGCACCTGCAGCAGCAGGCGCAAAGGCGACTGCCCCGAAGGCGCCAGTGGGAACCAAGCCCGCGGCAAAGCCGGCAGAAGCAAAAAAGTGATAACACGGTGATTTTCTTATGGGTGACCCAAGAAAACTGACGAACAAGTATGAATCCCCGCGCAAGGTGTGGGACGCATCCCGCATCAAGAAGGAGTCGGGGCTTTCCACAACCTACGGGCTGAAGAACACGCGCGAAATATGGCGCGTCCTCTTCCTGCTCAAGAAAGCCCGCGGCGGCGCGATGAAGTACCTCTCGCTTGGCGAGGCTGGCGCACAGGGCGCAGAGCCCCTCATGAAGAGGCTTGCCCGCCTGGGCATAGTCGGGCCTGACGCAAAGCTCGACGACGTGCTCTCTCTCACTGTCGAGAATTTCCTCGACAGGAGGCTGCAGTCCCGCGTAATGAAGAAGGGGCTTGCACGAACTGCAAAGCAGGCGCGCCAGCTCATCACCCACGGATACATCGCGGTGAAGGGAAGGAGAATCACCATCCCCTCCTACGTTGTCTCAGTGGAAGAGGACAATTACGTTGCCTATTTCAAGCCGATTGACATTTCTGTCCACGTGCCTGATTCAGACGCAAAGAAGGCTCCGCGAAAGGAAGCTACTGCAGAGGCGCCCGCTGCCCCGCAAGAGGCGGAAAAGCCCTCCGAGGCAGGATAACTAATTGGTGATATTCATGACTGAAAAAAAGCAAGAAGTTGAAGCCAAGGAGGCAAAGCACGAAAAGCCCCACACGCACGAGAAGAAGGCTGACGAGCACGTTCACGAAAAGAAAGCGGACGAGCATGTTCACGCGAAGAAGGAGGAAGCTGCAAAAGCAACCGCTCCGACCCCGAAGGAGGCGCCAGACGAGCCGTCCTCGCCTGCCCCCTCGGTTCCGCCAGCTGCGCCGCCAGCAGCTCCAACCGCGGCGCCAGTGGCACCGCTCGCTCCCCGCGTTTTCAAGTGGGCAGTCTGCCACGTGTTCTCCTCGAAAAACGACACGATAATCACAGTCACCGACATGTCCGGCGCTGAAACAATCGCCAAGGCATCCGGCGGCATGATAGTAAAGGCCGACCGCGACGAGGGCAAGCCCTACGCGGCAATGCAGGCTGCAGGAAAAGTTGCGACCGAAGTGAAGAACCGCGGAATAACCGGCCTTCACATCAGGATTCGCGCGCCAGGCGGCCACGGTGCAAAAACCCCGGGCGCAGGAGCGCAGTCAGTAGTGCGCGCGCTTGCAAGAATGGGACTGAGAATCGGAAAAATCGAGGATGTCACGCCAATACCAACCGACACAACGAAGAGGCCGGGAGGAAGGCGCGGCAGGCGTGTTTAAGGAGGCGTGTTTATGGACCTGAACCTGACACTGGAAAAAGGCAACCGGCTCGAATTCGGGCTTAAAGGCGCGCCCGTCCCGTTCGCCAACCTCATCAGGAGGTATGGCGTGGGGCAGGTGCCAGTCTTTGCCATCGACAAAGTGACATTCTACGAGAATTCGTCCTCAATGTTTGACGAGTACATCTCGCACCGCATCGGACAGGTGCCGATACTCTCCGAGTCAAGCAAGATGTCGGACGAGGTGGCATTCACGCTCGAAGTGGAAGGCCCGCGCACGGTTTACTCGCGCGACCTGCACTCTACGGAAGCAAAGATAAAGGCGTCGCTGGACGGGCTTCCGCTCCTCACTTTGCTTGAAGGGCAGAACCTGCGCCTTGAGGCAAAGGCAAGGCAGGGAGTGGGAAGGCAGCACGCGAAATTCCAGGCGGGATTGATAGCGTATGAAGTGCTCTCCCCCAACGAGTTCAAGTTCAAGGTCGAGTCATTCACGCAGCTTGAGCCGCGCACTTTCCTCTCGCACGCGGCCGATGTGGTGATTGCGCGCTGCGACGAGCTTGAAGAGAAGATCGGCGAGGCCAAGAAGGCAAAGGAAAAGGAATGAATGAAAAACGCGAAGGAAAAAATGAAAAGAAAAAGTCCGAAGGAAAAAATTAGGTGATGATAAAATCAATCCATGCGAATTGTGTGGGGGTGGCAGAGCTAGGTCAAATGCGCTACGCTAGCTTGAGGGGCTAGTGCCTTAGGGCTTCGAGGGTTCAAATCCCTTCCCCCACATTCATTTTGCAAAAAACGGTGTCGTTATGAAAAAAGAAAAATTTTCCGAGAAAAACCTGAAGATTTCGGCCGAGATTCCGGCGCAGGCGAGGAAAACCCTGTTCTGGAAGCGCGTGCTCGAGCTCCTGTCCGCTTCATCGCGCAGGAGGAACGGCGTGAACGTGAGCAGGATTGCCATGTACGCAAAGCCCGGCTCAACAGTCGTGGTGCCTGACAAGGTGCTGGGAAGCGGGCAGGCAATGCCCAAGCTCTCGGTTGCCGCCGTGTCGTTCTCGGCGACCGCGAGAAAGATGATCGAAATTTCCGGCGGAAAGGCAATGTCCATCGTGGACGCTGCCAAGGCGAACCCGACCGGCAAGGAAATGATAATAATCAAATAAGGGTGAATGAAATGGTAGTCATTGACGCTGAAGGCGCGATTATAGGAAGGCTTGGCGCGCGCGTTGCAAAGCTTTTGCTTGCTG
>JAPLWY010000043.1:0-2725 GCA_026396355.1 Microcaldota archaeon
CTTCATCAGCCTCAACCAAGCAGGAGGAGCCGTTGCAGGCGTGGTAGTCGAATGAGCGGGCGCGTATTGCCTCGAGCCTGACTGCAGAATCTATTTCGCCAAGCTCTGAACGGACAGCGTGCAGCCTGCGGGTGAATTCGCTTGTTTCTGGCATTTCTGTTCCTGATGCAGGGCAGCCGCAAAAAAGCTTGCGCCCGGAGAGCCGTTGGTGTATCTCAATGCCGCACATCATGGCAATCACTTAGTAATCGGCTATTTCAGAGCGCGGCGTTATTTCGCCAGCCAGGCTGGTTTCCATCAGCTCGCGCACCTTTTCCAAATTCTTTTCATGCCCAAGCACCCACATCAGCTTCACGTATGCAGCTTCCGGCGTGAAATCGCAGGACTGCCCGATTATGCCTGCTTCGCGGAGCAGCCTGCCTGTTGCGTATGTATTCATGTTCACCCTGCCGTAAAGAGCCTGCGGGGCCATTACAACAGGAGTTCCTGAATCAATTAGCGCTTTCACTTCCTTGAGAATCGGGATGGAGAGAGGGTCTTTGCCTAAATTGATTGGAATGTGCCCAAGCCCTGTGCCTGCAATCACCACTCCATCGTATTCGGAAAGCGAGGAAATTGCTGATGGCTTGAGCCCCGGGTAAGTGTAAAGGAGAGCCACATTTGTGTTCAGCTTGGTGTCTGCAATAGCTTTGCCAGTTTTTCTGGGAGTGGTGCGCTCTGAGATTAATTGGAGCTTTTGGTCTGACAGAGTGATGCGGGCGGCTGGCAGGCAAGACATTGAGTGGAAGGCGTCGCGCCTTGAAGTGTGCATTTTGCGCACTTTTGCTCCAAAATGAAGCAAGCAGGAGTCGTCTGAGAGGTTTTCGTGCATGCACACAAAAACACCTGAAAGGTCTGCTTCTGCTGCGAGAAGCGAGGCGCGCATGTTCACTTCTGAGTCTGATGATCCCCGGTCCGAGCTTCGCTGGCTGCCAGTCATTACAACCGGGCAGGGAAGATTTGGCAGCATGAATGAGAGCGCGGCTGAAGTGAATGACATTGTGTCTGTGCCATGAGTGATGACTATTCCTTTTGCGCCATCGTTTATTGCTGACGTGGTTGCTTCGGCTATTTTGCCCCAATGCGCCGGGGAAATGTCTTCGGAAAGGAGGGAGAAAAGCGTCTTTGCACCTATTTTCGAGGAGTCAATTGAGGGAAAGCTTGCAATCAGCTCTTCTGGAGTTGAGGCAGGGTAGACTGCGCCTGTCTTGTAGTCAATGCGCGAGGCAATCGTGCCGCCGCAGCCAAGAATCACTGTCTTGCCTTTCCAGCTCTCAGTCGTCATTTTCGAGGCTGGCGCTTGCGGGCGCGCCTCTTTCTTGTGAACCAGTTCGATTTTTTCTATTGTCTTCTTGCTTATGCCCATGTTGTAGCCTGAGGCGAGCTTGAGGGTAAGGAATTCATCTGTTTCATTTCTGGGAAGAAGAATGCCTTGGTGGGTTGTGCCTGCCGCTATTAGCTTTACCTCGTCGCCCTGGGAGAATTCGCGCGCGGATTCTTTTTTTGGCTTTGGCATGTGCGGATTTTGGAATGTGAGCTTTAAAGCGTTTGCCGAGAGAATTGGAAATATGGGTTTGGAAGAGAAAATACGCGAGCTGGAAGAGGAGATGGCCCGCACGCAGAAAAACAAGGCTACTGAGTACCACATCGGGATACTTAAGGCGAAAATTGCAAAACTCAAGCGAGAGGTAATCGCGCCGAAAAAGTCTGGTGTGAGGACTGGCGGGTTTGACGTCAAGAAGAGCGGGGATGCCACAGTTGTGTTTATTGGATTGCCCTCGGTGGGAAAGTCCACTTTGCTGAATGCGCTCACTGGCGCAAAGTCAAAAACAGCGTCTTATGCGTTCACTACGCTTGCCTGCATACCTGGCGTAATGGAGTATGGCGGGGCGAAAATACAGCTTTTGGACCTGCCGGGGATAATTGTAGGCGCAAGGGAAGGCAAGGGCAGGGGCAAGGAAGTGCTAGCAGTTGCGCGCAATGCGGATTTGGTGCTTATCCTGCTTGATGTTTTCCAGCCAGGCATATTGAATGCAATAAAGGAAGAGCTTGGCGGGATTGGAATACGCCTCGACGAGAAGCCCCCGAATATTTACATGAGCAAGAAGCTGCGTGGCGGGGTGGAGATCAATACTACTGTAAAGCTCACGAAATTGGATGAGAAGATGATATTGGGAATGCTTAATGAGTATGGAATACATAATGGCTCGCTGGTTTTCCGCGAGGATGCCACGCCAGACCAGATGGTAGATTTCCTTGCCGCGAATAGGAGGTATGTGCGCTCGATTGTGGTGCTCAACAAAGTGGACATGGTGAGCGAAGAGTACCTGAAGAAGATAAACTTTGATTTTGTGCCAATCTCCGCGGAGAAATCCCTGAACATTGAAAAGCTGAAAAAGGAAAGATTCGACAGGCCGACCATTGAGGATGCCTGCAGCAGGCTGCACCGCGACCTTGTGCGCGATTTCAAGTATGCCCTGGTATGGGGCAAAAGCGCGAAATTCCCAGGGCAGAAGGTGGGGCTTTCGCACATACTTGAAGAGGGAGACATTTTCACCATAGTCAAGAAGCAGGGCTGAGGGAATAAATTTTGCTTTTCTTGCTCTTTCACTTTAGCCGGTTTATTTTACCTTTATTTTTTGCTCTTTTTCATCGGGCGCACAGGTTTGAGGGAGAGCTTTTCCGA
>JAPLWY010000043.1:2776-4344 GCA_026396355.1 Microcaldota archaeon
TTCCCTGCCTTTCTGCGTGGCATGCACAATCGGCACGCCATCGGGTTTTGAGAGCGTGAATTCGGTTTGATTGGGAGTAGTCTTGACTGTGAAGAGCTGCTTCTTGCCAGCGATTTCGAATTCAAAGCTGTAGGCGCTTCCGTCGCGCGAAACGCGCACCTTTTGTATCCTGTCCCATGGAATTTCAGTTGAGAGAGGGAACTTGCCAATGCCCATAGTTATCCCTGGAACGCTGTTTTGTCAGAAAGTTTGGACATTTTAATGTGATAGTCAAGCCCGCCTTTCATTTCCATCATTGATTTTATCACCATCAGTGCCTGTTTTTCAATGGGAGATAGTGATTGCTCGAAAGACTGGGTTGGAAGCTGTAGTTGGGCCATAGGAACACCTCATGCTGTGTTTTTCTCGTGCTGGATTTCCCTTTTTTCTTTATCCCAGATGATTAATTCTGCTATCTTACTGTTCTTTATGTAGGAGATTTCTATTGAATTCTGGCTTACTTCAAGCGTGAAAATCTCTTTTGGCTCTTTCGGCTTATCGATTTTGACGCTATACACTGTTTTGCCCTCGCCATATGCACCGAATGTGACGTTGATGGTTTTTGTGTTTTTCGAGTCGAGCTTGGCAAGCGCTGGCTCGATTAGTGTTTCACTCAACCCGTCTTTTTTGAGAAGCGGAAGGATTTTCCCGAATGTTGACTTTGCTTCGCGAAGGTTTTCCGCGTTGGTGTGCTTTGCTGAAACGAACGCATTTTCAATCTGGGTAAAGTCGAGTTGGGCGGTTTTTTGGGTTATTGTTTGGAATGATTCCACCATACATATTTTGTGACGTCTTGCCCTTATATAGCTTTTCCCTAAAATTCACACCTATGAAAGCTAACGAACTGGTTGCCCATTTGCGAAAGCACGGGCAGGCGCGCAATCTCGAAGGCATGGCAAAATTCGGGATAAACACGAAAAATGCAGTTGGAGTGCCTGTGCCGGTGCTGCGCAAGCTTGCCAGGAAGATAGGCCTGCACCACGGGCTGGCGTTTGACCTGTGGCGCACGCGCATCCATGAGGCAAGGCTGCTTGCGGCATTCATTGCCGATTACAAGAGGGTGACTGAGAAGCAGATGGAAGACTGGGCTTATGATTTTGACTCGTGGGACATCTGCGATGCAGTGGGCGGTAGCCTGTTTGACAGGACTGATTTTGCGCACAAGAAAGCGGTTGAGTGGAGCAGCAGGAAGGAGGAGTTTGTCAAGCGCGCGGGTTTTGCCATGATGGCAACTTTGGCAGTGCATGACAAGCGCGCTGGAAAGGCTGCTTTTGAAAAGTTCTTCCCCTGCATAATAAGGGGCTCGACTGATGAGAGGAATTTTGTGAAAAAAGCGGTCAACTGGGCGCTCCGGCAGATTGGGAAGAGGAGCATGGCGCTCAACCGCGAGGCAATCGATGTCGCGCGCACTATTTCGAAAATCGACTCGCCTTCGGCAAAATGGGTGGCATCGAATGCGCTTCACGAGCTGGAGTCCGAGGCTGTGCAGAAAAGACTGAAGGAATAGTACGGCGACAACTGCGCCGTGC
>JAPLWY010000108.1:0-9285 GCA_026396355.1 Microcaldota archaeon
TTTTGGACGAATCCAAGATAACTCTGCTTGAATATCAGGAAAGGCTCCTGAATGAAAAGAGCGGAGACAGGAACTATTGGCATGAGTCGCCGGACTTCCCGATCCAGAAGAATGCGCCGAAGACGCGCGCGGATTGGAGCCGCCTGATTTGGGATACTGTCGAGAGAATAATGATGCCTGAGAAGATAGGCGAGCGCAGGGACGCCCTTGCAGCCAGGATAGAGGACAGCATCGTGGGAAGGCTCAGGGGCATCCAGGAGGCAATTGCGCCAAAAATACTCTATGTTGACGGGGTTGGGATCCCTAACAAACAGCAGCAGATCCAGTACGCCATAATTGAGTTGACTGCCAAGAATGCCGCCAGAATTGTGAAAATTGAAAGCCAAATGAAGGAACTGAAGAAAATGGCGGAACTGAAGGAAAAGATGACCCATGAACACTATGGAAATGACAAGCCGGACAGCCTTCACAACCTACTCTGCCCTCTTGTGAATGAGAGAAACGAGATATTGGGCATTGGGAATCGGAAGCACAAATACTACTCTGGACCGCAAGGTGTGCTGGAAGAAGGGCAGATGATTTCCTACGATGAGATAACGCAACTGAAACTCAAGCAGGAATGAATGGGTTGAGTAGTGGCGCCGTTTCTTTTTTTTAGTTTTCCTATTCTCAGTTCACCTTAATAGCCACCTTGCCCTTTAATCGTCTATAAAATGTATGTTTATATGCCCTTCGCCACACATTCATGGAACGGTAGGGAAATGGCAATCACACAGGCAACAGCCGGAAAGAATGTTGGGGAACCTAAGAGCGCTAAACAGGATAGGATAAACAACTTCGTAATGTTTTTGGCAGTCAAACATGAGAATAAGATGGGCAAGGTCTTACCAAAAGACAAAGTGCTTTATGTTGTTTTTGTTGGACCCCAAGCCGGGATGCCGGGATCAGGGTATGCTGTGGTCGAGCTGAGCAAGGAAGACGCCGCAAGGGTCGTGGAGCTTGACAAAAGAATAAATGAAGTGCAACGGACGATTAAGCCGAAAGACCGTGTGGATACCAGCAAGAACGCTGGGATTTTCAACAAATTCCGTCCCCTTATTGATGAGCGAAACGCGATATTGCAGACGAAAGGGAAGGAAAAATACTACTCCGGGCCGAAAAATGCCTTGAAAGACGGGCAGGTGGTCTCTTACGATGAGATAAAGCGATTGAACCTCAAGCAGGAATAGGCGGGCTGGGAAGTGACACCCGAACACCGTTTCTTCTTTTAGTTTCCGTTTGGATCTCCCGTCCTTCCATTCTCTCTTTTAACCTTTCCTCATGAATAATGACGCATGGCACTTGATTTTTCACTCGGCATAAGCTGGCAGTTTGGCGCGCTTGCTGTGGGCTCGATGCTCCTCTTCCCGTTCTTTCGCGGAAGATACGCATTTTTGGCTGGCGCAATTTGCTATTCGCTCATTGACATTGTTCCTGCGCTCTTTTTCGGCGCAACCGGAACAGTGGGCATGTGGACGCTTACCGGCGCGCTTTGCTGGGGATTGGTGGCGCTTCTCTTTTCAAAACAAAAGCCAGACGGCTCGCCTTTCACTTTTGCAAAGCTGGGATTGGGAGGCACGCTTTTGTTCGACGCGGTTACAGGCGTAATCCTCTCTCCTTTATTGTGGGGAATGCCCCTGGCTGATGCGTTTGTGGGGCAGATTCCGTTCACGCTCAAGCACTTGCTGGGAATCGGCGCGGTTTCAATCATCCTTGCGCCTGTGCTTTTCCCGACAGTGAGAAAAAGAATAGAATCAATGCGCCACTTTGCGCTCAAGCCAATGCACGCTGCCTGAGTTGGCGCGCAAGGCTTTTCTCTCCCAGAGCTAATGCATCAGCTCGCTTTTCTGGTAGAGAGAGACGATATTGAAATCTCCGTGCTTGTTGCTTTCAAAATAAAGAGTGCTTCTCTGGCTGGACTTGACAACTGGCGCGTGCTCATTCCCGTCGTTTGCTATGACTGCGTTGCGGCACAATGACAAAAGCGCGACCTCTGACTTGACGATGTCATGCGCCGAAACCAGAGTGATTGCGTTGTCCTGCCGGCCTGCTCCTGCCGCCCAGTTCACATCAGCGCAGACGCAGTACTCAAGCTTCTGCCCGTCAGGCAGATGAAGCGAAAGCATTGGCTTGTTGCCGCTGGCGAGCTTTTCCCCGCGAGGGTCCCATATCTTCAGATGGTCGCCGTTATAGGGGGTGGAATGGTAAAAACCGCTGACTGAGACATAGTCGCCAACTGCGAATGTCCGCTTGGGCTGGCGGCAAAGATGCGGCTGCCAGTGCAGGTTGGAATCGCGCGCAATCAGGTAGCCCATGTTGGAAAGATAGTCATGGTTCTGCTGCAGCACGTTGAATGCCACTGCGGTGAAATGGCCGGGCGGGAGGAGCGATTGCATCCTTTGCGCTGCCAAAGTCACGGTGTGCTGGGAGATGTCGTACCTGTGCCCAAGCGCGTATTCGGAAAAGAGGATTGCAAGCGGCGGGGGCTTGCCTTTTTGCCCAAGCGCGTGCAAAACCGCCTTCTCTATCTCAAATCTCATCTTTGGGAAATAAGTGTCCTGGACAGGGGAGCAGTAGACGCGAAGGATTTCCTTTTGCATGGTTACACGCAGCTGAAGCGGTGCTTGTAAGTGTTTTTAAAGCCAGTCGGGCAATGCCAGCTTCGTGGAAATCCAGATAAGAAAGCTCGCGTTCGAGTCAATGCTTGCAGGCGCGCGCGCAGCTCACCCGAATGAATTCGTTTGTTTGCTTACTGGAAGCAGGGAGAAGGGAAAAGTGACAGTGGAGGACACGCTGATTCCGCCGGGAATAATGGTCTCAAGGACAATGAGCTCGTTTTCAGACTGGATGATGCCTGTTATGGAGGGAGTGGTGGGCACATTCCATTCGCACCCTGGCGGAAGCGCGCGCCCTTCAAGGCAGGATTTGCGGCTTTTCTCCAACAAGGGAGGGGTGAATTTCATTGCAGCCGAGCCTTTCCGCGCGATTGATGTCGCGGCTTTCCTGGGAAGCGGGGAGCGCGTGAAATTCGAGGTTGTGGAGTAGGGAAAGTGTCCTTCTTGCCTGTTTTGCAATACCATACACTTTTTATTCCTTTCCACCACAATAATGAGCAATGAACAGGTGTTTGTTTCGTTTGGGGGATATGGAATGAGATTCAATGCTATAGCTTTAGTCTTGCTCGCAATAATTGCTTCCTGCAGTGCAATCATGTGCAGCACTATTTCAACGCCAGGAGTGTACACTCTTACATCCAACGTGACCCCGATTTTGACTGATTCCACTACCTGCTTCACAGTAAGCGCGCCCAATGTGACAATAGACTGCAACGGATATTCCATAATCGGGAACAATTCCCAGGACAGCAATGGTGTTTACTCAGATCAGCAAAATACAGTAGTAAGGAACTGCAATATACGCGGCTTTTGGCGCGGAATCCAGTTCGTCGGAGTGACTGGCGGAAGTGTAATCAACACAAGAGCAGATTCAACCTCATGCCAGATATCTTCCTGCGCAGGCATCAACTTCAAGATGGGCTCGAACAACAAAATCATCAGCTCTACAGGCATTGCCAACAACCATGCCATCTGGCTGGTGAACACCAGGAACAGCACAATCTCAAATTCCGTCGGAATTGCCAATCTTACAGCCATAATGGTTGACTATGGCACTAATGTAAGCATCAACAACTCAACAGGCACCAGCAAT
This sequence comes from Microcaldota archaeon, assembly GCA_026396355.1. Taxonomy (GTDB): domain Archaea; phylum Micrarchaeota; class Micrarchaeia; order Anstonellales; family Anstonellaceae; genus UBA10161. The sequence goes on from JAPLWY010000108.1 coordinate 3,748, forward strand.
TCCGCGTTTGGCATTGATTTCCACGCAGGCTCGAACAATACGATAGCAAACTCAACTGCAACCTCAGGCACAGGCTATGCAATGATGTTTGACTCAAGCTCCAACAATACGATTTTCAGGAACAGGATTTCTTCGGGCAACACAGAGGTTTATCTTACTCCAACATCCTCCGGAAACTTGTTTTACTGGAACAATTTCACAGGAACGCTCAATCCAACTTACTATATTCAGGACATGAACGGCTCAAACCTGCTCAACAGCACAGTCAACGGAAGCGGAGAAGGAAATATTTACGCGAATGTGATTTCAGGAGCAGTGAGGGTAGACGGAACATACTTCTCATCTGGCTTTCCGCTGTATATTGGTGACAGCAACTCTGGCTACCCATATGGCACAGGCACATCCCAAAACAAGACTGTGGGTGCATCAATTGATTACGCGCCTCTGACTCTAAACAAGCCAACGGCCCCAGACTGCGACTGCGGAGTGCTATCTGTTCCAAATTATGTCTGCAACGTGACACGGAACCTGACCAGCCTAGGCACCTGCTTCACTGTGCAGGCAAGGAATGTAACCATACTTTGTAACGGGCATTCAATCACTGGAAATGGAGTTGGCAGAGGCATTTTTTCCAACCGCCAAATCGAAACAAACGTGAAAGATTGCAACATAACCAATTTCTTTGCAGGAGTAGAATTCAATGGTGCAAGCAGTGGGACCATAAACAATACCCGTGCATATTCTTACGTGCAAAATTCGCGCGGCATCTATCTCTACGATAGCTCCCACAACACAATCACTTATTCCGATGCCTACTCTAGTTCAGGCTATGGTGTCTATCTAGAATCAAGCTACCAAAATATTGTTGACAACGTGAGGGGAAGTGTTGATGGAATGGGACACGGCATTTGCATGAGTGACGGCGATTCAAATATCATCTCTAACTCTTTTGGATTTTCTCCCTCAAGCTATGGCATCCATGTATTGCATGGTTACGATAACATCCTATCTAATTCCACCGGCGCATCTAACTCAAGTTACGGAATCTACTTGACTACAAGCGATGGAAATTTAATCAACAACTCGAATGGAATCAGCAATTCTAGCACTGGCATTTACGTGGTTAAAGGATCGCGGAATAGAATCGACAACTCGAATGGAACAAGCACTTCTGAAGCAGGCATACTTATCTTAGGGGGCTATTCCGATGAAATTACTAACTCAAATGGAATCAGCGATTCTAGTACAGGTATTTACATTGGCGAGGGCGGTTCCAATGCAATTACTAACTCAAATGGAATCAGCAATTCTAGTACAGGTATTTACATTTTCAAAAGTGGCCCGAATATAATTAGCAATAGCACGTTCATCGGCTGGACTAGCATTTACATAAATTCTAGATACGGAGAACGCAATTATAACGTGTTTGTCAATAACACACTTATATCAAGCAGTAATAACAACACATCTGTTCTTCTGAAAATTGATTTTTCACGTTCAAACACATTCTACTGGAACAACTTCACCGCCACAAGCGGCTACTACATACAAGACGGCACTGCCGGCAATAACTTCTTCAACACCACTACTCCTAACGGCACGAACGAAGGCAACATATACGCAAACGTGATGGACAGCAACATATCGGTGTTTGGAACCATCACTTCCACAGGCTTCCAGCTGTTGTACATTGGTGACAATGGAGCGGGTGTCCCATATTCGCAGACAAATTCAGGGAACAAAATAATTGGGGCTGCAGTTGACTACGCCCCTCTCACGCCGTTTGTTGGCACAAAGTCGCTTCTTGTGAACAACAGCACTGGCATCAACCAGTCCTTGAACACCTCGATTTTCAATCGGACCCGCCTCAATATTTCGGCAATAGCAAGCAAGAACATCACTTTGGCATTGAACATCACCAAGAGCAAAAAGGCGCCATCTTCAGCATTGAATATCAGTGGAACCAAAATAATTCCATGCGCGCCAATCGCGGACATTGTTTGCAATGATTACACTGCTGTGCACGAATACAAGGACAAGAACGGCTGCAAGCATGTGTGCAAGGCGACTGAGGCGCCTTCGACTGCGGCTACTGCGACAACAATATCTACGATTTCAACCGGCATAACGCAGACAAAGCCCACAAACCAATCAACACAGCCGAATGCAACTGAAAAACCACTGTCAATAGCACCTGCGATTGTGATAAACAACTCTGCGGCAGTTGTTACAAAGCCAACCACATCCTCGGTTCCGCAGGCAAGCACGGGCAAAACATCAGAAATAGCCACTCAAACTGCAACCACGGCTTCCAAGCCTGCAACCGCCACTAAGACAAGCACTGTTTCAACTGCAACGAAAACCGCAGAAACTCCTGTCTCCACTAGCGCAATCCCAGCCAAACCATCGGCCAGTACGATAAGCACTGCAACACAGGCTAAGACCGTCGCTGCTATAACCCCAACCGAAACTGAAGCAACTGCAGCCAAGCCCTAGACGGGCGCCGACTTAACTAGCCTCAAACAATACGGGCGCCAAAGCATCTTTTATAAACTTTTGCATGCTTATAACCCCCACGTCCCGGTTTGGTTAGGTGTTTCCTTGGCTGATCAAAGTATTTCATCTCATGAACTGATCCCGAAGCATAAATTGCTCTCGAAGGACGACTCCGAGAAGATGCTTGCGCACTATCACGCGTCAAAGATGCAGATACCGAAAATCAAGGCAAAGGATCCGGCGCTTGCCGAGCTCGGGGCAAAGACAGGCCAGATAGTCGAAATCACTCGCCTAGACGGCTCGCTGTATTACAGGCTGGTCGTCGCATAGACGAACCGCATTGCGCGAACAAGGAATTGTCGCCAACTATAGGGTGGATGTTATGTCGGGAGAACTCCTAACTGCGTATTTTAAGGAAAATAGCCTGGTCAAGCAGCACTTGGACTCATACAACAAGTTCATTGACTCGGGCATCCAGACCATTGTCAGCAGAGTCGGGATAATCCAGCCTGCTGTTGAGGGGTTTGAGCTCCGCTTCGGGCAGATCAGGATTGAAAAGCCCAAAATCATCGAGGCAGACGGTGCGCAGCGAATCATCCACCCCTCAGAAGCAAGAACAAGGAATCTCACTTACGCGGCTCCCATTTTCCTGGAAATCATCCCTGTCTTCAACGGCGTGGAAAAAACGATGTTCTCCGAAGTTTTCATCGGCGAACTGCCAGTCATGGTAAAATCCAAGCTTTGCTACCTCGACAACATGAACGAGGACGAGCTGGTTGCTGCGGGCGAGGACCCTGCAGACCCGGGCGGCTATTTCATAATAAACGGAAGCGAGCGCGCGCTCACTTCAATTGAGGACCTTGCACCAAACAGGATAATGTGCACCAAGGAAAAAGACAATACCCTTATCACCGCAAAAGTTTTCTCTACAAGGTTCGGCTTCCGCGCACGCTCTGTGGTTGAAAGGACAAACGACGGCGCAATGCATGTCGTGTTCCCAGCCTCGCCAAAGGACTTGGGATTCACCACGGTTCTTCGCGCACTCGGGCTTGAGAAAAAAGAGGCAATACTTTTGCAGTTCTCGGATGACAGGAATGTAAGGAACGACATACTTCTCAATTTTGAAATGGACGAGGGAAACAAGGTGGACAACCGTGCAACCGCATTGGAGCACCTTGGAAAGAAAGCGGCGCCAGGGCAGGCAAAGGACTACCAGGAGAAGCGCGCAGAAATATTGCTGGACACTTATTTGCTTCCGCACATTGGAAGCGCGCCTGAGGACAGGCTGAAGAAAGCCTACTACCTGTGCAAGATGGCAGAGCGCGCCTGCAAGGTCGCCTACCGGGAAATCCCGCAGGATGACAAGGACCACTATGCCAACAAGAGGATAAAACTCGCAGGAGACCTGATGGAGGACCTGTTCCGCTATGCATTCCAGTTCCTGGTGAAGGACGTTTCATACCAGGCAGGAAGGGCGGACAGCAGAGGCAGGCACCTCGCAGTCCAAACTCTGGTGCGCCCTGATGCTCTCACTGACAGGATACGCTACTCGATGGCAACCGGAAACTGGATTGCCGGGCAGACCGGAGTTTCGCAGTTATTGGACAGGACAAGCTTCCTCTCCACTACTTCGCACTTGAGAAGGATAATTTCACCGCTTTCCCGCAAGCACCCGCACTTCAAGGCGCGTGACTTGCATGGCACTCACTGGGGCAAGCTTTGCCCGAACGAGTCGCCTGAAGGGCCGTCATGCGCGCTGGTGAAAAACCTTGCGCTCTTGTGCGAGGTTTCGATTGGAGACGACGAGAAGAACATCGAGGACGTCATAAACAAGCTGGGAGTCAAGATTTAGCCGGGTGATTATGTTGAAGCGCAAGAAGGCAAGGAAAAAGAAGTCTGACATCATCGCTGGCGAGAAGAAGACCACAGCGTCTACCTGAATGGGAGGCTGATAGGCTACCATGCGAACGGCTCGGCATTGGTGTCCGAGCTTCGCACGCGCAGGAGGAGCAGCAGCATTTCTTCGCAGGCGAATTTCTACTACAATCAAAAGACAGACGACCTTTTCATTAATTCAGACGGAGGACGCGCTCGCCGCCCCTATATCGTAGTGGAGAGCGGACAGAGCAGGCTCACCCCTGTTCTCGTGGAGCAGCTTCGCAAGGGAGAAATCTCCTGGAGCGGGCTGGTCAAGCTCGGAGTAATCGAGTACCTTGACGCTGAAGAGGAGGAAGGAGCTTACGTGGCTCTTAGGGCTGAAGACCTTACTCCTGAGCACACGCACCTTGAGCTGGACGCATGCTCAATATTTGGAGTGACTGTGTCAGTGCTTCCTTACCCTGAGTACAATTCATCGCCAAGAATCACAATGGCGTGCGCCATGGCAAAGCAGTCGCTGGGAACCTACACCGTCAACTTCAATTTGAGGAACGACTCCCGCGCACACATTTTGTACTACCCGCAGCAGCCCCTTGTGCAGACCAAGCCCTACAAGCTCCTGGGATTTGCCGACCGCTCGGCAGGGCAGAATTTCGTGGTTGCAATCACAAGCTCATACGGCTACAATATTGGCGACGGTGTGGTCATGAACAAGAACGCTGTCGAGCGCGGATTGGGAAGGTCGATCTTCTACAAGACGCACGAGGCGGAGGACACAAGCGGCTACCGCGAGGAAAAGGCATACCGCTTCCTGGGCGAGGACGGAATAATTTCGCCGGAATGCGAGTGCGACAACAAGGATGTGCTGGTGGGGAAAACCTCGCCTCCGCGCTTCCTTGAGGAAATCACGGTTTTCGGAGTTACTGAAGAAAAAAAGCGCGAGAATTCGGCAGTGCTCAAGTCTGGAGAAGGCGGCATTGTGGACTCGGTAATGGTGAGCGACTCGCTTTCAGGCACCAGGCTTGTGAAAGTCAGGATGCGCTCAATCAAAGTCCCTGAGATTGGGGACAAGTTCGCCTCCAGGCACGGGCAGAAGGGAGTGATTGGATTGCTCCGCCCGCAGGAAGACATGCCATTCAATAAGGACGGCATTGCGCCTGACCT
>JAPLWY010000108.1:9317-11680 GCA_026396355.1 Microcaldota archaeon
ATGACTATCGGGCACTTGCTCGAGATGCTGGGCGGGAAGGCTTCGTGCCAGTCAGGAAAGCTGAAGGACGCAACAGCGTTTGACGGCGACCGCGACGAGGACATCAAGAAGATAATGCGGGATTACGGGCTGGACGAGTATGGCGAGGAAACGCTCTACGACGGCTTCAGCGGGCAGGCAATAAAGACCAAAATATTTGTCGGAGTGATTTACTACCAGAAGCTCCACCACTTGGTTTCGAACAAGATGCACGTGCGCTCAAGGGGGCCGGTGCAGCTTCTCACCCACCAGCCGACCGAAGGACGCTCCAGGGAAGGAGGCTTGAGGTTCGGAGAAATGGAAAGGGATTGCCTTATCGGCTATGGCGCATCCATGCTTCTGAAGGAGAGGCTGCTGGACGAGTCGGACAAGACGACAGTGTTCGTGTCTTCAAAGACAGGCACTATCGCAGTGCAGGACCACACGAAAAACAGGCTGTACGACCCGCTCGACCCGTCAGTGGACGCAAAGGACATCCACGCGGTCGAGATGAGCTACGCATTCAAGCTGCTGCTTGACGAGATAAAATCGCTTGGCATTTTCCCCAGGCTGATACTGCGCGACAAGGCTTAAGTTGACGGATTGGTGTTTTGCATGGTTGTTACAAAAATGATTGACCGCGTGAAGTTTTCGCTCTTCTCGCCAGAGATGATAAGGAAGGCGTCCTCGGTGAAAGTCACTGTGCCGGACACCTATAATGACGACGCCTACCCGATTGACGGCGGGCTGGTTGACCCGAGAATGGGCGTCATTGACCCTGGCTTGAAATGCAAAACCTGCGGAGGCAAGATACGCACCTGCGCCGGGCACTTTGCGCACATTGAATTGGTGAGGCCAGTCATCCACCCTGAGTTTGGCAAGCAGATACTCTTCATACTCAAGTCAAGCTGCCACTCGTGCAAGAGAATTCTTCTTACCGAGAGCGAGATAGAGGAGCTTGAGCAGATGATAGAGAGTGAAAGGGAAGACGAGATGAAGGCAAAGAGCAAGAAAAAGCAGCTCAAGTGCCCGCACTGCAGCGCAAAGCTGCATGAAATCAAGCTTATGCGCCCGACCACATTCCAAAAAGACGGGGCAATGATGCTTCCAACCGAGGTTCGCGACTGGCTTGCCGCAGTGTCTGACAAGGACCTGAGGATGCTTGGCTTTGACCCGCAGTACGCCCGCCCTGAGTGGATGGTGATTACCGCGCTCATGGTCCCGCCTGTTTCGGTCCGCCCCTCAATCACTCTTGAAACCGGAGACCGCTCTGAAGACGACCTCACCCACAAGCTGGTGGACATCATGAGGATAAACCAGAGGCTGGAGGCGAACATAAACGCAGGCGCGCCCCAGTTAATCATTGAAGACCTTTGGGAGCTGGTGCAGTACCACGTTACAACTTACTTCAATAATGAAACAAGCAACATTCCGCCTGCAAGGCACCGCTCGGGAAGGCCGCTCAAGACACTTTCGCAGAGGCTGAAAGGAAAGGAAGGCCGGTTCAGGTACAATTTGTCAGGAAAGCGTGTCAATTTCTCAGCCAGGACAGTGATTTCGCCAGACCCGAACATTTCAATTTCCGAAGTGGGAATCGCGCAGGAAGTGGCAGAGGAGATGACTGTGCCTGTGCGCGTGACCTCCTGGAATATCGAGGAGTGCAAGAAATACGTGAACTCTGACGCTTACCCGAAAGCCGAATACGTTGTTCGGCCTGATGGCAAGAGAATCCGCGTGGCGCCAAGCGCGCGCGAGGAGATAATGGCCACTTTCGGCGCAGGCTATACGATTGAGAGGCAGCTGGTGAACGGCGATGCTGTTCTTTTCAACAGGCAGCCCTCGCTCCACAGGATTTCGATAATGTGCCATGCAGTAAAAGTGCTGCCTGGAAGGACGTTCAGGCTGAATCCCGTGGTCTGCCCGCCATACAATGCTGACTTTGACGGGGATGAAATGAACCTGCACGTGCCCCAGAACGAGGAGGCGCGCGTCGAGGCTGAAATGCTGATGAAGGTGCACCACCAGATAATTTCGCCCAGGCACGGCCATGCAATCATCAAGCCGCAGGAGGACTATGTCTCAGGCGCGTATTATTTCACCAGGCATGATGCCGAGTTTGACAAGAGCGAGACGTGCCAGTTGTTGTCAATGGCGAATATTTCCAAGCTTCCCTCGCCTGACAAGGGGGCGAAGTACTCGGGCAAGCTAATACTTTCAATGCTGCTTCCAAAAGACCTCAACATCAAGGTGAAGAGCAAGCTTTGCAGGACAAAGGATCCCAAGGATGACCCTGACGCGATTGTGGTCATAGAGAAGGGAATAATGAAGGCGGGCGCGCTCGAATC
>JAPLWY010000108.1:11730-13075 GCA_026396355.1 Microcaldota archaeon
GCCGCGCGCGACTTCGTGGATGTTTCCACGCACATGCTTTTGGAAGTGATTTCCCACCACGGGCTGTCCGTGTCGCTGCAGAACTACACGCTTAAGCCGGAAAACAAGAAGCAGCTCGAGGAATTGCAGCATAACATGAGCCGCGAGATAGAAGGCGCGATAATGCAGTACAAGAACAAGACATTGGAACGCTCGCCAGGTCTTTCGCTCAAGGAGTCCCTCGAAGAGAAGATCATGCAGATAACTTCCAAGACAAGGGAGACGGCAGGCGCCATAGTCGAGCAGTCGCTTGGCTATGAGAACACCGCCCTCATCATGGCAAAAATCGGAGCAAGAGGCTCTCTCCTGAATGCAATCCAGATGGCTGCAATGGTAGGGCAGCAGGCAGTCAGGAGCAAGAGGCTGACGCGCGGCTACAGAGGAAGGACATTGCCGCACTTCAAGCGCGGCGACCTGAGCGCCTCGGCGCGAGGATTCGTTTTCGGCTCGTTCAAGACCGGGCTTTCCCCGACTGAATTCTTCCACCACTCGATGGGAGGAAGAGAGTCATTGGTCAACACTGCTATCCGCACAGCGCGGTCAGGTTACATGCAGCGCAGGCTGATCAACGCGCTGCAAGACATGGTGGTGGCATCCGATTTGTCGGTGCGCGACAGCAGGGGCGCGCTTGTCCAGTTCAAGTACGGCGGAGACGGGCTGGACCCATTGAAGGCGAATGCAAAGACCCAGGTGGTCGAGGAGATAAAGCGCGAGGAGCACGACGCCTAGCCGAGACGGCAGGCATTTGTTGGTGTGATTGTATGGTTGCAAAAAAGAACCTTATCGAAGTCGGCGAGGCTGTGGGCATTGTTGCCGCACAGTCAATAGGCGAGCCTGGAACGCAGATGACCATGCGTACCTTCCACTATGCCGGAGTTGCGGAGCAGGTGCCGACCGGCCTTCCCCGCCTGATTGAGCTGGTGGATGCGAGAAAGGAGCCCAAAAAGCCCATCATGGACATCTACCTTAAGGGAGATGCTGCCGAGAACTATGACAAGGCTAAAATAGTGGCAAAGGAGATTGAAAGAACCACGCTGGACAAGGTTGCCTATATTGAGGAGAACTTTGACACTAAAGAGATTATTGTGACACTTGAGCAAAGCGAAATGGATGCCGAGGGCGTCAAGCCTGATGAAGTGAAGAAGAGGATAAAGGACATTGCTGGCGCGAAAGTGGAGATGAAGGATGAGAAAACCATCATTGTGAAAACCTCCACCACGTCCCTCAAGAACATCCGCAGGCTGACCAACAAGCTGCGCGTGCTCCACATCAAGGGAATGGAGAGGATAAGCAGGACAATCGTGGT
>JAPLWY010000108.1:13130-20848 GCA_026396355.1 Microcaldota archaeon
GGCTCGAACCTTGCGGCTGTTGCCAAGCACCCGAAAGTCGATGTCGCGCGGCTGAACAGCAACGACGTGCAGGAGATTGCGCGCGTGCTCGGGATAGAGGCTGCGAGGAACTCGCTCATGAATGAGATAAAGCAGGTGCTGGACCTGCAGAACCTCAATGTGGATGTGAGGCACTGCATGCTGCTTGCCGACGCCATGACAATGGACGGCGGGATAAACTCGATTGGCAGGCACGGCTTGTCAGGGGAGAAGGCGGGTGTGCTTGCGCGCGCTGCATTTGAGGAGACTGTCAAGCATTTGATAAATGCCGCGGTGAAGGGCGAGGAGGACAAGCTCATCGGAGTCACCGAGAACATCATCATCGGGCAGACTGTGCCGGTCGGAACCGGCCTGGTCAAGCTCAGGATGAAATTGCAGTGAAATTAGGCTGTGTTTTTATTTGTTTTGATGAAATTAACGGGAAGAGACCCAATTACAGGTGTTTATGATGGCAAGGAAAAAATCAACAGAAACTGCCAGCAAGTCGCTTTCGCAGGCAATACGCCAGTGCGTGGACGCCGGAAAGGTCGAGTTTGGCGCGAACAGGGGAGTCAAGAAGGCTCTTTTGGGAAAGGCGAAGCTTGTCGTGCTTTCAGGCAACTGCCCGAAAGACATAGCGCAGGATATTTCAGGCTTTTGCAAGATGTCAGGAATCCCGGTGCTAGTCTTCGAGGGAACCTCAATCGAGCTTGGGACAATCGTGGGAAGACCCCACACCGTCGCGGTGCTGTCCGTGCTTGACGAGGGCAACTCGACAATAATGCAATTTGTAAAGTAGTGGAATAATGATTGAACTCTCCAAGGACGACATGAAGTGCATTGCGGCGTTCGAGACGCTGACAGTCGCAGGGGTGCGGGACTGCCTGATAGCAGAACAGGCAATCGCATTCATAGTGAACCAGGGGGACTTGGGGAAGGCGATAGGGAAGAAGGGCGCGAACATAACGCGCGTGCGGAACATGTTTGCCAGGCAGGTATTGGTGTTTGAGGATTCCGAGGATATGGGGCAGTTTGTCAGGAACCTTTTTGGCAGCATACCTGTGACGAATATAAATGTTCATGAGAAAATGGAGTCCAAGATAGCGTATGTCACCGTCGATGAAAAGGACCGTGGCAACGCGATAGGAAGGAACGGGGACCGCATCAAGGTCGGCCGCGCGCTCCTGCAGAGGAGGTTCGGCTGCGATTTGAGGCTTGTTTCTAAGTAATTTTCATGGAGGAATGTTTATGGGACGAGGGGAATTGTCAGGAAGGGCGATAAGCCGCAAGAGGAAGAACCAGCGCTGGCTCAAGAAGACCTGGAAGCGCAGGAAGCTCAAGCTCAAGGAGAAGTACGACCCGCTGGAAGGCTCGCCAATGGCAAAGGGGATAGTCATTGAGAAGAAGTCACTCGAGCAGAAGCAGCCCCACTCTGGTCTCATAAAATGCGTCAAGATACAGCTTGTCAAGAACGGCAAGTTCGTGACCGCGTTCGCACCGCGCAGTGGCGCCATCAACTACATAGACGAGCACGATGAGGTCACCGTGGACGGGCTGGGCGGCTCGCAGCGCGGGCAGATGGGCTCGATACCCGGCGTGCGCTACAAGGTAATCAAGGTGAACGGAGTGGACCTCCAGATGCTGGTCCAGAAGAGGAAGGAGAAGCCTAAGAGATAAGGAGTTGTTTTCATGGATGAGAAGCTGTTTGGCAAATATGACATGAAGGAAGTAAGAGTCAGCGACCCGTCGCTTGCAGGCTATGTCAGCCTCAAGCAGGTCAATGTTCCGCACAGCTATGGAAGGCATGCCAAGAAGCAGTTTGGCAAGGGCAACGTGAACATTGTGGAAAGGCTGGCAAACAAGCTCATGAGGGGCGGGACCGGGGAGAAAACCTCGGGGAAGGTAATCCGCACTGATGGCAGGCTGCAGGGAAAGAAGACAAAGGCGCTCACCATTGTGGAGAATGCGCTTGACGCCGTGGCAGCCAAGACCAAGAAAAACCCGGTGCAGCTTCTGGTGGATGCAGTTCAGAACTCGGCTCCGCGCGAAGACTTCACCCGTGTTGCAATGGGAGGAGTCTCGTACCAGGTTGCAGTGGATGTTTCAGCTTCGAGGAGGCTGGACATGGCATTGCGCAACATCGCGCTTGCCGCAATCATGGGCGCGTTTGACAAGAAAAAGACGCTCGCGCAGGCGCTTGCTGACGAAATAGAGTTTGCCGCAAAGGACGACTCGAATTCGAGCTACGCGATCAAGAAGCGCGACGAGACGGAGAGAATGGCCAGGAGCGCAAGATAAGCTCTTCAGTTTTTTCTTTTTCAGTTTCTTCTTTTTTATTTCTTATTTTTCCTGTTTTTAATTTTCCTTAGTGCCAACAAGTTACTTTTGTTTCCTGCTCTGCTCCCAAAACTCCTCGAAATATTTCCTGAACGAGTTCGCAATCTCCTGGTTCACAATCTCGACTGTTATCGGGTCTGATGAGACCATGCTGATCATGGTGACATCCTTGTAGCCCATTATCCAGACAGGGGTGTTTATCTCAAGAGGCATGTACCTTGCGTCGCAGCCCGGATATGCATTCCTGTTTTCCAGCACTTTGCCGCCTGTTTTGGGGTGGAAAAGCAGCCTGCACTTTATTCCTGCTTTTACCCTGCGCATATGGTCTCTTTGCCAGTATGCGTGGTAGTGCTTTGGCTGCTCCTGCGGCACGCCAAGGTAGAAGTATTCCTCTCCCTTTGAAAGCCGGAGATAGGTGTTCTCATGGGCTGAAATCATGCCCCTGAAGCCGAAATACACCTGCGCTTCGGATGCTTTTGCCGTTTTTTGCATATCGAGAAGCTTTGGCAGGTATTCCTCCATTCTCTTCCTGCTTTCCCCAAGCTCTGCCTCCCTTTTCTCAATATACTCCAATAGCGAGGAGGGAGAAGCAGCCTGGTAGTGCATTGTTTTCTCCTTCACCACGTGCGAAACAAGCCCTTTCTGCTCCAGCCTGTAAAGTATCCTGTAAATTATGGACTTAGTGATGCCTGACTGCTTCACTATCGGGCCGGTCGTGGACGGGCCAAGGCCCAAAAGCGCAAGGTACGCGCGCGCCTCGCCGTCAGTCAGCCCTGCCTGCTTCAGGAGTGTGGTGTCCATGCCTCCCTTATGCGCGCGAGCAGTTATAATTCTTGCTATTAGGCATACCTGTAGTGGTATACTTAACTATATATCCCTCCTTAACCACAATACACAACACAGAACAACAGAATGGGAAAATGAAAAACGAAAACGAGGTGGTTGGGATGAAGGAAATGATACAAAAAGCAAAACCGCTGTGGCAATCAAAAAAAATGAAATTGAGCGAGTTTAGGAAGCTGGAACTGTTTGAACAGCACGAGCTCCTGGCAAAAGCCTATGATGAAAGGAGGGATGATGTATATTCTAAGAAGTTTGCTCTTGAGGAACAGCGGGAGGCCCTTATGATGTTCATAAGCTATGCTCAAGACAAAGAACTTAGACTGGAAAAAAAGCTGAAACTCGACAAGCAGATTGAAAAGTACGACGCGATTAAGAGAAAAATATATATCGAAAAGATCGAACCACACGAAGTAGCCGCTAAACAAATAATAAAAAACATGGCAAAAGAGGTAGAAGAGAAGTATGGCATATCTGTTGAACGCGAAGAAAGGTCGCATTATCCTGGCGGGGGAGTTGGCATTGCCCGCTACAACAAGATAGCGGTGACAATTTCCGTGCCCGGGTACTGCCAAAAGACAGTCCAAGGCAGAGAATTCCAATTCCGCGATTCCTATTCAAGCAAAAACGATGACTACCGGCATTACATCAGAGATACTTTTGTAGAGGATGTCCAGGTAGACTTGCCCAAAGTTAAATTCAAGGTGAAAATCCGCGGCGACTACGGAGGCGCATGGACTGAGAACTTTGATGTTGAACTGAAGCGGTCAGATGGAGCCAAAAAAAAATCTGGCGACGAGATCAGGAAGATCGCCCTGCAGAAAGCAGGCGAGATACTGTACGGAATTATAGAAATGCAGCAGGAGGCAGGCATTTCGGAAAGCCAGCGCCCCTATGTTGGGTACCACACAGTGGAATATGGCGACCCGATATTTTCCAAGCAGATTACGGCCAATGGGGATGCGGGTCTGACGGCCGACTACATTGTTGTGTCAAGCGACTGCAAGTTCGCGGTGTTCATAGTGCAGGAAATGATAGACCACCGGATTGAATCGGGGGTTCAGATGCGCTGGACGGCATATAGGGTCACATTGGATGGCAAAATGGCAGAAGTCGCTGAAGGCCATTCGTATGAGCGCGGGGAACTTGGAGCTGCAATTTCCTTTGCAGGAGTTTCGGATGATGGGATAGCGCTCCAGACCCGGGAGGGAATTGTACTGGTGCGTGAAAGTTAGTGCAAACCAGGAAAAATTCGAGGTGATTGGAATGGCATTGAAAGTTGCTGGAAACATACATGCCCGCGTTACCACGCACGATGTCAAGGAAATGTGGAAAGCGTGCGACAAGGCAAAGAAAGGAGGCGAACGCGCAAATTACGAAGCAACTGTGCACAAGGTGATTGAGAAGGCGACTGGGGAAACAGTCAGCCTGGCGGAAGCAAAGTCAGTTTCCAAGAAATTGGAAACGCGCATCTTGGAATACGGCAAAGCACGCAAAGTATGGAGAGACACGCACATTTTAGGAGCAGGTTCGTTTGTTACGGCCTGCGTGGCCTACGTACAGGCAATTCATCTAGACCTTCTAGACGGGAGAGACTTGGCCTGGCCTTTTACTCTAGCGCTAGGCGGGATAATTGCGGGCGGGGCATCGTTGTTTTGGAGAGTTCTGGTGGCTGAGATTCCGCTACATGAAGATAAGCGTCTCTGTGCTACTGCTGTTTTGAATAGGTTGTCAAAGCTCCTGGCGGCTGGCAGAATGGATGGTAATGATTAAAACAATGAATTTGAGGTGATTGGAATGGTATTGAAAATTGTGGATGGGAAGGGAATTCGCGTGCCGGGAAGCGCGATACCTGAGGCGCAGCGCAAGATAAATTGGATTGCGGGGCAGCCCGCAGTTTTTCTTCTTTTTTATTTCTTATTTCCCCTAGCCGAAGGCGCGTGATTTGCAGATTATGAATGAGGCTGCGCGGCATGATCCTACCTCAGATGCCCAGTGCAAACCTTCCTTAAACAAACTCTTATAAACACGATTGAACACCATAGAGCCTGCTTTGCATTGCGGTGTCCATTATGCACATTTTATCGAAAAAGAGCAGTATAGACAGGCAGCTGGAAATGATTGCGCCCATCTTGAAAAGCAATTGCGCCACCGAGCGGCGAGGGCAGCTCCAGTACCTAAAAACCAGGATGGAACGGCAATTTGATGCCAGCGGCGAAATAACCTACATACTCCCGGCATTTCCATTCAAATCCCCAAACAATAGCCAGGTTATTTGCGTGCATAAGTCAGACGGGGCGGAAATTGAAGCGCTGAAGACGCTTGCGCGTCTTCTTGATGAACGGACAAAAATCATCATAGCCACCGATTCCTGGATATTTTTTGACCTGTATGATTTCAATTACAACGGCTGCGCAATGAACGTCAAGAAAGAATCCGTTTTGCAAAATGCGAAGGGATTGTCAGATGCATTGTCGTATATTGATGCTTCCCTGCCAGGTGCCGCTGAAAGGATTCGGCTGGTGGTCGAACGCGAATTGTCCGGTTTTGACAATCTCAGGGGGAGCATATCGGAGTTCCTGAACCGCGAGGTTGAAAAAAGAAAGCCAACATTCAAGCCAAACAGGTACAAGCGCCATCAAATATGCGGCATGCAGAATACCATGGCGCGCGTATTTGCCCCTGTCCTGTGCAAGATGGATGAAAAAGTGAGGGTGCAGCTTCTTAATGAGCGCGCCATCAGTGCAATAATAAGGACAGACATCCATCAGGAATGCATCCAACGCACATTTCCGGAGGCAATACGGCTTTCGGTTCACCGGCACTTTGGCTTTGAAAAGATAGGGTTATTCCTCGTGGGCATGAGCAACATCGCCCCGTGGAACGGGGCCCTGTTGGAAAAAAAGGATAGTGGGTTTGAAATATCCTACCGGATAGATGCTGAGAAACGGGGCGAGCTCGTTGAAAAGCAGGTGTCGGGCGCCCTAAGTCATTCCCGTTACGTCGAGCAGTGAATCTTTCGGGAATTCTGAAAACCGCAGCGGATGGCGCGCAGTGCAAGGTAAGCTCTCCAGTTTTTTCTTTTTCAGTTTCTTATTTGCCTTAGCCAAAGGCAAGTTTGAGAGAGGGCTGACTGGGATGCCCAGTTATAGACATATTTATATACCTTTTGTAACATAATTTAGTACGGTGATAATATATGACTCATGCAAATTTAACTGGAAAGCTCGCATCTGCAAAGGTAGTCAACGTACCTGGTGTTGGCAACACGCAAAACGTTTTTCTTAAGGCTATTGAAAGAGCCGCAAACGCTCGGAAAAAGTTATCCGAAGCAAGAGAGAAAGAACGATCAGAGTGGGCAACTGGGATAGCCGTTCATTACCGAGTTAATAAAGATGTACAACGCTTTGAAAGGAACAACAAAGCTCCGGAATCGCCGTTCTTTGCAAATCTCAAGGAGGAAACCGCTGAAAATAGCATGCGCACCCTGAAGAATGCTGCTGCCAATATATATGACGACGCTAAGAAAGAACGCAAGAACGTCGAAGGGGCACGTGAACAAGTTATGCGTTCAGTTGTGCATTACCTTCCAATGACAGACAAACCTTCCAATGATAGAATGACATGTGTCTACCATATCTATTAGTTTTTTTCTTTTTCAGTTTCTTCTTTTTTCTGTTTTTATTTTGCTTTTTATTCCTCAACTTGAGTTGGAGAATCAGTACCATTCAGGCAGGAAGTCGAGCTTCTTTTCCTCAAGTATCATCACATGCTCTATCTTGTTCACAATGCCCGGGAACTTGTCGCGTATGTCGTGGGTGAGCGCGTAGAAGTCTGCCATGGACTTTGTCTCTGCCTCAAGCTCCACATCCCAGGGGCCAAGCGACTCGATTATGTGGATAACGTTGGGAAGCTCTGAGCAGTATTTCAGGAAAGATGGCATTTCGCCCTCATAATCCCGCAAGTAGATGCATATTTTCGAGAAATTGTAGCCTAAAACGTTTGGATTCAGGAAAGTGAGGTAGCCCTGTATCACGCCTGCCTTTTCCAGCTCGCGCACCCTGGTTTGGACTGTTTTCGGCGAAATCCCAAGCTCTTGCGCAAGGGAAACATAGCTGAAGCGCGCGTTATTGGCAATGAGCTTGAGTATTTTTTTGTCGGTTTGGCTGACTTTTGCCTTGCCCTTGCCTATGAAACGCTCGACTTTCCGTGGGCGAGCAGCCTTTTCCCCAACTAAATATGTTCTTTGGGAGATGCTTGCCTCGGTGGCAAACAGTATGTCATAGCTGTTCACATATTTCCCGTATCTTGAAAAGAAATCGTTTTTTATCCCGTTGAGCTGCAAGATGTCCTCAACATACGCCCCAAGCAGCAAGTCCCACCTGCCCTCGCACTTTGAAATCCAGCTTATCCTCTTGTCTGAAAGCAAGTAAGAATACATTTCCTCGTCGCCCTTCTTGTCAAAGCCTGAAAGCTGGAAGTAGATTTTCCCCAGGAATAGGCCGAGCTTTGCAATGGATATC
>JAPLWY010000017.1 GCA_026396355.1 Microcaldota archaeon
CAGGAAGGGAATTAGCATGAAAAACGCAATGCTTTCAAAATTGAAGAAACCGCCGTCAAGCGCGCACTTGAGAGAGGCGAATGAGAGAATTGCGTATGCCACTTTGTCTGGGGAGGAGAGTGAGGGATAATAGGAGAGGCAGGCTGCAACTGCAATCAGGAGCAATAGCATGCCGATTTGGGGGTAGAAGGGCGGGAGGTAAGGGATGGCTGGGCGCGCGCAGTCAAAGTCATCGCTCGGGGAAATGAGGCAGAGGCTGGTTTTGGAGACGTGGATGTGATTTATGTGAGTGGAAGTATAGCCGCGGGAGTCAAACATGAAGGTTTTTGAGCCGTAATCTGTTCCGGATTGGGATTGGTAGTAAATTTGTCCGAAAAGCCCGAATGCGAACAGCACTGCAAGCGCAAGCAGCACATGCTTGCCTTCCAGCTTGAAGGGAAGGCGCAGGAAAGCAAGCAGCAGAACGTAAACTGCGAATGCATAAATTTTCCCCAGGCTGGTGCCGAATGCGAATGTGTCAATGAAGGGCTTTATTTGTGTTGGGAAGAGGAGCGCGAGCGCAAGAATAGCGACTGCGACCGCTTTTTCCCATCCAAGCTTTGCCAGAGCCTGTGCAATGCGAACCATAACACCAGTATTGTGATTGCTTGGTAAATGCTCATAAAGCCTAGCAGGCCGACCAGGAAAAGATAGGTCACTATGCCCCGGAAAATTATGCCAAGCGAGAGGTAGGGGAAAATTTCAGTGAGGGTTGCTGAGAACGCGCGCTCAAAGTAGAGAACTGATGCCATGTTCACGCCATTGTAGGGAAGAGTGATCAGGATGGGGAGGTGGGCAAGGGGCTTTGCCTTGATTCTTTTCAGCGGAAGAGGGATTTTTCGTATTATTGCGCTCCAGAAAGGAATGCTAACAATATTGAGAAGAGTGCCTGCCGCATAAACAACCGGGTCAGTGATGCCAAGCGCAAAGCCGATGAACATTGCGCCCCTGTTCTCGATTATCGGAACAGCAGATAGCAGTATTACAAGGAGCTCACCACCAGACATCTTTCAGACCCGCCTTGAATGCAATCATGTTCGAGAGGAGATGTATGCATGCCGTAAATGCTGCCATCAACAATAAGTTTGAGAGGAATATTCCGGAAAGTGCCAGACCGAGCACGCCTCCTGCAAAAAAGTCCAGCTGGTCAAGAAGCGGAAGGGGTGAGCTTTCGGATTTTCCCAGCCTCCTTTTTATGAAGCTGCTTGCGTGCGTGCCAAATGCCATCCCTATCCCAGGAAGAATAAGAGGGCTGCCAAGCAGCAGCCAATAGCCAAATGCAGGAATTGCTATTGTGAGCGCCAGCCCGAGCGCTGTCTTGTTTTTTCCGAATGCCCATTCGCTTAGCTGGAAGTCGCGCGCGTGCAGCTTTCCCAGCATTTTTCTCCTCATAATGGGCAAAAGCGCGGCATTTGCAATGAAGAGCGGAAGCAGGAGAATGAAATCTTGCAGAATGCTGGGGGGCAGAATCATTCAAGCACCAATGCGCACCAAGGGAAGAAGCGAGGGGGAGGATTAAAATAATGCCTTATGCCTTGCGCGCCGGCAGGTGAATGGAGTTTGCACTGAAGGAAAAGAAAAATGAAAAAGAAGAAACGCTTTCTCAAGCATCCAAGAAATCATTGGGCGTTGGCGGGTCGGGCTTGTCTCCCTTGCGCTCGCGTATTTGCCTAACCACTTTCAGCAATAGGTCGCGCGGAAGCGGCTCGCAGCCCGCATATTCCTGGTAGGGTATGCCCCTGCCCTGGGTTGCAGAGCGCAAGTCGTTGCTGAATCCGAACATGTCAGCCACCGGCAGCTTCACGATGATGGTGGACTGCTCGCCTTCCTGCTCCATTCCAACGAGCTGGCCGCGCCTTCCCTGTATCAGGGTAATCACGTTGCCCATGTAGTCCTGCGGGCAGAGTATGGTTACCTTTTGCTTTGGCTCCTGCAGGGTCACGCCGGCGTAAATCATTGCCGCGTAAATCGGGCGCTTGGTTGCCGGAATAATCTGCGCAGGCCCTCTGTGCACCGGGTCCTCGTGGATAGTGGCGTCGGTAATCCTGACTTTCACGCCCACCACTTTCTCCTTGGCAAGCGGACCCATGTCCATCGCCTCTTCAAAGCCCTGTATCATCAGCTCGGTTATCTCGTTGAGATACTGTATGCCGCGCGTGTCATTGATGAAGATGTTGCGGTTGTGGATGTCAATCACCGACTTTGCCTCGTCGCGAAGCATTCCGCACTCCACCAGCGTTTCAACGAGAGACTTGCCCTTTGGCCGTCCGTCAGGTATCTTGCCCTCCACCATTGCATCATACACCTTGGTTTCCACCGGCTCGACAATGAACTTGAGCTTGGTGTGCTTGTTCGGGGACTTGCCCTCTATCGGGCCGGCTTTGCCCGAAATCATTTCGCGGTAGACCACAATCGGAGGCGAAGTGACAATCGGGATTCCGCGCTCCTTGGTTATCTTGTACTCTATGATTTCAAGGTGGAGCTCCCCCATGCCGGAAATCAGGTGCTCGCCTGTCTCGTGGTTGATTTCCACGCGGAGCGTGGGGTCTTCCTTTCCAATCTGCCTTAATGCCATGATGAGCTTGGCAAGGTCTTTTGAGTCCTTTGCCTCTATGCTCTTTGTCACCACTGGCTCTGAGTAGTGCTTGATCTCTTCAAACGGAATCATCTGCCCGTCAGAGACTGTTTCTCCAACGTAAACATCGCGCAATCCTACCAATCCCACAATGCTTCCTGCAATCACATTGTCCACCATGACACGATCAGGGCCCATGTAGATTGCAGCCTGCTGCACTTTTTCAGAGGTTAAGCGGGAAGCAAGGAAAAGCATGTCTCCCTTCCTTACCGTGCCTGAGAACAATCGCACCATGGCAACCTCGCCGGCATGCGGGTCGTTCACCACGCCAAAGCAGACGCCGATTGTCCTGCCCTTGGGGTCGCATGCAAGCATGGCCTTGCCCTCTGGCGAGTCTATCTCGCCTTTCCAGATGACTGGAATGCGGTATTGCTGCGCGTACATTGGGTTTGGAAGGTGGTCGATCACCATTTCAAGCAGCACTTCGTCGAGGGGCGACTTTGCCACCAGCTCCTTGTGCTCCCCTGCCTTGCAGTGGTTGTAGATGTCCGGGAACTTGATGTTGAATTTTGTCATTGACTTTATCGAGACAGCCCACTTGTGGAATGCCGAGCCGAATGCGACGTTGCCTTTTGCAACGCTTATCATCCACTCGTCCTTCTTGTCCGCTGGGGCGTATTGGTCGATGATTTTGTTGAGCCCGTTGATGATCTTGATGAGCCTTGCCTGCATTGCCTTGTCGTCAAGCTGCAGCTCGTTTATCAGCCTGTCTATCTTGTTGATGAATATGGACGGCTTTGCCTTTTCCTTGAGCGCCTGCCTCAGCACTGTCTCAGTTTGTGGCATGATGCCCTCCACTGAGTCCACTACCAGCACAACTCCGTCAACTGCACGCATGGCGCGCGTCACGTGCCCTCCAAAGTCCACGTGCCCGGGAGTGTCGATAAGGTTGATTAAGTGGTCGTGTCCGTTGTAGTTGAAGCCGAGCGAAATGTTTGCAGCCTTGATTGTGATGCCTCTTGCCTGCTCCTGCTCGTCAAAGTCCATCACGCGCTGCTCGCCTGCAAGCTCCTTGCTTATGAGCCCCGCGCGCGCAACCAATGAGTCGGTCATGGTGGTTTTCCCATGGTCCACGTGCGCAACAATCGCGATGTTGCGGACATTTTGGATGTTGCTCATCATCCTTATTACTTCATCGACTACGTATTCTTTCCTAACCATATTATTACCTCTGGGTAAATCTGATAGCAAAACCCGTATCAGAGTCAAAACGCTGTTTTAATTCGCCTGCAAGGGTTTAAAAGAATAGCGCCGGGTTCAGGCGTCAAGCTGGTTTTCTGGGCTTTCTTCTTTTTGCAATGAAATAATAGGCGACCAAGCCGGCTGCCACCGCCAACGCGCCTCCGCCAATTACCATGAGGCCAAGCGCAGGGGCTGCTGCTTCCTGCACGGCTGGAGGAAGCTCTGAAATTATCGGCGCAAGTGGGTTTTGAGCACCATTCTGCGCACCTGTGCCGCCCTG